>NZ_JBEZXR010000047.1:0-71737 GCF_040638135.1 Streptomyces sp. NPDC026673 | reverse complement strand
ACCGCGGACCCGGCGCTGGTGCGTTCGCTGTTCGTCCCCGGCCACCGGCATCGGCGCCGGCACCGCGGATGTCGCGGCCGCGATCGACCTCGACGCACCGACCTCCACGCCCCCCGGTACGCATACGGCGGTCCTGACGCCGACCGTCAGCGGTGGGTCGGGCATCGTCGATGTCTATGTGGCACTGGGCTGCAGCGGGCGTGACAAAGGCCGGGAGCCGGAGGCCGCGGGCAGATCCTGTTCGACCCAGACGACCTTGCCCTCCGGCAACAACCGGGACCCCCACCTGCGCGACATCTGGGCGATGAGGAGGAGGCCGCGGCCGTTCTCGTCCGTGGAGCGGGCGCGGCGCGGGCGGGGGGCACAGGTGTCGGTGTCCGACACTTCGCAGGTCAGGACCCCGTGTTGCTTCAGGCACAGCCGGATCGGACCGCTGCTGTGGCGGATGGCGTTGGTGACCAGTTCGCTGACGATCAGCTTTGTGGAGTCGCCGAGACCGTCCAGTCCCCAGGCGGTCAACTGGCGGGCCGCCAGGTCGCGGGCGCTGCGCACGGCGGTCTCGTCATTGGGCAGGGTCCAGGAGGCCTGCTGGGCCGGGGGCAGGGATCGGGTCCTGATGAGGAGCAGGGTGGTGTCGTCGCAGGACGCCTGCCCGGAGACGGTGTCCGTCGCGCGCGTGCAGAGTTCCTCCAGAGGCCGGCCCGGGTCCTTCAGGGCGGTGCCCAGGCGGTGCATGCCGTCCTCGATGTCGCGGTCGCGGGTCTCGATCAGGCCGTCGGTGTAGAGGGCGAGGAGGCTGCCTTCGGGCAGTTCCAGTTCCACGGTCTCGAAGGGGTCGCCGAGGCCGATGCCCAGAGGGGCTCCGGGGGGAAGGTCGGGGAAGGTGACGTGGCCCTGCGGGTCGACGATCGCGGGCGGCAGGTGCCCGGCGCGGGCCATGCTGCACACCCCGGTGGCGGGGTCGTACACGGCGTACAGGCAGGTGGCGCCCACGGCCCCGGGGGCCGGGTCGGGGTCGTCGCAGTCCTCCTCGGCCAGGCGCTGCACGGTGTCGTCGAGGTGGGCCAGGAGTTTGTCGGGGGGCAGGTCCATGTCGGCCAGGGTGCGCACCGCGGCGCGCAGTGTGCCCATGGTGGCGGCGGCGTGCAGGCCGTGCCCGACCACGTCGCCGACGACGAAGGCCACCCGGGCCCCGGACAGCGGGATCACGTCGAACCAGTCTCCGCCGACCCCGTGGTCCAGGTCGGCCGGCAGATAGCGCGACGCCGTCTCGACGGCCGTGCCGCCGGAGAGCCGGCGCGGCAGCAGGGTGCGCTGCAGGGCGAGGGCGGCGGTGTGCTCGCGGGCGTACCGGCGGGCGTTGTCCAGCGCGAGTGCGGCGCGGTTGACGAGCTCCTCGGCCAGCAGCAGGTCGGCCTCCTGGAACGGCGCCGGGTTCCGGGTGCGGACGAACATCACCACACCGAGCAGCGCGCCCCGCACGCGGACGGGCACCACCATCAGCGAGTGCATGCCGCTCTCATGGCTCCCATGGGCGAGTGCCGGCCGCCCGTCGAGTCGGGGCCGGTCCAGGTGGCGCTCGAGGAAGGGCTTGCCGGTGCGCAGGACGACGGCAAGCGGCGACGTGGACGACATCGGGACCGCCTCGCCGTGCGTCAGCGGGGATTCCGGGACCCCGGGGTGGATCGAGGCCTGTCCGGCCCGTCGCAGCACGGGAACACCCCCGCCGGTGGTGGCGCCGAGGCGGACGGCCGGCCCCTCACCGAACGGGACGGACTGCTCCAGGTCGACGGCGGCGTAGTCGGCGAGCAGGGGTACGGCGAGGTCGGCCAGGCCCTGGCTGGTCCGCATCACGTCCAGACTCCCGCCCAGTTGCGCACTGGCCTCGGAGATGGTGTCGATGCGCTCGCGCATCCGCCGGCTCTCGGTGACGTCGGCGCTGATCACGCACACTCCCACCGTCTCGCCGTCGGAGCCCTGGAGGCAGTGGTAGCCCCACGCGAACGGGTGCTCCCGCCCCTGGGCGGTGGGCAGCCACGCCCGGTACTCGTGCACCTTGGCGACGCCGCCCTGGAGGACCTGCCGCATCAGTGCCTCGAGGGCTTCGGCCTTGGCGCCGGGCAGTGATTCGGAGATCCGCCGTCCGAGCCGCCGGTCGGCGGGGATGCCGTCGTGCTGCTCCATCACGTCGTTGGTGACCGTGCAGCGCAACTGCGGGTCCCGGACGACGACTCCGATGGGCGCGCGGGCGAGGAGCGGGCCCCGCGCCAGGCCGCTCAGTACGTCCCCGGACAGTGCCCCCGCGTCGGTCAGCGAGGCCAGCCAGCGTGTGGGCCCGTCCTGGCCCCGCAGTGCCGTGATCCGCAGGCTGACGTCGACCAGGTGTCCGCCGCGGTGGCGTACGGCCGTAGCGCCGGGCCAGCCGTTCTGGGCGACGCAGCGCTCCACGAACGCCGAGGTGCCGGCTGCCGCCCCGAAGGACGGCACCACCAGGGTGGCGGCGCGGCCCACGATGTCCCCGGCACCGTAACCGACGAGCCGCTCGGCGGTCTGCGTCCATCCGACGACCCTGCCCACTTCGTCGAACAGCGCGAATGCCGCGTCGGATATGCCGAGCCCGTTGAACTCCTTGCCGAGCGTCACGTTCTGGATGCTTTCTGTGGTCATCGGGATGCTGTCCTTGTATGGCCGGGTCCGTTTTCAACGCTTTTGGTTGAATGTCAAACGAGGTCTCCGTTTTGTGACAGATCTCGCCGATGTGGCGGAAAGTGGCCGAGGCATCGCGCTCGGCGTCGAGGCTCCGCCCGGACCGTCCTCGCGGGCGCCCCCGGTCCCGGCCGCTCTCGCGTGGACCGGCCCGACCCCGCGCCGCCGCGAACGGCGCCCCACCGGTTCGATCACGGTGTGCCCATGGCGACGGAAGTGACGAGCCGCCGCTACGGATTCGATCGCCCGCGGGGAGCGGGACATCCCGCCCGGCTCGGCGAGCGTCCCACTGTGCCCGCTAATAGCATGGTGATCACGAGTTGGAGGCCACTCATGCGCACGCGTGAAAACACAGACTCCCTTGAGCAGGCGACGAGGGATTTCATGGCGGCGCGTCCCCGACTGTTCGGCATCGCCTACCGCGTGCTCGGCAGTGCCACGGAAGCCGAGGACATCGTCCAAGAGGTATGGCTGCGCTGGCAGACCATCGACCATGCCGACGTCCAGGAACCGGTGGCGTTCCTGGCCACGATCACCACCCGGCTGTCGATCAACCACGCCAAGTCCGCCAGGATGCAACGCGAGTCCTACATCGGTCCGTGGCTTCCGGAACCGATCGACACCAGCGCGGATCCGCAGTTGGGGGCGGAACGGGCCGAGGTTCTCGACATGGCGGTCCTCTTCCTTCTGGAGAAGCTGAACCCCGTGGAACGGGCCGCCTACGTGCTGAGGGAAGCCTTCGACTACCCGTACAAACAGATCGCGGACATCCTGGAGACGAGCGAGGCCAATACGCGCCAGTTGGTGAGCCGGGCCCGGAAGCACCTCACAGCGGAACGCAAGGAGCCGGTCAGCTCCACCGCGCACCGCCGTCTGCTGAAGGCGTTCGTCGAGGCGGCACAGACCGGCAATCTGGCGGCGCTGGAAGAGCTTCTCGCGGCCGACGTGGTCAGCTACGCCGACGGTGCGGGGAAGCGCGGGGCCTCCAAGATCCCGATCATCGGCCGCCCGCATGTCTCCAAGACCCTCGTCGCCTACTCCCCGCGCTTCTGGGCCGAGACGGATGTCCGCTGGGTGGAGGCCAACGGCAGGCCTGCCGCCCTGGTGACGCGGCACGGTGACGCAGTGGCTCTTGTGACCGCTGATGCGTCGGAGCACGGCATCGAACGCGTCATGTGGGTGGTCAGCCCCGACAAGCTGGCTTCCTATGTGGCATCTCTGGACGGTTGAGCCCGCCAGGCGCCTGGACCACCGCCGTCGGCTGTGATCAGTCGCCGAATCGATCGGTCACGCGGTCGACACGACGGAGTCGCCAGGCGCGGATCTCGTCGAGGAGCACGCATGCCGCGAGTGTGAGGCTCACGGTCTCCACGCTCGCCGGCCACGGTTCGGACAGCCACCGGTGACCGATGACCGCCCACCCGCTGAGGATCGGCACGGCGAGGAGGTAGCCGCGCAGGCGCACCCGCAGCGGACGCACATCGGACCGTGGTTCAACCGCCATGATGACCCCGTGCCGTCGCGAGCCGATGCCTGATCACGTGCGTATGCTGCTCACCTCTGCCCGCCGGGTCAATGCCCCCGCACGGGCGCGGTGTCGGATCATGCATCGGCTGGGTCTTCCGGAAGTGCGGCGGGGGGAGCGCCCGGCCTGCGCCGATCCGGACGGCCCGGAGACGCCCCGCGATGGTGCTCGCCGCAGGGATCGCTGACGGCAGCGCCACCGCGCACGCGGAGGTTTCACAGGACCGCTGGTCACGGATATCCTCCGGCGATGTCGAACCAGTCAGTGACAGCGGGAGTCGCTCTCGCCGCTGTGATGGCGCACTGCGGTGGAAGCCCGGTCGGCGCCGTGGAGTTTCTGGTGGGGGCGATGGCCTCCGCGCCGGCAGCCCCGGAGCCCTATGCGGCGCTCGGCGAGTTGTGGCGGGACCGGCGGTCGGAGCTGAAGGAGGGGCTCGAAGGGAAGGGCTCCTTGAGCGTCGTGCCGGCGCAGGCGTACTTCCTGTTCCTCGACGGGGACATGGACGACGCGGCGATGACCCTTGGTTCGGTCACGGGCGTGCGGCCCGACGTGCCATGGGGCGCCGCACCCTGGTTCGGAGACGCACGCTTTCTCGGCGCGGTGAGTGCCGAGGCGCTGGCCGAGGCGTGTCTGCGGACGTTGGACTACGACCACGACCTGGACACCGACGAGATGCGGGAGCGGTTCGCGCCCTGGTTCCACGCTGTCGACGTGGTGTCCGAACGCAGTCCCGTACCGGAGTCGCTTGCGGCCATGGCCCGGCTGCCCCGGGCCTGCGGACGCCACGAACTGGCCTTCGCCCTGTGCGACCGCGCTGATGCCGTCGACCGGGTCATGTGGACCGCGGTCGCACGAGCGGCCACCTGGCGGGTGAAGGGCGACTTGGACCGGGCCGCGGCAGCCTTCGAAGACGCCCTGGCCCTGGACCCCGCCAACTGGTCCCTCTACC
Source organism: Streptomyces sp. NPDC026673 (assembly GCF_040638135.1). Lineage (NCBI taxonomy): Bacteria > Bacillati > Actinomycetota > Actinomycetes > Kitasatosporales > Streptomycetaceae > Streptomyces > Streptomyces sp. NPDC026673. The sequence continues at coordinate 66,557 of NZ_JBEZXR010000047.1, read as the reverse complement.
TGGACCTCGCCGATGTACGCGCAGAGCAGGGCGACTTCGCCGCAGCCGCGAGCCTCGTCGGGCAAGGCCTGGAACACGAACCCCACGAAGTCACCCTGCGTGCGGCGGGCGCCGCCTATCGCACGCGGCTGTCCGGCTCGTCCGACGATCTGCGGGCCCTGATCGCCCTGGCGCCGGGGCTCGCGAACACCTCCTACCGGGACCTGTTGATCGACTACGCCTGCGCGGGCCCGGGGCTGCCCCCGAGTCTCGTGGCCACGGCCCGGAGCATCGGCACGAACTGAAATCGGCCGGGGCCGCTCGTCGCCTCACGTGGTTGGTCCTCGAAGCGGGTGAGGGCGGTGGGGAGCGAAGAGAGCGCCTTGATCACTCATGGGTAGGCTCGATGCATGCGCGGCGACTGGCGGACGGACCGGATCGGGGCTGCTCTGCGGGGCGAGAACCCGACCGTGCTACGGCGACTCGAGTCCGGCTTCGCAGTGATCGGCGACGTTCAGTTCCTGCCGGGGTACTCGGTTCTCCTCGCGGACGAACCGGGTGTTCAGCGGCTGTCCGAACTGCCGAGGGCCAAGCGACGGTCGTTTCTGTCCGACATGGACCAACTGGGAGAAGCGGTCGAGCGGGCCTGTCGCCGGCTGGACAGCGGCTTCCGCCGGGTCAACCTGGAGATCCTGGGCAACACGGACCCGTTCCTGCACGTCCACGTCTGGCCGAGGTTCGAGTGGGAGCCGGCCGAACTGGTGGGCAGACCGGTGTGGCTGTATCCGCGTGACCGCTGGAGTGACGAGCGGTTCCGGCTCGACCCCCGGCACGATGTGCTGCGGGAGACGATCGGCAGCGAACTGGACCGGCTGCGTTCGATGCCCTGACGGTCGGGGCCCGCCGACGGGCAGGCCGGCGGGCCCGGGCTTCGTCCCGGGGCCGGCCACGTCGGCGTTCCGCGTCTTTGCGGCAGGCCGGCGAAGAGTGGATCCGGCGGGCGGCCTGAGGCCTCGAAGGGGCTCTGTCGCCGACATGCTCGGCAAAACGGAGCCCGATCCCCGGAGGTCGTCCGCCGAGCCCGGTGCTGCCTGTCGGGGAATCACCCGCGGACGCCGGTCACGGCGGGCGCGCACCCGTGAAGGGTGGGCGTGGCGACCGGCCGTCCCTACCTGCGGACGGCGACGAGACCGGCACCCGTGGACAACCGGCCCCGCTCCGGAGCCTGAACCCCCGCCGACCACCGACCCGCACAGCGCCAACCGGCCCCGGGCCCCCCAACCCTCCCCTCCGCAGCCCGCCGCTTTGCACCCCAAGGCCGTGAGACGAACCCGCACTCACCCACCGGCAGCATCTCTCGGCGCCCGGCCGCCTGTTGTCGATCGCGGCTGAGTGCTGCCGGGCCGCCGCCACTTATGATTTCGCCATGTCATCTCCCGTTACTCCGAAGCGGCGTTCCGGTGAGGTAGTGCCCGACGGCCGGACGCCTTCCGGGGTGGATCGGGTGATCAAGGGAATGGCGTGGTGGTGGATGGCCAGTCCGCTCATCCTGCTGACACCGTTGATCACCCTCATCGCGGGGTTTCCCGAGGTGCGTGAAGAGTTCGGCAGGGTGTTCGGCCTGGCTGCCCTGACGAGCGCGGTGGTCGCGCCGGCCACGGGGTTCTTGGTGGCTCTTGTCGGGCGTCGGCGGCAGGCTCGTCGGCGCTTCGCCGTCATGGGCGCGGTGTCCGGCGTGCCGGTCCTCTTCTTCTTGGTCTTCGGAGTGCTGTTCGCCGAGTGTCCGGACGGATATCACTGCTAGAACGCCTCCGCGCTGCCGCGCGGACCCAAGTGGCGAACTTCCGGTGGAGGCGGACTCCGGCCTCCGGCATTCCGGCCTCCGGCCCGACTGCTGCCTGTGATCGGGTGCGTACCTCTTGTACGTGACTGACGACGGCCCGGCTCGCGCAGTCCGGAAGCCACCGGGTGCGGCGGGCAGGGGTCGGCGCCGGGCGAAAGGAACGGAAGCCCACATTCTATGACGTCGGTCACAGCGCTCCGCCAAGTAATCGGCGCACTTAGTAGATGCGGTGCGGTAGACATGTAGGGTTTTGCCCCTCTTTGCCCGAATGTGGATCCCGCTGTGCTGCCCGGCATTCCGTCCGGCCGACCCGCACGCCCGCAGCCCGGTGAGGCAGGGCTTCTGACGCTGCGACAGTTATTCCCCACGCCGCCTTGTGCGGAGTGGAGACCCGCGCGCACTGCCCTGGCGAGGTCCCGGGACCTACGAGGCGACATAGTGGCGGGACCCGTTGCGTTCCCTGTCGAGGCGTTCTAAGAATGGCGACCCACAGGACGTCGCTGCAGTTCGGAACCGGTGTTCACGCGGAGTCGACCGCGCACCGGGCGCTCGGCGTCACGAGTGGATGGGAGCCCTCACATGAACTCGTCCCGAACCTCCGCGAGGCTCCTCGCCGTCGCTCTCGGCCTGGGTCTGGCCTCCGCCGCGCTGGGCGCGGCAGTACCGGCCGGCGCCCAGACGCCCGCCACCCCGTCCGCTTCCGCCGGTACCTCCGTGGCCCGGTACGGCGGGTCGGTCGAGGAGGCCTCGAACAACACGGCGTTCTTCTCGGCTGTGCTCAAGTCGGTCGCCGAAAAGCGCGCCGCCCAGCCCAACGCGCAGGCGGTGACCGTCTACTACAACGCCTCCCAGGCGCCGAGCTTCCGCTCGCAGATATCGACCGCGGCCTCGATCTGGAACAGCTCCGTGTCCAACGTCAAGCTCCAGGAGGCTTCGAGCGGCGCCGACTTCTCCTACCGCGAGGGCAACGACTCGCGCGGGTCGTACGCCTCCACCGACGGCCACGGAAGCGGCTACGTCTTCCTCGACTACACCCAGAACCAGAAGGACGACTCGGTCCGCGTCGTCACCCACGAGACCGGGCACGTGCTGGGCCTGGCGGACGACTACAGCGGGCCGTGCAGTGAGCTGATGTCGGGCGGCGGCCCCGGCCCGTCCTGCACCAACCGCTACCCGGACGCCGCCGAGCGCTCGCGTGTCGACCAACTGTGGGCCACCGGCCTCGCGCAGGCCCCGGGCACGGTGAACCAGCCCGCCGACCAGGTGAGCGGCGAACCGCCGGCGTGGCCCGTGGCGCCGGGCCACGGGCCGGGGCGTCCGCACCACGGCACGTCCTGGCGGTGACGGGGCTCCCAAGCGCCATTCCCCGCACGACGGACTTCCTGGACCCGACCGTCTGCGCGCACCGCGGCGCCGGCCAGGGATACCGAGTGCGGTGATGCGCTCGGGGCCGTCGAAGGACATGGTGACCGCCTGAGCTGCTACCACCCACGCCCACGAGTGTGCTGGGGCTGTTCAGGGCGGTCGCAGTCACCAGCCGCGGAACGTGCCAGTGGTGTCCGTGGAGTCGGCGAAGTCGGCGAAGTCCATGTTGGCGATGCTCAGGTTGGCGGAGATCTCGGGGTACCACTCGGCCGGCACACGGAAGGTCCGGCCCGGTTCGTCGTAGAGGTCGACGGCCAGAAGGGGGTGCGTCGGATCGGCCATGGTGGCGGCATCCGCGAGGAAGACATACGTGATCTTGTCGTCGTCCTCGGCTGCGGCATCCTCGTCGACCAGGACCTGGATGCCCACGTCAGCGAAACGCGGGTCGTCGACGTATGTCGCGACTCCGTCCTGTGCGGTGTCGATCGTCTCTCGCAGGGCGTCCCAGGCTGCGTCGTCGTTGAAGTCGGTGCGCAGCACCACGGATGCCAGATCGTCGGGGTAAGGCAGCGGCATGCGGGCATGGTCGCATCCGCGAGTCGACGTCGCGGCAGGTGGGTGACGTCCACCCGCGTTCACGCCCGACCCGCTCACGGACTGCGCCTGGCTCCTGATGTCGTCTGAACGGCTGTGAGCGGGGCTGAACGAGACGGAAACCGAGACGGGCCGCGGTCACTCTGACCTCTCACGACGACGGCTCGCTTACCAATCCCGCCACTGGTCCGTGAGCTCGTACCGCCCAAGTCCGTGCCTGGCGGTCAGGGCCGCGACGTCGATTCCTCGCTCAGTGAGGGCCTCGTCGATGTAGAGGCAGAGTTGCTCGCGCTCATCGGTCTCGAAGGCGCATTCGTCGTGGGCTTCATTCACCGCGTTCAGGGCCAGAACGACGCGCTCCACTACGTCGTGACCTGGATGGGCAGTCCGCTGCTGCCCGTGTAAGAGGGGGTGCGATGCCCGGCGTTGACCGTGGTTCGCCGCGCGCTCCGGCACGGGGCGGCACGGACGCTCCCCGTCCCGCGGCGACTTGGCCGGCCGCACGTCCTTGGGTTGGTGTCTCTCACTCGCTGCCGTGTTCCGCCCGCGGGCCGTGCGCGTAGCGGTCAGAAGGGAGGTTCGAGATCGCCGCGGCCATCGCTGTGTGGCCCCCAGTCTCAGGGCTCTTCCTGGTAGCGGGTCGTGCCTTGTGAACGGACCAGGCCGCCATGCTGGCGTGGTCATGGTCGGTTCGAGGTAGCGGCGCGCGGTCGGGGCCCCTGCCTCTATGCTCGCCGAAGCGGGATCGCGCGGTCCCGTAGGTTGCGGCGCCGTGGCAGAGCGGTCGATTGCGATCGTCGTAGGGGAAGGTCCCTCCTACGACGCTCCAGTGCGGGTCCGGGCGGTCCTTGCCCTACCTAGCGCGCGGGTTCGAATCCCGTCGGCGCCGCACCCGACCGTTGCCATCGGCACGAGCAGACAGCGTCAGGTCCCGCCGCGGGCTCAGGCTCGGCGTCGGCATCGGCATCGGCGCTGACTTGTAAGTTCGCGCCGGGCTCCGTCCGGACTGCCAGAAGGGGCCTGCACCGGCGGCCTCTCGTTGGTCTCCGGCCGCCCTGCTCCGCGGTGATGCGCCGGCTTTGATGTCACTCGGGGATGTCAACCGTGAAGGATGAGCAGACGTTTAGAAGATGTGGGCAGGCCCCCTGCAGCTCCGGGCGGCAGGGTTGCGCCACCGCCGTAGCGGGCTATGGCCAGTTGCTGTCGTTCGCCCTCGTTGCTGTCAGCGCTGCCGTCACCCCGAGACTCCCCGACTGACGTCGCGTACAGGTGGCACGACGGGTCGACAATCCGGGCTCACTTGACGGTGTCCGCACGGGCGGCGGACAGACTGAGGCATCCGCCATGGGGCCTGTAGGCCTGTGGCTAACGCACCTTGTAGAGCAGGTAGGTGGAGTGCGAGCATGCAGCCCGTGACAATCTCCTCTAGATCATCGTTTGGCAGTACGCCTCCGCTCTTCCGCTGGGTGGCCGCTATCCGTAAGGCCCCGGTCAGCTCGGCGAAGGACGTGGCCGACTTCCATCAGGGCGTTGAACTCCGGGTACGTGCACTGTTTGTCAGGCCGGACAGCAAGGTCAAGACGCCGTGGGGTGAGTTGCGCCTGTCGAATTCCGCGGACGCCATATGGGAAGCCAGGGCCGGCAAGGATGCGCTGACGATCCCGCTTGGCACCACTACTATCGCCCCCTCGGACAAGCACCTCTTCATGGGCACTGCGGGATTCGATCTCACGCTTGCCGACGGGAACGTGCAGCGCATGAGGGTTTACACCGGAGACGCCAGTCTGGTCAAAGCCGTGTTCGGCAAGGCCGGCGAATAGGACTGAGCTGCAAATCTGGCGGCAAACCCGACGTTGCCGCCACCGGCGATTCGAAGTTCCCCGGTGTTCCCCGCTCGTGCCTGCACGATCAGACACGCCGCGCGCACGTGTGCCCTCAGGGCCCCGGGCTGTCGGCGCCCCGTGTGGATCACGGGCGGCAATACGTTTTGCCCCGGACCATGGTCGGTTCGGGGCCGTTGCGCTGGTGCCGCCGACAGGATTCGAACCTGTGACACCCGCTTTAGGAGTTCCAGCGGGGGCTTGTCGCGCCTGCTCACATCACTGGCAATCGATGGCGTCAGAGCCCACCTGCAGCCGATCTGATCTGCTGTCGTACGTCCTCGTTGGTATCGGCTGTGGATGTCAGCACGCCGCCTCGTCCCCGAGCAGACGAGTGCTGAACTGTGGACCTCGCCGCCCGGGAACCCAGCCCAATTCCCGCGCTCGGCGAATCGCATGGGCTACCAGCGCAGGAGTGATCACCGTGCCGTGCTCCACCCAGGTCACCATCCGCTGTCCGTTGGCTTCGGCATCCTCCACCACGATCGCCAGGCCGGGCTCGTCATCAGGTGCAACTACCCATCGGTAGCGGCAGCCGTCGACCGTGGAGCACTTGGTGCCCTTCTTCGCCAACGCCATCATGAACTCCCCGGAGCGGCCCGTCGCGTCCGTCTACGTTCCTCTCGGGGATGATCCCAGCTCAAGCCGGCGCGGCGGAAAAGGCCCTTTCCGGCCTACTCAGTTTGTAGGCGTGGTGTCGTCGGCGTGAGTCGGGTTGCGATGAGGCAGCCGCCGGTGATGTCGCTCCGGTGCTGGATCTTTCGGAGTGATGGACCACGGCGGATCACCGAACGCGGCACGCACGACCAACTGATCGCCCTCGACGGCAGGCATGCGACTCTGGTGCGTCGTGACACCGAACTCGCCGCTACGGCATGATCGTTGCCCATGGGACCACTCGACGGTGCGGACCTGCCGGGCTACCGGCAGGTCGCCGACCACGCCTGGACCGATGACCACGGCGACGTGATCAGCCTGCACTTCTTCGACCTGCCTCCGGACATACCCGCGCCTCTGGAGGAGCCGGACCGGCTGCGGCAGGCACTCGCCCGCTTCACGGCCGACGCGGGCGGCGGTCTCATCGAGGCCGACGTCGTCCGGGTCGCCGGACTGCCTGCGCTGCGCCAGGTACTCAAAGTGCCGCTGCCGGACCGGCCGAGAGGCCAGGCGTTCCTGGGTACTTACACCCTGCCGCGCGCGGCCTGCAGCGCGGTGGTCAAGGTGCAGGCCTTTGAAGACGGCGTCACAGGGATGCGTGAGGCCATGGTGCTCGCCGAACTCGGGCCCGAGCAGTACTTCCTGGAGCATCCCTACGCGCCCGGGCTGCGCGGCGGGCTCCCCTTCCACCGCGCCGACGCCCAGGAGTACGACGCGCGCTTCCCCGGCCACCCGCTCACCCGGGTACGGACGGCGCTCGCCCACCTGGCCGGGACCCTGGGCGCCGAACCCGGCTTCGCGGAGCTCCCACCCTTCACTGGGCCCGCCCGCCGCGGCCTCCTGGGACGGGTGGGCAAGCGCACACGCCGGGACCGGTGATCCGCCGATGGCCGGGCACGTGGACGACCAGATCCGGCGGGTGAAGGGGCTGGACGCCGGGGATCCGTCTGGCACGTGAATGGCACGGCGGCCCTCATGGGCGGCCGATGAAAAAGGCCCAGGCTTCCGGACTCACACCGGATGACCTGGGCCTTCGCCATGCGCTGGGGCTGGTGGGCGTGGACGGTTTCGAACCGCCGACATCTGCCTTGTAAGGGCAGCGCTCTACCGCTGAGCTACACGCCCGCTGGACACGCGAAAACACACCCTACCCTGCGATACCCCGCGCCCGGCAAACGTACGCTCACGGTCAGGTGTAGGTCACGCGGAGTTCCTTGACGCCGTTCAGCCAGGGGGAGCGCAGGCGGCGGGGCTCGCCGGCGAGGCGGATGGCGGGGAGGGTGTCGGCGATGGCGTTGAAGATGAGGTCGATCTCGAGGCGGGCGAGGCTCGCGCCGAGGCAGAAGTGGGGGCCGCCGCCGCCGAAGCCGAGGTGGGGGTTGGGGTCGCGGGTGATGTCGAAGGCGTCGGCGGCCGTGAAGACCTCGGGGTCGTGGTTGGCGGAGGCGTAGAAGATGCCGACGCGGTCGCCCTCCCGGATCTTGGCTCCGCCCAGCTCCGTGTCGTGTGTGGCGGTTCGCTGGAACGAGGTGACCGGGGTGGCCCAGCGGACGATCTCGTCGGCGGCGGTGCGGGGGCGCTCGGCGCGGAAGAGGTCCCACTGCTCGGGGTGGGTGAGGAAGGCGTGCATGCCGTGGGTGATGGCGTTGCGCGTGGTCTCGTTGCCGGCTACGGCCAGGACGAGGACGAAGAAGCCGAACTCGTCGGTGGTGAGGTTGCCCTCGTCCTCGGCGGCGACGAGCTTGGTGACGATGTCGTGGGCGGGGCAGGCCTTGCGCTCGGTGGCCATGTTCATCGCGTAGGAGATGAGCTCGATGGAGGACTCGGTGCCTATCTCCTCGGTGATGGCGAGCTCGGGGTCGTCGTATCCGATCATCTTGTTGGACCAGTCGAAGATCTTGCTGCGGTCCTCCTGGGGGACGCCGATGAGTTCGGCGATGGCCTGGAGGGGCAGTTCGCAGGCGATGTCGGTGACGAAGTCGCCGGTGCCGCGGTCGGCGGCCTCGGCGACGATCCGCTCGGCGCGCCTGCGCAGGGCGTCCTCGAGGGCGCGGATGGCCCGCGGGGTGAAACCCCGCTGGACGATCTGGCGCAGGCGGGTGTGCTCGGGCGGGTCCATGTTGAGGATGATCAGCTGCTGGGCGTCTATCCGGTCGCGCTGCATGTGCTCGTTGAAGCGGATGATCGCGGTGTTGGTGCGGGAGGAGAACGTCTCCGGGGTGGTGGAGACCGTCTTGACGTCGGCGTGCCGGGTGACGGCCCAGTAGCCGTCGTCGCCGAAGCCGGCGATGCCGTGGGGCTGGGGGATCCAGGAGACGGGCGCGGTGTGCCGGAGGGCGGCGAACTCCGGGAGCGGGATGCTCCGCTGGTTGACGTCCGGGTCGGTGAAGTCGAAGCCGTCGGGGAGGGCGGGGCAGGAGGAGGGCGGCGGCGTGGCGGACATCGGCGGCTCCTGGTCCGGGTCGTCCGTGCGTGGTCCGGGGTGTTCGTTCGTGGTTTCGGGGGTTCGTGCGTGGTCTGTGGGTGGTCCGTTCGTGGTTCGGGGCGTCGGTGTGGCGTTCCGGTGGTCCGTTCGTGGTCCGGGGGCGTCCGTGCGGCATTCCGGCGTTCCGGCGGGTCGTGCGTGGTCCGTACGGCGTCCCGGCGGTCCCGGCGGTCCTGGCGGGGCGTTGGCTGGTTCCGGCCCTTCCGGTCCGGGGTGTTGCGGATCTTCCGGGGTGCTCTGCCGGACTCCCGGGCCGGCGCGTTCCCGGTGTTCCGGGCACTCCGATCTCTGACGGTCCATCAGATGTGCCTGTGGACGGTAGCCCCGGGCCCTGTAAGTGGCAAGAGCCGTGACGGCGCGGATCGGCCCGGCTCGTGCACGACCCTTGCGCCCGCGTACCGCCGGTAAGCAGACTGCTGGGCGGAACTAGAACGCGTACTAGTTCTGCCGCGGGCGCCGGGACGCCCCGCGGCCGAGGAGAGGACGAGGTACATGGCCGCTGAACCCGTCATCGTCGAAGCTGTACGCACCCCCATCGGCAAGCGCGGTGGCGCGCTCGCCAACCTCCACCCCGCCTACCTGCTCGGTGAGACGTACCGCGAACTGCTCGGCCGCACCGGAATCCAGCCCGACGCCGTCGAGCAGATCGTCGGCGGTACGGTCACCCACGCCGGCGAGCAGTCGATGAACCCCGCGCGCACCGCCTGGCTGGCCTGCGGGCTGCCGTACGAGACCGCCGCGACGACCGTGGACTGCCAGTGCGGCTCCTCGCAGCAGGCCAACCACATGGTCGCCAACATGATCGCGGCCGGGGTGATCGACATCGGCATCGGCTGCGGCGTCGAGGCCATGTCGCGGGTGCCGCTGGGCAGCGGCTCCAAGCACGGGCCCGGCAAGCCCTTCCCGGACGAGTGGAACGTGGACCTGCCCAACCAGTTCGAGGCGGCCGAGCGCATCGCGCGGCGCCGCGGTCTGACCCGCGAACACGTGGACCGGCTCGGGCTGATCTCGCAGGAGCGGGCCGCGCGGGCCTGGGCGGAGGAGCGCTTCAAGCGGGAGACCTTCGCCGTGCAGGTGCCCACGACCGAGGACGAGCAGCTCGCCGGGCAGGGCATGTGGCGGCTGGTCGACCACGACGAGGGACTGCGCGACACCAGCATGGAGGCGCTCGCCGGGCTGAAGGCGATCATGCCGACGGCCGTGCACACCGCCGGGAACTCCTCGCAGATCTCCGACGGCGCCGCCGCCGTAATGTGGGCGTCCAAGCGGATGGCGCGGGCGCTGAAGCTGCGGCCGCGGGCCCGGATCGTGGCGCAGGCGCTGGTCGGCGCCGATACGCACTACCACCTGGACGGGCCGATCGACGCGACGCGCGCGGTGCTCGGCAAGGCGGGCATGACCCTGGGGGACATCGACCTCGTCGAGGTCAACGAGGCCTTCGCCTCGGTGGTGCTGTCCTGGGCGCAGGTCTTCGACCAGGACCTGGAGAAGGTCAACGTCAACGGCGGGGCGATCGCGCTCGGCCACCCGGTGGGCGCCACCGGGGCGCGCCTGATCACCACGGCTCTGCACGAACTGGAGCGAGCGGACAAGGAGTTCGCGCTGATCGTGATGTGCGCCGGTGGCGCGCTGGCGACCGGCACGATCATCCAGCGGATGTGAGCCACCCCGTGCGGACGACCCCCGGGATGCGCCCGGGGATCCGCCGCATTCCCGGGCGCGGCGAGGGCGCCGGGCAGGGTGACATCGCGCGGCGGCTGCCCGTCCCGTCGGACGGGCTGCGCCCCGGCCGCTTCGCGCGGCGGCTGCCCGTCCCCGCGGACGCCCGGCCCGTCGGACGGGCTGTGCCCCCACCGCTTCGCGCGGCGGACGCGGCACCCCGCGGGGGCGATGCGCGACGCGGTGCGGCAAGGCCGCGGCACCCGCGACCGGCGGGCCGGGCAGCCGCCGGGCCGGTACGCCCGTACACCGCGAGCCGCGAGCGCGAGCGGGCGCGCTGCCCGGGCCGGACCGGCCGCCGCCCACGGCATACGGCCGCCACCCACGGCATACGGGCGGCGCCGACAGCCAACGGCGACACCGGCGGCGTGGGCACACCAACAGCGCCGCGCACCAGCGGCGCCCGGCACACCAGCGACACCGGCACACCAGCGAGCGCCCGGCGCCCCGCCGCGCCCCGCCGCTGCCCCGCGTTCGTGCCGCGGGCGCGCCGCCCGACCGTCAGCGCGGCGGAGGCGGCGCGCCGCCCGCGCCCCCGTCGTCGAACGCCACTGGCGCGCCGAACGCGGCGCGCCGGGTGGCCCGGCGCAGCGCCCGCAGCACGAACGGGCCGAGGGTGAGGGTCAGGACCGCGGTCAGCACGGCGCGGGGCAGGTCCCAGCCGAGCGAGGTGGCCAGGCAGTACGCGACGAAGCGGCCCAGGTTGGCGGGGAGCGGGTCGCCGGGGACGAAGGAGACGCTGGAGGCCATCTCCCGGAGGTAGGGCCACCCCTGCAGGTTCATGACCGTCCCGTACGCGACCGAGGACACGGCCCCGTACGCGGCGACGAGCGCGAGTTCGGCCCGGCCGCGCAGCCGGACGGAACCGGGGAGCAGGCCCGCGCCGAGCGCCACCCAGCCCATGGAGAGCATCTGGAACGGCATCCACGGCCCGACGCCGCCGGTGAGCAGCGCGGAGGCGAACATCGTCACCGCGCCGAGGGCGAAGCCGAAGCCGGGGCCGAGGACCCGGCCGGAGAGGACGACGAGGAAGAACATGGGCTCGATGCCGGCCGTGCCGCCGCCGAGGGGGCGCAGGGCGGCGCCCGCGGCGGCCAGCACGCCGAGCATGGCGACCGACTTGGCGCTCAGGCCGTCCTCGTCGTCGGCGACGGTCGCCATGACGACGGCGATCAGCAGCGGCAGCAGCGCGGCGAACAGCCAGGGCGCGTCCTCGCTGTGGGCGAGGCCCGACCCGGGGTCGGCCAGCAGCGGCCAGCCGAAGGCGGCGACGCCGATCGCGGAGACGAGTGTCAGCGCGACGACGGCCCGCCGGCCCAGCCGGACGGCGCGCGGCGGACGGGCGGTCACGCCGTCCCCGCCAGGGCCGCCTCGACCTGGCCGACGGTCAGCCAGGGCAGCGGGCCGAGCACCTTCGCCACCTGCGGGGCGAAGGCGGGGGAGGAGACGACGACCTCGGGGGTGGGGCCGTCCGCGACGAGGTCCCCGTCGGCGAGGATGACGACGCGGTGGGCGAGTTCGGCGGCGAGTTCGACGTCGTGGGTGGCGAGGACGATGGCGTGGCCGTCCGCGGCGAGCGTGCGCAGGTGCGCGGCGAGGCGGGCCTTGGCGGCGTAGTCCAGGCCGCGCGTCGGTTCGTCGAGCAGGATCAGCGGGGGACGGGCGGTCAGCACGACGGCGAGCGCGAGCGCGAGCCGCTGGCCCTCGGACAGGTCGCGCGGGTGCGTGTCGTCGTCGACGCCGGGCAGCAGGCCGCCGACCAGGGCGCGGCAGGTGCCGGGGGTCGCGCGGGCGTCGGCGTCGGCGGCGGCGCACTCGGCGGCGACGGTGTCCGCGTACAGCAGGTCGCGCGGGTCCTGGGGGACGAGGCCGACGCGGCGGACGAGGTCGGCGGGCCTGGTGCGGGACGGCTCCAGGCCGCCGACGGTCACGGTGCCCGAGGCGGGGGCGTGCATGCCGACGAGGGTGGCCAGCAGGGTCGACTTCCCGGCGCCGTTGCGGCCCATGAGGGCCACGGTCTCGCCGGGCCGTACGGTCAGGTCGACCGCGCGCAGCGCCTCGACGCGGCCGCGGCGGACGGTGAGCCCGCGGACGGCGGCGACGGGTTCGCCGGGCGGTACGGCGGGCGGCGCGGGCGGGGTGCGGCCGGCGAGGCGTTCGCGCAACGGGGCGGCGGCGCGGCGGGCGTCGCGTACGGACAGCGGCAGCGGGGACCAGCCGGCGAGGCGGCCGAGGGCGACGACCGGGGGACGCACGGGGGAGGCGGCCATGACCTCGGCGGGCGTCCCGGCGACGGGCGCGGCGCCGCCGCCCGGGAGCAGGACGACCTGGTCGGCGTAGTGCACGACGCGTTCCAGGCGGTGTTCGGCCATCAGCACCGTCGTCCCCAGGTCGTGCACGAGCCGTTGCAGCACGGCGAGCACCTCCTCGGCCGCCGCGGGGTCGAGGGCGGAGGTCGGCTCGTCCAGGACCAGCACCCGGGGGTGGACGGTCAGGACCGAGCCGATGGCCACGCGCTGTTGCTGCCCGCCGGACAGGGTGCCGATCGGCCGGGCGCGCAGGTCGGCGAGGCCGAGCAGGTCGAGGGTCTCCTCGACGCGGCGGCGCATCACGTCGGGGGCGACGCCGATCGACTCCATGCCGTAGGCGAGTTCGTCCTCGACGGTGTCGGTGACGAAGTGCGCGAGCGGGTCCTGGCCCACGGTGCCGACGACATGGGCGAGTTCACGCGGTCTGTGGCCGCGCGTGTCGTGCCCCGCGACGGTGACCCGGCCGGTGAGGGTGCCGCCGGTGAAGTGCGGTACGAGGCCGGAGACGGTGCCCAGGAGGGTCGACTTGCCGGTGCCGGAGGGCCCGACCACCAGGCAGAGTTCGCCCTCGGGGACGGTCAGGTCGACACCGGCGAGGGCGGGCGCGGAGGCGCCGTCGTAGGTGACGGAGACCTGCTCGAAGCGGATCACGGGCGGGCTCCCTTCAGATGGGCGGGCAGCAGCCCCAGCAGGGCGGCGGCCGCGGGCCACAGCGGCAGCGACGGCGCCGTCAGCGGTACCGCCGGCGGGTTGAGGCCGGCGGGCGAGGCTGCGGCGGCCCAGATCGTCAGCGCGGCGACGGCCACACCCGAGGCGGTGACCAGCCACGCGGTCGCGTCCCAGCGGTCGGGGCGGTAGCGGGTGCGGACGGAGCGCCGCCCGCCCAGGCGCAGTCCCGCGACGGCGGCCGCCAGCCCGGCCAGCAGCAGGGGCAGTCCGTACGCGGCGCCCTGGGCGGCCAGCAGCGCGTACGTGCCCGCGCACAGCCCGAGCAGCCCGCCGAGGGTGAGCGCGGCGGTGGTCCGGCGTACGGCGGGCGGCACTTCGGCGGTACGGCCGTAGCCGCGCGCGTCCATGGCGGCGGCGAGCGCGACGGAGCGCTCCAGCGCCCCCTCCAGGACGGGAAGGCCGACCTGCAGCAGCGCCCGTACGCCCTTGACCGAGCGGCCCCGCAGCCGGCGCGCCGCCCGCAGCCGCCGGACGTCGGCGACCAGGTGCGGCGCGAAGGTCATCGCCACGACCACGGCGACGCCGGCCTCGTACAGGGCGCCGGGCAGCGACTTGAGCAGCCGGGTGGGGTTGGCCAGGGCGTTGGCGGCACCGAGACACGCCAGGAGCGTGGCCAGCCGCATGCCCTCCCGGAAGGCGAACCACAGCCCCTCGGCGGTGACCCGGCCGCCCAGGCGTACGCCCTGCGCCCAGTGGGGCAGCGGTACTTCGGGCAGGGTCAGCACGGTGTGCGTGCCGGGGATCGGGGAGCCGAGGACGACGGCGAAGACGAGCCGGATGGCGAGGACGAGCAGGCCGAGCCGGAGGAAGGCGGCGTACGACCGCGACCAGGGCGCGTCCGGTACGCGGCAGACGGCCACGACGTACCCGGCGACGGCGGCCAGCAGTGCGAGCAGTGCCGGGTTCGTCGTCCGGGACGCGGCCGTCGCGAGCCCCAGTGCCCACAGCCACCACGCCCCCGCGTGCGGCCCCCGCGCCCGGCCCGCCGCCCGCGGGCCGCCCGCGCCGGCCTGCCCGGTGCGTTCCGGCCGCCGCAGCAGCGCCCGCAAACGGCCGGAGCCGTCCCCGCCTTCGGTGCCGCGGCGGAGGCCGTTCGTGCCGCCCGGGGTGTCGTCCCGCCGGGTGCGTGCCGTCGCGTCGGCGAGGTGGCCAGGGGCGGGCGAAGGCGTTGCCCGTACGTCCGCCGCGTCGCCGCTGCGGGGGGTGACGGCCGGACGGGTGGGCGCCGCGCCCTCGGTGGTGGGGGCGGCCGCGGTGGCCGATCCGTCGCGGCGCCGTATCGCTGTCCGGCGGTCGGGAGGGGTGTCCGGTACCTGCGCGGCGGTCGTGCCGGCCGTGCGCGGTTCGCCGGGGGTGTCACCGGACGGGAGGACCGACCGCCGCCGCGGCCGGGGTGGTGCGTCGGCGCCGGTACTGCGGGCGGCGGGGGTGGCCGAGCCGTTCCCGGTGCGCGGGCGCAGCCGCGGGAACAGGGCGAGGGCCCGCAGGGGGCGGGCCAGGGTCGCACCGGAGGTCATGGGCGGTCGTTCCGGCGGCGGCGGACCTGCCAGGCGGCGGCCGCGGCGACGGCCAGGACGGCGGCCGCGGCGCCGTACGTGCCGAGCGCCGGGCCGGAGGAGGGGGCGGGGGCGGGGGGCGCGGCGTCGTCGGCGACCTGCTCGCCGCAGCCCGTGGCGGGGTAGCCGGTGATGGCGCAGACGAGGCCCGCGGAGTTGTAGCGCAGCGGGGCCGCGACGGCGGCCAGGGCGTCGGCGGAGGTGGCGTCGGAGGGGACGCGGGCGCAGGCGGTGCGGGCGGCCGGGGCGTCGGCGGCGGTGCCGAAGTCGAGCAGCAGCGCGACGCGCTTGGTGCCGGGCCGGGCCGGGGTCCCGTCGCAGACGGCGGCGAAGCGGGCCGCTCCCCGGGGGCGGGCGGCCGAGTCGGCGTCGGGGCTGACGCCGAAGCGCCAGCCCTCGACGCTGCCGTCGGCGGGGCGGCTGAGGGCGGGGCCGGTCTGGGCGTACGTCCAGTCGCCGGTGGCCGTGTCACGCTGCCAGAACGACCAGTACCGGTAGCTGGCCGCCTGCGCGGGTGTCGCGACGAGGGCGGCCAGCAGGGCTGTCAGGAGTGCCGCCGCCGTGAGGGGCGGCCGCCTCACAGCCGGTGCTTCCGGCCGGCGAGCAGCACCCCGATGCCGATGCCGGCGACCAGGCAGGCGCCGACGATCCACCACACCGAACTGCCGCCCGAGGACTCGGGCTTCTGCTGCGCGACCGGGCCGAGGGCGCTGAGCCGCGTGATGTGGTCCCGCATGGGGTTGCCGGTGGCGTACGCGGCGAGGGCGAGCTGGGCGAGGGCGGTGGGGTTGTCCTTGGCCCAGGCGTCGGAGTTGGCGGCGAGCCATTTGTAGCCGCCCTTGGCGGCGTCGAGGTGCCCGCCGGCGGCGAGGGCGACGACGGCGTCGGCGGTGGTGCCGAAGTCGGGGTTCTTCTGGTCGGAGCCCGGGGTGACGGCGTCGAAGTGGCTGCCGCCCGCGGTGAGCTGACGGGCGAGCCAGGCGGCGCCCGCGTCGGAGGCTCCGCCGCCGCACTCGTCGCGCACCGGGGTGTCGCGGCCGGGGGCCTCGACCACGAAGCCCGCGCCTTCGGCGCCGCGCACGGCGTCCGCGGTGGCCTTGGCGTTGGCCGCGAGGGCCCCGGACTTGGGGTCGGGCTGGTAGGCGAAGGCGCCGCCGTCCTTCTTGCCGCAGGCCAGTTGGAGGGAGCGCAGCGCGTCGTAGGGCGACTGGCCGTCGGTGGTCACGGACTTGACGTCGGTCTTCGCGGCCTTGAGGCCGCCGATGACGACGGCCGTGGAGTCGGCGTCGGAGGCGCCGCCGGGGTTGTAGGACCAGCCGCCGTCGCGGTTCTGCACCTTGGCCAGCCAGTCGGCGGCGCGCTTGACGGCGAAGTCCTGCCCGTGGGCGGCGAGCGCCTGCACGGCGATGCCGGTGGCGTTGGTGTCCTCGGTCTTCGGGTCGCACGGCACCGTCGGGTCGGGACGGTAGGAGGCGAAGCCGCCGTCCGCGCACTGCTGCTTGGCGAGCCACTCCACCGCGTCCCCGGCCGGGTCCGTGTCGGCCGCGTGGAGTGCCAGCAGCGCGTACGACTGGCGCCAGACGCCGTCGTACGTGGGGTCGCCGTCCCCGTACAGCGCGGCGGGTGCCGCCGCGGGCGACGGCGAGGGCGACGCGGCTATGAGGAGCGTGCTGAAGGCGGCCAGGGCGGCCGCGGCGGTGCGGCGCAGGTGCATCGGGTGGTGCCTTTCGGGTGAGCGGTCGCGCAGACGGATGCGGGCGCGCGGTCACGGCACCGGGCTCCGGCTCCGTGTACCTCGACGGAAGAGCCGCTCCCGTCCGCGCGGGTGCTCCGGCTGGGCCCTCCCCGGACGGGGACGGCTCACGGTTGCGGGTCAGCGCCGGATTCGCACCGGCTTCCCCCACTCGGACGTGATTGGACTTGGTGTGTCGACCACACCTTAGCCGGGACCGCGCGCCGTGCCGTGCCCGGCCGTGTGCGGTCTGGCTCACACCGGCGGCTCCACGGCCACCTGCGAGGCCGTGCGGACAGGCGGGGTGGCGGTCGTGTGCCGACGGCTCTCGCCCGGCGGCGTTGTCGTCGGTCGCCGCGGTCCCCCGCGGCCCTTCGGGCCCGGGAGGTGTCCCCACCGCCGCGTCTCCCTTCTCCGCCTCGCCGGGCTCGGCGTTCGACCCGCTCCTTGCTCCACCCCGCCTGTCCGCGCGGGCTCACACCGCGGTGTAGGCGACCGGGTCCGATCCCGGGACGGGCTCGGCGTGCCCGAGCTTGACCAGGCGGCGCAGGTGCGCCTCGGCCTCGGCGACGGCGATGTTCCGGGAGGGGAAGGGGATCTGCTCCCAGGGGCGGTTCCACTGCATGGCCTCGGCCAGCTGCCACGGGGTGCGCGGGGCCTCGGCGATCAGGGCGCGGAGCGATGCGAGGCGGTCGGCGTGGTGGTCCAGCAGCTCGCGCACGCGGGCGCCGGCGTCGGTGAAGGGGTGCTTGTGGGCGGGCAGCACCTCGGCGGGGTCGAGCCGGGCGACGCGTTCCAGGGAGTCGAGGTAGTCGCCCAGGGGGTCGCCGACGGTCGCGTCGTCGGGGTCCTCGTACAGGCCGATGTGGGGTGAGATCCCGGGCAGCAGGTGGTCGCCGGAGAAGAGGCGGCGTCCGTCCTCCTCGAAGAGGCAGACGTGGCCGGGGGTGTGGCCCGGGGTCCAGATCGCGCGGATGGCGCGCCCGGCCAGCGGCACCCGCTCGCCGGGGACGATCTCGCGGTCGGGGAGGGCGGGCCGCAGGCCCGGTACGGGCCGGGCGCGGCGCTCGGCGCGCACCGCCCGCAGCGGGGCGAGGTGTTCCTCGGGGGCGCCGGCGGCGGCGAGTTTCGCGGCGAGGTAGTCCAGCCAGAGCCCCGGTTCCGCGCGGCGGGCCCGGCGGACGATCGCGGTGTCGGCGGCGTGCATGGCGATCCAGGCGCCGGAGGCCTCGCGGACCCGGCCGGACAGGCCGTGGTGGTCGGGGTGGTGGTGGGTGATGAGGACGCCGTGGATGTCGGTCGGGGAGGTGCCGAGCGCGGTGAGACCGTCGGCGAGGGCGTCGTAGGAGGCCGGGTCGTCCCAGCCGGTGTCGACCAGGACGGGGCCGCGGTCGGTGTCGACGACGTAGACCAGGGTGTGGCCCAGGGGGTTGTCGGGGATCGGGACCGGGATGCTCCAGATGCCGTCGCCGTGCTCCATGAGGTCCCCTCTCCGCAGCGTCGCATGCATTGCCCACCATAACTAGAACTGGTATCAGTTCTGAAGCAGAGTCACTTTCTGACGAGGCATCAGCCAGAGGCGGGACGGGACAGGCATGGACGGGAACGGGATCGTCGAACACGGACAGCTCTTCATCGGCGGGGAGTTGGTGGACCCGCTCGGCACCGCCACGATCGAGGTCGTCTCCCCCCACACCGAGCAGGTCTTCGCGCGGGTGCCGCACGCCTCCCGCGAGGACGTCGACCGGGCGGTGGCCGCCGCCCGCCGGGCCTTCGACGAGGGCCCGTGGCCGCGCGCCACCCTCGACGAGCGCATCGCGGTCGTCACACGCATCAAGGACGCGATCGCCGTGCGCCACGACGAGATCGCCCGCGTCATCAGCTCCCAGAACGGCTCGCCCTACTCCTGGAGCGTGCTCGCGCAGGCGCTCGGCGCGATGATGGTGTGGGACGCCGCGATCACCGTCGCGCGCGACTTCACCTGGGAGGAACGGCGCGCCGGAGTGCTCGGCCCGATCCTCGTACGCCGTGAGCCCGCCGGCGTCGTCGCGGCCGTCGTGCCGTGGAACGTCCCGCAGTTCACCGCCGCCGCCAAGCTCGCCCCCGCGCTGCTCGCCGGATGCTCCGTGATCCTCAAGCCGTCACCGGAGTCGCCGCTCGACGCCTACGTGCTCGGCGAGATCGCCGCCGAGGCGGGGCTGCCCGAGGGCGTGCTGTCGATCCTGCCCGCCGACCGCGAGGTCAGCGAGTACCTGGTCGGCCACCCCGGCGTCGACAAGGTCTCCTTCACCGGGTCGGTCGCGGCCGGCAAGCGCGTCATGGAGGTCGCCTCCCGCAACCTCACCCGCGTGACGCTGGAACTCGGCGGCAAGTCCGCCGCGCTGGTCCTGCCCGACGCCGACCTGGACACCGCCGTACCCGGCATCGTCTCGGCCGCCTGGATGAACAACGGCCAGGCCTGCGTCGCCCAGACCCGCATCCTCGCCCCGCGCTCGCGCTACGACGAGACCTCCGAGCGCCTCGCGGCCGCCGCCTCCGCGCTCGTCGTCGGCGACCCCCTCGACCCCGCCACGCAGGTCGGCCCGCTGGTCGCCCGCCGCCAGCAGCAGCGCTCCCTGGACTACATCGCCCTCGGCCAGCAGGAGGGGGCCAAGGTCCTCACCGGCGGCGGCCGCCCGCAGGCGCAGCCCACCGGCTGGTACGTCGAGCCCACCCTCTTCGGCGACGTGTCCAACTCCATGCGGATCGCCCGCGAGGAGATCTTCGGCCCGGTCATCTGCCTGCTGCCGTACGAGGACGAGGCCGAGGCCGTCCGCATCGCCAACGACTCCGACTACGGCCTGTCCGGCAGCGTGTGGACCGGCGACGTCGAGCACGGCATCGACATCGCGCGCCGGGTGCGCACCGGCACCTTCAACGTCAACACCTTCAGCCTCGACATGCTCGGCCCCTTCGGCGGCTACAAGAACTCCGGGCTCGGGCGGGAGTTCGGCCCCGAGGGGCTGGGCGAGTACCTGGAGCACAAGATGATCCACCTGCCCGCGGGCTGGGAGGGCTGACCCCGTGGGGGACCGGTGGCACATCGAGGTCGACCGGGGCGTGTGCATCGGCTCGGGCATGTGCGTGAACTCCGCCCCGGGCGGCTTCACCCTCGACTCCGCCCGGCAGTCCCATCCCGCGGTCCCCGACACCGACGCCGCGGAGGCGTTGCTGTCGGCGGCGGAGGGCTGCCCGGTGGAGGCGATCAGCATCACGCTGGCCGACTCCGGGGAGGCGGTCTTCCCGCCCGAGGAGTGACCGCGACCGCGGTGCGGGGCGGACGTTCAGGCCCCGGCGGCCCCGGCGGCCCCGGCCGTCCCCGCGGCCCCGGCCCGTCGGGGGTCGGTGAGGTCGATGAGCCGGCAGACGGTCTCGATGTCGATCTTCACCTGGGCGATCGAGGCACGCCCGGACAGCCAGGTGACCAGGGCGGAATGCCAGGTGTGCTCGATGACGCGGACCGCCGAGAGCAGCTCGGGCCCCGGCGGTCCGTCCAGCCGCATCGCGTCCAGGATGATCGCGGTCGTCAGCCGCGACACGGCGTCCACCTCCGGGCTGACGGAACGGTCGGCGAAGGTCAGCGCCCGAACCATCGCGTCCGCGAGGTGCGGCTCGCGCTGCATCGCGCGGAAGGCGCGCATCAGCGTCTCCGCCACGCGGTCCGCGGGCGCGGTGGCCGAGGGCGGGCGCTTGCGGAGGGCCTCGTGGAGGTGCTCCAGCTGGTCCCGCATCGTGGCGACGAGAAGATGGATCTTCGAGGGGAAGTAGCGGTACAGCGTGCCGAGCGCGACGTGCGACTGCTCGGCGACCTCGCGCATCTGGACGGCGTCGAAGCCGCCCCGGACGGCGAGCTCGGCGCTGGCGCGCAGGATGCGGCGGCGGCGGGCTTCCTGACGTTCGGTCAGCGGCACCGGGGACGGCTGAGGAGCTGCGGTCA
The DNA here is from genome assembly GCF_040638135.1 of Streptomyces sp. NPDC026673. NCBI lineage: Bacteria > Bacillati > Actinomycetota > Actinomycetes > Kitasatosporales > Streptomycetaceae > Streptomyces > Streptomyces sp. NPDC026673. The sequence continues at coordinate 45,733 of NZ_JBEZXR010000047.1, read as the reverse complement.
TCTGTCCCAATCCGAATCTGTGCGCCGTGCGGAACCGTCCCCCAGCGTACTGCGGTGCCTGGTTGTGGGCCTGGGTTCGTTCGGCCCGGTGCTCGTGTGCGGGTTCGTCGCGCCTGCGGCGGGCTGTCCCCCGCCCGCCCTCCCTCCCCCAGCCTTCGGCCGGGGGTGCCCCCATCCGGCGCGGTCGGTGCGGGCCGCGCACCGTGTGCCGGGGGTCGGTGCCGCGCCGGCGCACGCCCCCAGCCTTCGGCCGGGGGGACCCCCACCAACGCTCGCGGTTTACCCTCACATCATTCCGCGCTGGGTCCGCCGCTCGTGCTCCCCCAGCCTTCGGCCAGGGGGAGCACCCCGCCACACCCCCTCCGGTCGGTTGGGGCGCACGACGGCCGGAGGGGGTTCGGTTGGGCACTCGCAGCAACCCCGAACCGCTTCCTCACCCCGCCCTTCCCCAGCTACCGCTGGAGGGGGTGCCCGCATGGGGCCAGTCGGCCCGGTGGGGGTGAGTTGGGTGCTTGCGGTGACCCCGGACCGCCTCCCTACCCCTCCTCCGGGGATCAGGCGCGCTACGAGACGTAGGGGGCGGGGTCGTAGGGGTGGGCGTTCTGGACACTGGGCGTATTTGTGTGCGGCACCCGGGACGACAAAAGAAAGTGCCCGCCATGCACGTAAATATGCGTCCAGAATGGCCAGCCCCGGAGGCCCCGCACCCGGCCCACCCACACACGCGCGAGGCGGTGCCTGACCGCGCCGGGCAATCGGGCGGGCGGGCGGGGATACCCCCCGCATCAACCACAACGCACCCGCACACGACAACCGCGCCCCGCGCAGCGAGGCGTGGCGGGAATCACCCGGACCGGCCAGGGCGGGCCGCACGGGGACAGGTATCTTCATGCTCCCGGGCCAACTCCCGGGTAACCGATTCTGAAACTTGTTCTAGCAAGGCACGGGCGGCTACGCTCCGGCTGAAGTGCAGTGAGAAGGGGGCCGTGAGTGACCGCAGAGGCCAGGCCGCTCCGGATCGCGCTGCTGACGTACAAGGGGAACCCGTTCTGCGGGGGCCAGGGCGTCTACATCCGCCATCTGTCCAGGGAACTCGCCCGGCTCGGCCACAGCGTCGAGGTGATCGGGGCCCAGCCCTACCCCGTGCTGGACGCGGTCGGTGAGGGCGTACGCCTGACCGAGCTGTCGAGCCTCGACCTCTACCGCCAGCCGGATCCGTTCCGCACCCCGAAGCGCGACGAGTACCGCGACTGGGTGGACGCCCTGGAGGTCGCCACCATGTGGACCGGCGGCTTCCCGGAGCCGCTGACCTTCAGCCTCCGCGCGCGCCGCCATCTGGCCGCGCGGCGCGGGGCCTTCGACGTCATCCACGACAACCAGACCCTCGGCTACGGGCTCCTCGGCGGTCCCCGCGCGCTCGGCGCGCCGCTGGTGACGACCATCCACCACCCCATCACCGTGGACCGGCGGCTCGAACTGGACGCCGCCGACGGGTGGAAGCGGCGGGCGTCGGTCCGCCGCTGGTACGGCTTCACCCGGATGCAGAGGCGGGTCTCGCGCCGGCTGCCCTCCGTGCTCACCGTCTCCGGCAGTTCCCGCCAGGAGATCGTCGACCACCTCGGGGTCCGTGACGACCGCGTGCACGTCGTCCACATCGGGGCCGACACGCGCCTGTTCTCGCCCGACCCGTCGGTGCCCGAGGTGCCGGGGCGGATCGTCACCACCTCCAGTGCCGACGTGCCGCTCAAGGGCCTGGTCCACCTCGTCGAGGCGCTCGCGAAGCTCCGTACCGAGCAGCCCGACGCCCACCTCGTCGTGGTCGGCAAGCGGGCCGACGACGGCCCGGTGGCCGCCGCCATCGAGCGGTACGGGCTCGGCGGCGCGATCGACTTCGTCAAGGGCATCAGCGACGCGGAGCTGGTCGACCTGGTGCGCAGCGCCCAGGTCGCGTGCGTGCCGTCGCTGTACGAGGGCTTCTCGCTGCCGGCCGCCGAGGCGATGGCCACCGGGACCCCGCTGGTCGCCACCACCGGCGGTGCCATTCCCGAGGTCGCCGGCCCCGACGGCGAGACCTGCCTCGCGGTGCCGCCGGGCGACGCCGGCGCACTGGCCGCGGCGCTGGGCCGGCTGCTGCGCGACTCCGAGCTGCGCCGCCGTCTCGGCCGGGCCGGCCGGGAACGCGTACTGGCCCGCTTCACCTGGGAGCAGGCCGCCATCGGCACCGCCGAGCACTACCGCGCGGCGATCGCGGCCGCGGGGGATCCGCGGCCCACCGTTCAGTCACCGTCCCGGACGAAAGCAGACTCCACGTGCTGACCGTCGACTTCTCCCGCTTCCCGCTCGCCCCGGGCGACCGGGTCCTCGACCTGGGCTGCGGCGCGGGCCGCCACGCCTTCGAGTGCTACCGGCGCGGCGCGAACGTGGTCGCCCTGGACCGGAACGGCGACGAGATCCGCGAGGTCGCCAAGTGGTTCGCCGCCATGAAGGAGGCCGGGGAGGCACCGGCCGGCGCGACGGCCACCGCCATGGAGGGCGACGCGCTCAGCCTGCCGTTCCCCGACGACAGCTTCGACCGCGTCATCATCTCCGAGGTCATGGAGCACATCCCGGACGACAAGGGCGTGCTCGCCGAGATGGTGCGGGTGCTCAAGCCGGGCGGGCTGATCGCCATCACCGTGCCGCGCTACGGGCCGGAGAAGATCTGCTGGACGCTGTCCGACGCCTACCACGAGGTCGAGGGCGGCCACATCCGCATCTACCGGGCCGACGAACTGCTCGGCAGGATCCGCGAGGCGGGCCTGCGCCCGTACGGGACCCACCACGCGCACGCGCTGCACTCCCCGTACTGGTGGATCAAGTGCGCCGTCGGCGTGGACAACGACAAGGCCCTGCCGGTGAAGCTGTACCACAAGCTGCTGGTCTGGGACATCATGAAGAAGCCGCTGGCCACCCGGCTCGCCGAGAACGCGCTCAACCCGCTGATCGGCAAGAGCTTCGTCGCCTACGCCACCAAGCCGCACACCCCGAAGGCGGGCGTCGACGCGTGAGGCGGACCGAACACCTCGTCCTGCCGGGTGTCCTGACCTCCGAGCAGGCCGCGGACACCGTCGCCGGGATCCTCGCCGTACAGCGCCCCGACGGCGCCATACCGTGGTTCGACGGCGGGCACCTCGACCCGTGGGACCACGTCGAGGCCGCCATGGCGCTGGACGCCGCCGGGGAGCACGAGCGCGCCGAGGCCGCCTACACCTGGCTCGCCGGGCGCCAGAACCCGGACGGCTCCTGGTACGCCGCCTACGGCTACGCCGACGGCGCCGAGGGCGAGCCCACGGACCTGGGCCGGGAGAGCAACTTCTGCGCCTACATCGCCGTCGGCGTGTGGCACCACTACCTCTCCACCGGCGACGACGCCTTCCTGGAACGCATGTGGCCGGTGTTGTACGCGGCCGTCGAGTACGTCCTGGAACTCCAGCTGCCCGGCGGGCAGATCGCCTGGAAGCGCGAGGAGGACGGCACGTACCCGCAGGAGGCGCTGCTGACCGGCTGCTCGTCGATGTACCAGGCGCTGCGCTGCGCCCTGGCCGTCGCCGAGCACCGCGAGGACCCGCAGCCCGACTGGGAGCTGGCCACCGGCGCGCTCGGGCACGCCATCGCCCACCACCCGGAGCGGTTCCTGGACAAGAACCGCTACTCCATGGACTGGTACTACCCGGTCCTCGGCGGGGTGCTGCGCGGCGAGGCCGCCCGGGAGCGCGTCCAGTCCCGCTGGGACGAGTTCGTCGTGCCGGGCCTCGGGGTGCGCTGCGTGGTGCCGAACCCCTGGGTCACCGGCGGCGAGAGCGCCGAACTCGCCCTCGCCCTGTGGGCGATGGGCGAGTCCGACCGCGCGGTGGAGATCCTCGCCGCGATCCGGCACCTGCGCGCCGAGGACGGCATGTACTGGACCGGATACGTTTTCGAGGGCGACCCGCAGGCCGGGACCGGCCCTGCGGTGTGGCCCCGGGAGTGCACGACCTGGACCGCCGGGGCCCTGCTGCTCGCCGTCGCCGCCCTGGGCGGGGACGAGGCGACGACGGCCGTCTTCGGGGGCGACCGGCTGCCGCTCGGGCTGGCGCCCGAGGCGGCGGGGTGCTGCGCCGGCCGGTGAGCGGGCGTCAGGCCCGGTTGACGCGGCCCGCCACGGCGTGGCCGACGACCAGGTAGACCGCCGCCGGCAGGCCGTAGTTCAGCAGGGTGCGCGCCCAATCGGATGAGGTGGAGAAGATGTCGTGGGCCCAGCCACCGAGCCAGGAGGCCATGTCGTGGATCCACTCCACGAGGTCGTTCGCCCGGTTGGCGTCGAGCATCCACAGCACGATCCACAGGATCAGGATGAATGCCGCCACGTCCGCGGCCACCATGATGATCGTGGCCGCCAGATTGCCGCGATAACGTCTGGACATACCTGCCGTCTTGCCCCGATCGGCGGAATGAAACGCGGCCTCGCCGAGCCCGCCTGACGCCCCGTACGGCTCCGCTGCGGTGGCCGGTCCGCGGAGCCCGGGCGAGGATGCGATCACGCACCGCATCCCCCCGGGAGAGACCGTCATGCCCTTGCGCCGCGCCCTGACCGCCCTCCTGCTGTCCGGAGTGCTCCTGCTCGTCCCCGCCTGCGGCGGCGACTCCGGGGACGCGGGCAGTGGCGGCACCGCGAGTCCCACCTCCTCGGTGGAGAAGCAGAAGCTCGCCAAGACGCGCTTCGTCGCCAACGTCGGGCTGGCCGCCGGGGCGACCTACCAGTGGATCGTCAAGCCCTACCGCGCCGGCAAGTTCAAGAAGGAGGCGGACGGCCGCAAGCTGGCCCTGGTGAAGGCGGGCCTGGCCGGTGCCTTCGCCTACAACCGGCTCAAGGCCGCCTCCGAGAACGCCAAGGGCGACCCGACCCTCGCCAAACTGATGGCCCCCCTGACCGCGGGCATCGAATCGCTCAAGGACCTGCCCAACAAGCTCCGCAGCGGCGAGGGTACGGACGACATCGTCGGCACCTTCCAGGACACCATCACCGGGGTGAAGTCGGCCGGCGAGGACGCCGGCGCCAAGGTCACCGACAAGGTGCCCTCGCTGTCCCAGCTCAGCGGCGGCTGAGCTCGGCCAGCACCCGCAGGGTGGCCGGGTCGGGCGCGGTGACCAGCAGGTCGGTCACCGGGCCCGACCGCCACACCTCCAGCCGCTCCGCGATCCGCTCCCGCGGGCCGACCAGCGAGATCTCGTCCGCGAAGGCGTCCGGCACCGCCCGCACCGCCTCCTCGCGCCGCCCGGCCAGGAACAGCTCCTGGATGCGCCGGGCCTCCTCCCCGTACCCCATCCGGGCCATCAGGTCGGCGTGGAAGTTGCGGGAGGCCGCGCCCATGCCGCCGATGTAGAAGCCGAGCATCGCCTTCACCGGCAGCAGCCCGTCGGCCGGGTCGTCGCACAGGTGGGCCCGCGCCATCGGGGCGATCATGAAGTCCTTGGGGGCGTCCGCCAGCGACGCCTCGTACACCTCGGTGCGGAACGGCGACCAGTACAGCGGCAGCCAGCCGTCGGCGATGCGGGTCGTCTGGGCGATGTTCTTCGGGCCCTCGGCGCCCAGCAGGATCGGCAGGTCGGGGCGGAGCGGATGCGTGATCGGCTTGAGCGGCTTGCCGAGGCCGGTCGCGTCCGGCCCCGCGTACGGCAGCGGATGGAACCGCCCGTCGAGCGCCACCGGGGCCTCGCGGCGGAGCACCTGCCGGATGACGTCCACGTATTCGCGGGTGGCCGTGAGCGGACTGCGCGGGAAGGGCCTGCCGTACCAGCCCTCCACCACCTGCGGCCCCGACAGGCCGAGCCCCAGCACGACCCGGCCGCCGGAGAGGTGGTCCAGGGTCAGCGCGTGCATCGCGGTGGCGGTGGGGGAGCGGGCCGCCATCTGGGCGATGCCCGTCCCGAGCCGGATCCGGCTGGTGTGCGCGGCGATCCAGGTGAGCGGGGTGAACACGTCGGAGCCCCAGGCCTCGGCCGTCCACACCGAGTCGTAGCCGAGCCGCTCGGCCTCCTGGGCCAGTGCGAGGTGGTCGGGGGAGGGGCCGCGCCCCCAGTAGCCGAGGGCCAGACCGAGCCGCATGCGCACTCCTCCCGCCGTCTCTGACGGTCCGTCAGGCGTACGGTACGGCAACCATGGCCCGCCCCGGAAGGGACGGAGCCGTGTCCCGGACCGGACGGCCCGGGACACGGCTCCCGCGGAACGCGCGCGTCAGCCGTTCTGCGCCGGGTTCCCCAGCACTTCGCCCCACCGGCCGCGCCGGTGGGGCGAAGGATGTCCGGGATCAGCCGCGCTGGATGCCGCTGACGTCCTGCAGGACGCCGCGCCGGCCGTCCTGGGTCTGCGCGACCAGGGCGGCACCGCGCTGCTCCACCGCGAGGTACCAGGTGCCGGGGGTCAGCTCGGCGATCTGCTGCCCGGAGCCGTCCTCCGCGTACAGCGGCCGCGCCACGGGCACCGCGAACCAGAAGGCCGCGAACTCCGGCGACGGCTGCTGGGGCTGCTGGGGCTGCTGCGCCTGCGGGTAGCCGTACTGGCCGCCGCCCGAAGAGTGGTCGGCCGGTACGCCGTGGCCGCCGGTCTGCCCCGGGTAGCCGTAGCCGCCCTGCTGCTGCGCGCCGGGGTACGGCTGACCGGGCTGGCCGCCGCCGTACGGCTGCACCTGCGGCTGCTGCGGGCGCGGGGCGGGCAGCAGGGGCGCCTTGAGCGCGGGCAGGCCCTGCAGGGTGAGCAGCGTGGCGGCGGCGAGAGCCGCGGCGGCGACGAAGGAGAGGTAGGCGCCGGCGCCCAGCTCCGTGGCCTCGTTGCCGTTGAAGAGCGACCAGAGGGCGTCCCAGGCGGCGGCGACGGAGAGCACCGCGCCCCAGTGGGCCAGGCCGATGCCGAGGACCTTGCGGTTCTCCGGCAGGAAGCGCGAGGCGACGAACAGGCCGGCGGCGATCAGGCCCAGGAGATGGACCGAAGGCAGCAGCGGGAACAGCTCGCTCTTCCAGGCGCTGACCCCGCACTCGTCGCCGGTGCAGCCCTTGGCACTGTAGAACGTCAGGAACGAGGCGATCAGCAGCAGCAGCGCCGCGCCGATCACCGCGCCGTCTCCTCGGGTGAGGGAGCGGTTATTCACTAGGGGTCCTTGTCAGTCGTCTCGTTGTCGCTGTCGCCGGGCGGTACCCCATCGTATGAGGGCCGTTGCCGGAGGATGAGCCCGGTACGCCCCTCGGTGACACGATCGGGACCCAATGCTCACCGGCCGATCACTCGCGGTCCTCCAGGAACGCGGTGATCCCGTCCGCGATGCCCTCCGCGGCCCTCTGCCGCCAGGCCGCGCTGGTCATCAGGGCCGCGTCCTTGGGGTCGCGCATGTTGCCGCACTCGAGCAACACCTTGGGGACGGTGCTGAGGTTGAGCCCGCCCAGGTCGCGGCGGACGTCCAGGCCGGTGCCGCCGCCGATGTAGTTGGACGGCCGCGTGCCGGTCTCCGCCGCGAAGTGCCGTCCGACGGCGGTGCCGAGCAGCTTCGACGGCGCGCTGATCCCGCGGGTGTCGGCGATGCCGCGGTGCACGGCGGCGGGCAGGATGACGTGGAAGCCGCGGTTCCCGGCCGCCGAGCCGTCGCCGTGCACGGACACGACCGCGTCGGCCTTCGCCTTGTTGCCGATCCGGGCGCGCTCGTCGATGCACGGCCCGTACGCGCGGCCGCCGTCGTGCGTCAGCTTCACGGTGGCCCCGCGCGCCTCGAGCAGCGCCCGGGCGCGGCGTGACACGTCCAGCGTGAACGCGGCCTCGGCATAGCCCGCGTTGGTCGCGGTGCCCGTGGTGTCGCACTCCTTGCGGGCGGTGCCGATGTCGACCTTGCGGTTGATCTCGGCGGTGTGCCGGTTGTTGCGCGTGTTGTGCCCCGGGTCCAGGACCACGACCTTCCCGGCGAGCGGCTTGGCGGCGGCCGACGGCGCCGACGGCGCCGCCGAGGTGTGCGGACGGGAGGCGCCGAGCCGCTTGCCGGGATGGTCGCCGTTCCGCCCGGGGTTGTCCGGGCCGATCGCCGCGTCCCACACCAGCCACCCGGCCGCGCACACCGGCACCAGCGCGGCCACGACGACCACAGTGGTGCGGCCTTTCCTCTTGAACACGTCAGCGATGCTATCCGCAGGCTCAGATCCCGGCGCCCGTACGCCGCAGCACGTGCAGCGAACCGGTCACGGACAGTTCCGTGAAGGCGCCGGACTCCAGCGCGCGCCGGTAGATCCGCCAGGGCGCCTGGCCGCCGTCGGCCGGGTCCGCGAAGACGTCGTGGATGACCAGGAGGCCGTCCTGCGCGAGGTGCGGCACCCAGCCCTCGTAGTCGTTGCCCGCGTGCTCGTCGGTGTGGCCGCCGTCGATGAAGACCAGGGCGAGCGGCTTCCCCCACACGGCGGCGGCCTGCGGGGAGCGGCCCACCACGGCGATGACGTGCTCCTCCAGCCCGGCGGCGTGCAGGGTGCGCCGGAAGGTGGGGAGGGTGTCCATCAGGCCGACCTCGGGGTCGACGAGCGTCGCGTCGTGGTACTCCCAGCCCGGCTGCTGCTCCTCGCTGCCGCGGTGGTGGTCGACGGTGACGGCGACGGTTCCCGCTTCGCGGGCGGCGGCGGCCAGCAGGATCGTGGAGCGGCCGCAGTACGTGCCGACCTCCAGCAGGGGCAGGCCGGGGAGGCGGGTGGTGGCCTCGGCGGCGGCGGCGTAGAGGGCCAGGCCCTCGTCCGCGGGCATGAAGCCCTTCGCGGCCTCGAAGGCGGCCAGGGCGTTCGTGTGTGCCGGGGCGGTCCCTGCGGGGGGCGCTGCGGGGGGTGGCGTGCTCATGCCTCACATCGTGCCGCATGTGTCCGGCACGGTATGGCCGGGGGCTCCTCTTGCGGCCGGTGTTTGTGTGCGGCGCCGTTTGTGGTTGCGGTTGGGGGTCCCCCGCCCGCCCGCCCGATTGCCCGGCGCGGTCGGTGCGGGCCTCGCGCGTGTGTGGGTGGGCCGGGTGCGGGGCCTCCGGGGCTGGGCATTCTGGACGCATATTTACGTGCGTGGCGGGCACTTTCTTTTGTCGTCCCGGGTGCCGCACACAAATACGCCCAGTGTCCAGAACGCCCACCCCTACGACCCCGCCCCCTCCCTCTCGTAGCGCGCCTGATCCCCGGAGGGGGTGAAACGGAAAGAGCCCCTCCGCCGACCAGAACGCTCCGCCGCAACGGGGGGCGGTACAGCGGAAGGGATTGCACAGGACCTACTCCGGTGGAACAAGGGAGTAGTTGGGTACGGGCTTTTCGCGTTCTGCGTCGTCCCGGTTCCAGATCTTCGCGGTCTCGGGTTTGGAGCCCTCGGGCCGGTGGGTGGGTGCTTGTGCGGGTGGGTGGTCGGGCTGTCGCGCCGTCTCGCTCCCTTCGGTCGCAAAGCGGCGGGCTGCGGATGGGAGGGTGGGGGCCCATGCCTCGTCGGCGGTGTGCGGGTCGGTGGACGGCGTGGGTTCAGGCTCCGGAGCGGGGCCGGTTGTTCGAGGGGTGCCGGTCTCGTCGCCGTCCGCGGGTAGAGATGGCTGGTTGCGACGCGCACCCTTCGTGGGTGGCGCGCCTGCCGTAACCGGCGTCTGCGGCTGATTCGGGGTGCCGGCGGGGGGCTATGGGACATCGGGCTCGCTTTCGCCGACATGTTCGGCGGAACAGAGCCCGATCTTCGAGCCGGGGGAGATCGGGCCCGCTTTCGCCGAATAGGCATCTCCCGAGATGGATCCCGTGGAGACAGGCACCGCACCAGAGTGCGGCCATGACGACGTGAGAGGGCACCCTTGGCGCCATGAAGACCAGGTTCAGATCAGCGTGTTCGCAGCGTGGACACGTGCGACGTGCGAGCGTGGAGGCGTTGGTCCACGCCGCTTCGTAGATGTCGAGCCATAGCGAGTAACTCATCCATCCACCTCCATTCGCAGGTGCCCGCACCGGGTTCCGGTGTTCCGGCGCGTTGTTGTGGCGGAGGGGCATTCCCCCCTTTGACCCCCCTCCGGCGATCAGGCGCGCTACGAGACGGAGGGGGCGGGGGAGTTGGGGGCACCCCCGGCCGAAGGCTGGGGGAGGGTGGGCGTTCTGGACACTTACGTGTATTTGTTGTGCGGCACAGACGGCACCAACATGGACCGCCCGCCATGCACATAAATATGCGGTCCAGAATGCCCAGCCCCGGAGGCCCCGACCCCGGCCCACCGCACACGCGCGAGGCGGCACCTGACCGCGCCGGATGGGGGCACCCCCGGCCGAAGGTTGGGGGAGGGAGGGCGGGTGGGTGGAGGCCCGCCGCAGGCGCAAACGACCCGCACACAACAACCGGCCGCAAGACGAACCCCGGGCACAAACTAGAGCCACCCGTTGTGGCGAGCCGTGCGCACCGCCTCCGTCCGGTTCCGGGTGCCCGTCTTCCCGATCGCCGACGACAAATAGTTCCGCACCGTCGACTCCGACAGATGCACCCGCGCCGCGATGTCGGCGACCGTCGCCCCGTCCGCGGCCGCGTTGAGCACGTCCTGCTCGCGCGGCGTCAGCGGGCTGGGCCCCGTGCTGAGGGCGGCCGCGGCGAGCGCGGGGTCGATGACGCGGTGCCCGGCGAGGACGCGCCGGATCGCCGCGGCGAGGTCCTCGACGGGGCCGTCCTTGACCAGGAAGCCGGACGCCCCGGCCTCCATGGCGCGGCGCAGGTAGCCGGGGCGGCCGAACGTGGTGAGGATGAGCACCTTGCACCCCGGGAGCCGTTCCCGCAGTTCCGCCGCCGCGTCGAGCCCGTTGCGCCCGGGGAGTTCGATGTCGAGCAGCGCGACGTCGGGCCGGGCCGCCAGCGCGCGGGTCACGATCTCGTCGCCCGCGGCGACCTGCGCGACGACCTCGATGTCGTCCTCCAGGTTCAGCAGCAGGGACAGCGCGCCGCGCATCATGCCCTGGTCCTCGGCCAGCAGGACTCTGATGGGGCTGCTCATGCGGCCTGTTCCTCCTCCACCGGAAGTTCGGCGACCACCCGGAACCCGCCCCGCGGTGCCGGGCCCGTGGCGAGGGTGCCGCCGGCCGCGGCGAGGCGCTCGGTGAGCCCCTTCAGCCCGGAGCCGAAGCGGGAACCGAGGTCCGGGGCCGAGCCTACGCCGCGGCCGTCGTCGGTGATCTGCAGCCGTACGTGCCCTTCGGTGCCGGCGAGTTCGATGCGGCAGGTGCCGGCACCGCTGTGCCGTACGACGTTGGTGACCCCTTCCCGCACCACCCAGCCGAGCAGGGCCTCGGTCTGCGAGGGCAGCGGTGGACCGGACTCCTTGACGACGGCCTCGATCCCGGCCGCCGCCAGGGCCGAGCGGGCGCGGTCCAGCTCGGTGGAGAGGCTGCCCTCGCGGTAGCCGGTGACGGCCTCGCGGATCTCGGTGAGGGCCTGGCGGCCCACCGCCTCGATGTCCGCGACCTGGGCGAGGGCGGCGTCGAGGTCGCGCGGGGCGAGCCGGCGGGCGGCCTCGGCCTTGACGACGACCACGGAGAGGGTGTGCCCCAGCAGGTCGTGCAGGTCGCGGGAGAAGCGCAGCCGCTCCTCGGCGACGGCGTTGCGGGCCAGCTCCTGGCGGGTGGCGCGCAGCTGGGTCACCGCGTCGAAGAGGGTGAGCATGGCCGCGGTCACCAGGCCCGAGATGAGGCTGCCGTATCCGATGGACACGCCCTCCCAGATGTCGCCGCTGCGCAGCCCGGAGACGATCCCGGCGGACACCGCGAGGGCGACGAGCACGGGACCCATCCGGCGGCCGCGCACCACGATCCCCACGGCCAGCGACAGCAGCGGGAAGAACACCAGCCAGCTGCCGCCGTAGCCGATGGCGAGGGCGTAGGTGACGGCGGCCAGCGCGAGCAGGTAGAGCCGGGGCGCCCTCCCGGCCGCCGCACGCGGGTTGAAGGCGGTGAAGACGACCCCGATGTAGAGGGAGTTGAAGGCCAGCAGGCCGAGGCCGCCGAGCCAGGGGTTGGCGGCCTTGCCCTGCAGGAGGTGGGACAGGGCGCCCACGCCCATCAGCAGCCAGGGCAGGAAGGTGAAGCGGTTCGGGGGCCTGAGGTCCTCGATCTCCTCGGAGAGGGACCGGGTCACCCGCAGGTGCCGCCACTCGTGCCAGATGCGGGCCGGCAGCGGCCGCCGGGGTTCCGTCGTGATCGCCATGGCCGTTCCTCCTCCTCTTCCGCGGGTGCCGGTGTGTGTCAGGCGGTGCGTGCCGAGCGGCGGTAGGCGTACACCGCGTACGCGCCGAAGAGCGCCGTCCAGGCTGCCAGCAGGGCGACCGTGCCGGCCTGCGGGGCGCCGCCGTCCGCGACGCTCCAGCCGAGCTGCCCGAAGCGGTGGGACGGGGTCCACTCGGAGACCGTCCGCAGCCAGCCGGGGAAGACGGATGCGGGGATCCACAGGCCGCCGACGACGGACAGGCCGAGGTTGCAGGCCATGTTCACCACGCCCGTGGTCTGCCCGGACAGCCGGTAGCCGTTGCCGAGGCCGAGCAGGGTGAAGGGGGCGGTGCCGGCCCACAGCAGTCCGCCGATGGCCGCCCACTGCCAGGGCTCCAGGTCCACGCCGTTGACCAGACCGCCGGCGAGCAGGACGGCCAGGATCGAGGGCAGCACGGTGATCGAGCCGCTGATGCAGCGGCCGGTGACGACCAGCAGCGGTGACATCGGGGTGATCCGCAGCTGGCGCAGCCAGCCGAGCCCCTTGTCCTCGGCGACGCTCGATCCGGTGCTCACCGCCGAGCCCAGCGCGCCGTAGGCGGCCATGCCGATCATGGCGGCCAGCGCGGCGGCCTTGTCCTCCTCCGAGCCGCTGACCCCGAGGTTGGTGAAGAGCAGGTACATCATGACCGGCATGCCGACGCCGAAGATCACGAATCCGGCGTCGCGGAGGGTGCGCCGGATCTCCAGCGAGACGTAGGCGAGCAGCATCAGACCTTCTCCTCGGTGCGCGGGGTGACGTCCTCGGCGGAGGACGTGAGGGAGAGGAACGCGTCCTCCAGGCTGGCGGCCGTCACGGTCAGGCCGCGGACCATGCCGTGGTCGGCGAGGGCGACGACGGTGGCGTCGGAGTCGGCGGAGCGCAGGAGGGCGCGGTCGCCGCGGACCTCCACCGAGACCACCCCCGGCAGCTGCCGCAGGCCCTCGGTGGCGGCCCCGGCGAGGTCGAAGGAGACCAGGTTGCCGCCGACCGCGCGCTTGATGCGGTCGCCGCTGTCGTCGGCGACGACGCGGCCGCGGTCGATCACCACGATGCGGTCCGCGTTCTCGTCGGCCTCCTCCAGGTAGTGCGTGGAGAACAACACGGTGTTGCCGCGGGCCGCGTACGCCCGCATCGAGTCCCAGAAGGCGCGCCGGGCCTCGACGTCCAGGGCGGCGGTCGGCTCGTCCAGCACGATGAGTTCGGGGTTGCCGGCCAGCGCCACGGCGAAGCGGACGCGCTGCGCCTGGCCGCCGGAGAGCCGGTCGGCGCGCCGGCCGGCGACCTCGGTCAGCCCGGCGAGTTGCAGCGCCTCGGCCACGGGCATGGGGGCGGGGTAGGTGCGGGCCACGAAGGTGAGCAGCTCGCGCACCGTCACCCGGGGGATCGGGCGGCCGTCCTGCAGCATCGCGCCGATCCGGCCCGCGCGGACCGCCGCGTGCGGGGTGGTGCCGAAGAGCCGGACCTCGCCGCTGTCCGGCTCGTTGAGTCCGAGCAGCAGGCTGATCGCGGTGGACTTGCCCGCGCCGTTGCGGCCGAGCAGGGCGACGGACTCCCCCCGGTGGATCTCCAGGTCGACGCCGTCCACCGCGCGTACCGCGCCGAACGTCTTGACCGCCCTGGCGAAACTCACTGTCGTCGTCATGTCACCGACACTACGGCGGGGGCCACCGGCGGGGTCAGTGGGGAATGTACGGACCCGGGCAGGACAAATGTCACCGCCGGCGCGCTATTCTGACGATGCGTCAGCTATTCCCAGTGCCCGGGTGATGCGTTATACATGGGCTGGCTAGAACACGTTCTAGTGCACGCCCTGGCGGGGCCGACGGTGCGGACGGCCGCGCCAGGGCCCACCGTGCAGCGAAGGAGCCGCCGACATGCCGATCGACGTCGCCGCCGCCACCTCGGCCGAGCCCCGCAGCGCCGAACTCGTCTGGGACCACAGGGACGTCATCCTCTACCACCTGGGCCTCGGCGCGAACGCGCTGAACTACGCCCTCGAGGGCCCCGGTCTCCAGGTCCTGCCCAGCTTCGCCACCGTGGCCGGCGGTTCCGTCGCCGCCGGGGAGGCGCGGGGCGGGCTGTCCCTGCCCGGCATCGAGATCGACCTCGCCGCCGTCCTGCACGGCGCCCAGCGCATCGAGGTGCACCGCCCGGTTCCCGCCCGAGGCCGGGCCGTCCAGACCTCGCGCGTCGCGGACGTGTACGACAAGGGCAAGGCAGCCGTCATCGTGCTGCGCCGCGAGGTCGCCGACGAGCAGGGGCCGCTGTGGACCTCCGACGCGCAGATCTTCGTCCGGGGCGAGGGCGGCTTCGGCGGCGACCGAGGTCCCTCCGCCCGCACCGCGCCGCCGGAGCGGGATCCCGACCACACGGTCCTGCGCGCCACCCGCGAGGACCAGGCCCTGCTCTACCGGCTCTCCGGCGACTGGAACCCGCTGCACGCCGACCCCGAGTTCGCCAAGCACGCCGGCTTCGACCGGCCCATCCTGCACGGCCTGTGCTCCTACGGCATCACGCTCAAGGCCGTCGTCGACACCCTGCTCGGCGACGACGCGGGCCGGGTACGGGCCTGCTCCACCCGCTTCGCCGGGGTCTTCTTCCCCGGCGAGACCCTGCGCATCCGGATGTGGTCCGGACAGGGCCGCGTCCTGGCGTCGGCGACCGCCGTCGAACGGGACGACGCGCCGGTCCTGGCCGACACCGTCGTCGAGTACTCGTAAGGCCCGAAGGGGAGAGGGGACAGCCCATGCGCGCAGCGCTCCTGCAGGAGATCGGCCAGGACAAGCTCGAGGTCGTCGACGACATCGAGACGGTGGGCTTCGGCCCCGGCAAGGTGCGCATCCGGCTGCGGGCGACCGGGCTGTGCCACTCCGACCTGTCCGCCATGAGCGGCGTCCTGCCGCAGCCCGCGCCTTTCGTCCCCGGCCACGAGGGCGCCGGGGAGATCGTCGAGACCGGCGAGGGCGTCGAGGGGCTCAAGGCCGGCGACCGCGTCCTGGTCTGCTGGCTCCCGGCCTGCGGCGCCTGCCCTGCCTGCCGTCGCGGCCAGTCCCACCTGTGCCTGGCCGGCTTCATGAACGCCGGCACGCCCAACTTCCGCCGCCCCGCCGGGGACGTCTTCGGTTTCGCGGGCACCGGCACCTTCGCCGAGGAGGTCGTGGTCGCCGCCCCCTGCGCCGTGCCCATCCCCGACGACCTGCCGTACGAGATCGCCGCCCTCATCGGCTGCGGCGTCACGACCGGCATCGGCGCCGCCCTCAACACCGCGCGGGTGACCCCCGGTTCCTCCGTCGCCGTCATCGGCTGCGGCGGTGTCGGCATCAGTGTCATCCAGGGCGCCCGCGCCTCCGGCGCCTCGGAGATCATCGCCGTCGACCCGGTGGAGTCCCGCCGCGGCGCGGCCCTGCGCTTCGGCGCCACCGACGCCGTCGCCCCGGAGGAACTGGCCGACGCCAAGGCCCGGATCACCGGCGGCGAGGGCTTCGACCACGTCTTCGAGGTCGTCGGCCGCGGCGCGACCGCGCGCACCGCCTACGAGACCACCCGGCGTGGCGGCACGCTCTGCGTCGTCGGCGCCGGGGCGATGGACGACCAGTTGCAGATCAACATGTTCGAGCTCTTCTTCGACGAGAAGCGCATCCTGCCCTCCCTCTACGGCGGGGGCGACGTCCTGCGGTCCTACGACCGGGTCATCCGCCTGTGGCGCGCCGGGCGCGTGGACCTGGAGGGGCTCATCACGCACCGGGTGCGGCTCGACCAGATCAACGAGGCCATCGACCAGATGCGCAGCGGCGAGGCCCTGCGCACCTGCATCGCGGTCTGACACGGGGACCGGGGACGGGAGACGGCATGGGCGTGCTGGACGGCAGGACGGCGATCGTGACCGGGGCCGGGCGCGGCCTGGGCCGCGCCGAGGCACGGGAACTGGCGCGGCTGGGCGCCAACGTGGTCGTCAACGACTACGGGCAGCCCGGCCGCGACGGCTCCGGGGAGGCGTCGGCGAGCCCAGCGGACGAGGTCGTCGCCGAGATCGCCGCGGCCGGCGGCCACGCGGTGGCGCACCACGGGGACGTCGCCGACCTCGAGCAGGCACAGGACCTGGTCCGGCTGGCGGTCGACACCTACGGAGCCCTCGACATCCTGGTCAACAACGCGGGGATCCTGCGGGACCGGATGGTGTTCTCGATGACCGAGGACGAGTGGGACTCCGTCGTCCGGGTCCATCTCAAGGGCCACTTCGCCACCACCCGGTTCGCCGCCGCCCACTGGCGCGAGCGCTCCAAGGCGGCCGGTGCCCCGGTCTACGGCCGTATCGTCAACACCTCGTCGGAGGCGTTCCTCGCCGGTTCGGCGGGCCAGCCCAACTACGCCGCCGCCAAGGGCGGCATCGTCGGGCTGACCTCGTCGACGGCCGCCGCCCTCGGCAGGTACGGCGTACGGGCCAACGCCATCTGCCCCCGTGCGCGCACGAGGATGACCGAGGACGTCTTCGCGGGCCTCGGGCGGCCCGCCGACGGGCCGGACCCGCTCGCGGTGGAGCATGTCGCCCCGCTCGTCGGCTACTTGGCGTCACCGGCGGCCGAGCGGATCACCGGCCAGCTCTTCGTCGTGCACGGCGGGATGGTGGCGGTGATGGACCGCCCGCGCGTCGCGGCGCGGTTCGACACCGCCAAGGACGCCTTCACCTACGACGAGTTGGACGACGTGCTCACCCCGTACTGGGCGGGCCGTGACCCCGGTGACACCTTCGCCGCCACCGACGTGCTGGCCCTGCGGCACGGGGGCTGAACCCGGGCTCCGGGCCCGTCAGAACTCCATGGCGGGGGGCCCGGAGGGGCGGCGGTGGCGGCCGTGCGGCGCCTGGACCGCCTGGGCGTCGTCGTCTTGGGCGGAAGCCGTACCGCGGTGGCGGCCGGCGTGCGGGCCCTCGGCGGAACCGTCCTCGAGGCGGGCCTCGGCGGCGGTGTCGTGTCGGGCATCGGACATGAGGAGACTCCCCGTGACTAGCGTGCAAGGTGCGCGGAACGCCGCAGGAGTTTACCGATTCAAGATCCCGTGGCCAGCGGCGCCTTCTGCAACGGGAGCACGGGGCTGGTCCTGGCCGCCTCCGGAACCTCCTCCGGACCCCCCTCGGCGATGCCCGCCGCCGCGGACGAGGCGGGCACCGCGGGAGGCGCCTCGTACTCCACCGTCCCGCACGGGCAGTGCGCGCACGCGTACGGCAGCCGCAGCACCCCCCGCGCCGACCACAGCCCCGCCCCGGGCAGCCAGCCCTCCGGCGCCGACAGCCAGGTGGCGCGGCGCTCCCCGGGCCGCCAGACCGCCAGCGAGGTGCCGTGCGGGCCGTCCGCGCGGAGCGCGACCGCGCAGCCCTCGGGCATCAGCACCTGTCCGGGCTGCGCCGCGAAGGGGGTGAGCACCGCGTCCGGGACGCGCAGGCACTCGGCGAACCGCATGGGCCGGCGACTGCCCAGCACGCCCCAGCCGATGCGGTCCTCGCCGGTCGCGTCGCTGCGTACTATCAGCAGCCCGCTGTCGGGCTCCGCGAGCAGCAGCCGGTCGTTGCTGGCCTCGGTGATCTGCAGCAGCGGGCTGACCGCCCCGGCCCGGTCCAGGTCGACGGCGACCGTCTTGACCGTCCCCTCCCTCTCGTGGTCCAGGGCGAGCATGCGGCCCGCCCGGTCCAGCCACGTGCCGCCCCCGCAGCGGCCCGGGATCTCCACCAGCCGGCGCGGACGCAGGTCCCGGTCGTCGTGTACGAGCCACACCGCCGACACCTCGCGCGCCGGATCGTAGGTGAGCGCGTACGCCTCACCCGACGCGACCGGCGGCAGCAGCCGCGCCTCGGCGTCCCCGCCCGGCAGCGAGCCGACGAGCAGTTCGCCGGTGCCGGGGCCGGTCGGATAGAGCAGGGCGAGGTCGTACCGGTCGGCGACCCGGCGGCGGATCAGCACCCGGCCGTCGGGCAGCGGCAGGACCTCGGAGCACTGTTCCTCGGGCTGGTCGCCGGGGAGCGGCACGGTGTACGGCTCGGGCCCGCCGAGCGTCCAGCGCTCGGGGTACCAGCTGTCACCCCCGTCCGGCGCCTGGGCCAGGCAGGCGGCGTACGAACCGTCCGCGGCGATCGTGAACCCGGCCCGTCGCACGGTGGTGGTCTCGGTGGCGCAGGCTGTCATGGTGTGGCTCACCTCCGGGCCACGACGCTAGTTTTCGCACGCCCGGCCGTCCGACACGAGTCGGTGGTCTTCACACGTAAGGGTGGCTCTCGTCCCGTTCCGTCGGACTTCGGATGCTCGGTGTGCTCATGACCAGCCCGGGATTCCGGCCGCCCCGCACCGGCGCGGTAATCTCGACCCGTGCCGAAACTGTCCGACGTCATCGCCGCCCTCGAAGCCCTCTGGCCCCCGACGTGGGCCGAGCAGTGGGACGCCGTCGGTCTGGTCTGCGGCGACCCGGACGCCGAGGTCCGGCGGGTGCTGTTCGCGGTCGACCCGGTGCGGGAGGTCGTCGAGGAGGCGATCACGACCGGTGCCGATCTGCTGGTCACGCACCACCCGCTCTATCTGCGCGGGACGACGACGGTCGCGGCGACCGGCTTCAAGGGCCGGGTCGTGCACACCCTGATCAGACACGACATCGCCCTGCACGTGGCCCACACCAACGCCGACCGCGCCGACCCCGGGGTCTCCGACGCGCTCGCCGAGGCCGTCGGCCTGCGCGTCACCGGACCCCTCGTGCCCGACCCGGCCGACCCGGCCGGCCGCCGCGGCCTCGGCCGGATCGGCGAACTGCCCGAGCCGATGACCCTGGCGGAGTTCGCCCGGCGGGCCGCGGCCGGCCTGCCGGCCACCGCGACCGGACTGCGCGTGGCCGGCGACCCGGAGCGGCCGGTGCGCACCGTCGCGGTGTGCGGCGGCTCCGGCGACGGCCTCTTCGACGAGGTGCGCAAGGCCGGGGTGGACGTCTACCTCACGGCCGACCTGCGCCACCACCCGGCGTCCGAGGCGCAGCAGGCCGGACCGCCCGCGCTGGTGGACGCCGCCCACTGGGCCACCGAATGGCCGTGGTGCGAGCAGGCCGCGCGCCGGCTCGACGAGGTCTCCGAACGGCACGGCTGGGCGCTGCGCACGGATGTGTCGCGCGCCGTCACCGACCCGTGGACGGCCCACGCCCCGGCACCGGAACTTTCCCTTGACGAACCCACGACCTCAGGAGCCCCCCGCTGAAAGCCGCGCCCGCAGACCAGATCCGACTGCTTGAGGTCCAGGCCCTCGACGCGCGCCTCGCGCAGCTGGACCACAAGCGCACCAACCTTCCCGAGCACGCGGAGATCGAACGCCTGAACTCCGACGTGACCCAGCTGCGCGACCTGCTGGTCGCCGCCCAGACCGAGGAGAGCGACACCGCCCGCGAGCAGACCAAGGCCGAGCAGGACGTGGACCAGGTGCGCAAGCGCGCCGTCCGCGACCAGGAGCGGCTGGACTCCGGCGCGGTCTCCTCTCCGAAGGACCTGGAGAACCTCCAGCGCGAGATCACCTCGCTCGCCAAGCGGCAGAGCGACCTCGAGGACGTCGTCCTGGAGGTCATGGAACGCCGCGAGGGCCTGCAGGAGCGGGTCCAGGAGCTGACCGGGCGCCTGGATTCCGTCCAGGCCAAGTCCGGCGAGGCCGTGGAGCGCCGCGACACCGTGCTGCGGGAGATCGACGCCGAGGGGGCGACGGTCACCAAGGAGCGCGACATCATCGCCGGTTCGGTCCCCGCCGACCTGCTGAAGCTCTACGACAAGCTGCGCGCCCAGTCCGGCGGCGTCGGTGCCGCACGGCTCTACCAGAAGCGCTGCGAGGGCTGCCGGCTGGAGCTGAACATCACCGAGCTCAACGAGGTGCGGTCGGCCGCGGCCGACGAGGTCGTGCGGTGCGAGAACTGCCGCCGCATCCTGGTCCGCACCCCCGAGTCGGGTCTGTAATGGCCCGTACGTTGGTGGTGGAGGCCGACGGAGGGTCCCGGGGCAACCCGGGACCGGCCGGGTACGGCGCCGTGGTCCGCGACGCCGCCACGGGCGAAGTGCTCGCGGAGGCAGCCGAGTTCATCGGTACGCACACCAACAACGTCGCCGAGTACCGGGGCCTGATCGCCGGGCTGCGCGCCGTGCACGGGATCGACCCGCAGGCCCGGGTGCGGGTGCGGATGGACTCCAAGCTGGTCGTCGAGCAGATGTCCGGCCGCTGGAAGATCAAGCACCCGGACATGCGGCCGCTGGCCGCCGAGGCGAAGACGGTCCTGCCGCCGGAGCAGGTCACGTACGAGTGGATCCCGCGCGAGAAGAACAAGCACGCCGACCGGCTGGCCAACGAGGCGATGGACGCGGGCAAGCGCGGCGAGCAGTGGCAGCCGGGCCGTTCCGCCGCCGCCCTGGTCGCCACCGCGACCGAGCCCGAGCCCGTGGACGAGGCTCCCAAGGCCCCGCCCGTCGGCTGGGCCGCGGCGGCCGACCTCGGCACGCCCACCACCTTCGTCCTGGTGCGGCACGGCGAGACCCCGCTCACCGCGGAGAAGCGCTTCTCCGGCAGCGGCGGTGACGACCCCGGGCTCTCGGAGAAGGGCCTCTGGCAGGTCCGGCGCGTCGCCGACGCCCTCGCCGCCCGCGGCACCGTCCAGGCCGTCGTCAGCTCGCCGCTGGCCCGCTGCCGGCAGACCGCGCAGGCCGTCGCCGACCGGCTGGGCCTGGACGTACGGGTCGACGAGGGGCTGCGCGAGACCGACTTCGGCGCGTGGGAGGGGCTCACCTTCGCCGAGGTGAAGGAGCGTTACCCGGAAGAACTCGACGCCTGGCTCGGCTCGGCCAAGGCCGCCCCGCCCGGGGGCGAGAGCTTCGCCGCCGTCGCCCGCCGGGTCTCCCTCGCCCGGGACAAGCTCATCGCGCGCCACCCCGGCCGCACCGTCCTGCTGGTCACCCACGTCACCCCGATCAAGACCCTGGTCCGGCTGGCGCTGGGCGCCCCGCCGGAGTCGCTGTTCCGGATGGAGCTGTCGCCGGCGGCGGTGTCGGCGGTGGCGTACTACGGGGACGGGAACGCGTCGCTGCGGCTCCTCAACGACACCTCACACCTGCGCTGACGCGCGGAGCCCGGCCGCCTCGCGGGCGAGATGCTCCACCCGGTCCCAGTCGCGGTCCCGCAGGGCGTCCTGCGGGACCATCCAACTGCCGCCCACGCAGGCCACGTTGGGCAAGGCGAGATACGCCGGCGCGCGTTCCGCGTCGATGCCTCCGGTCGGGCAGAACCGGACGCGCGGGAGCGGGCCGGCCAGCGCCGTGAGGTAGGCCGTGCCCCCGGCCGCCTCCGCGGGGAAGAACTTCAGCTCCGTCACGCCGCGTTCGGCCAGGGCGACCACGTCGGAGGCGGTCGACACCCCGGGCAGGAAGGGCAGCCCCGACGCCGCCATCGCGTCCACCAGGCCCGGCGTCCACCCCGGGCTCACCAGGAACCGCGCCCCGGCCCGCACCGCCGTCTCCACCAGCTCCCCGCGCACCACGGTCCCGGCCCCCACGACCGCCTCCGGCACGGCCCGGACGGCCGCGGCGATCGCCTCCGGCGCGCCGGGCGTCCGCAGCGTGATCTCCACCGCGAGCAGCCCGCCGCGGGCCAGCGCGCGGACCAGCGGGGGCGCGTCGGCGGGGTCGTCCAGCGTGACGACGGGGATGACGGGGGCGAGATCGAGCAGCATGCGGTGCATCGTGCCGGGCCGGTGCGGCCCCCGCAACGGGCGTTGCGACCTGTGCAACGCGGTGTTCCGGCAGGTCGTCCGGCGCCGGGTGGGCAGGGGGAACGGCGGCCCGCGGCGGCCCACCGGGCGCCCGGATAGGCTTCCGGTGATGCACGCGGTTCAGGGGAGAGATTCCGAGATGACACAGACACGTCCCGCCGAGGCCGCCGCGAGCGCCTGGCTGGCCTCCATGGAGCTTCTGGCGCGTGCCCTGCCCGGCGGCATGTGCGAGGCGGACGGATCGGGCACCTCCCTGCTGGTGACCGGGGCGCCCCTCGCCTCGGTGAACGCTGTCGTGGACGTCAACGCCACTCCCCAGCCGGAAAGGATCGGCGCCCTCGCCAAACGCGCCGCCGAGGAGCTCTCCGTGCCGTGGAGCATCCAGGTCAGGGCCGAACCCGGCGCCGAACTGACCGCCATCGCGGCCGAACTGGGCCGCACGGCGACATCGCTGCACCCCTTCATGATCAAGGAACTGGACGACCGCGGGACGGACCGCCCGGCACCCGGGGAACTCCTCCTCCGCCCGGTCGACGGGCGCGAGAGCGACGCCTACGTCGCCGCGCTGGCGGCCGGATTCGAGGCCCCGGCGGAGATCATGCGGAAGATGGGCTGCCCGGAGCTCCTGGACCTGCCGGGCGCGGCCGCCTACCTCGCGGAAGTGGACGGAGCCGCGGTCGGAACGGCGCTCGCCTTCCGGTCGGACGACTGCGTCGGCGTCTTCAACATCTCCGTCGCGCCGGCGTACCGCGGCCGCGGCTACGGTGCGGCGGTGACCGCGGCGGCGGTCTCCGCCGAGCGGGACCGCGGCGCGCGTACGGCCTACCTGCACTCGTCCCCGATGGGACTGCCCGTCTACGAGTCCCTGGGATTCCGGACAGTGGAGCACTGGACGCACTTCACCGCGTGAGGCCGGGCGCACGGGCCGCGCGAGGCGTGCGGCCCGTGGCCCGCGCTCCGGCCCGGCCCGACGGCTCTGCGCGGCGTCCCGCGGGGCGCCGTCAGCCCTGGTGGACGTCCGTCACGAGGACGTCGAGCCGCCCCGGCCCCTGCACCTCCACGGTGAAGCCCAGCTCCCGCAGGGCCGCGACCAGCTCCTCGGGATCCTCCGGACGCGCCCCGGACTCCAGGAGCGCCCGGACGATCCGCCCCTTCGTCGCCTTGTTGAAGTGGCTGACGACCTTCCGCGTCTCCGCCTGCACCACCCGCACCGTCGCCGTGCGCCCCGCGAGCGCGCTGCGCGGCGCCGGCTTCCACGCCGCCCCGTACGCCGCCGAGCGCAGGTCCAGCAGGAGGCCGCCGCCCGCGGCCTCGACGGCATCGGGGAGGACCTCGGCCAGGTGTGTGCGCCAGTACCCGGCGAGCGCCCCCAGCGCCGGCAGCTTCACGCCCATCGAGCAGCGGTAGGCCGGGATCGCGTCCCGGATGCCGACCGCGCCCCACAGCCCGGAGAAGACCAGCAGCGACTCGGCGGCCCGTTGCCGGGCGGCGGCGTCCAGGGTGTCCAGACCGAGGGCGTCGTACAGCACGCCGGTGTAGATCTCCCCGGCCGGCCGGGTCCGCGCCTCGCGCAGCCCCGCGTTGCGGGCGATCTCGCCACGCAGCCCGGGGCTGAGACCGAGCACGTCCGCCGCCTTGTCCTCGTCGCCCCCCGCGCAGAGCCCGACCAGCTCGTCCAGCACCGTCGATCGCGCCGCGGTGAGCCCGGGCAGCGACAGGGAGCCCAGGTCGACGGCGGGGCCGGTACCGTCGGCGGCCTTGCCCTCGGACGGCGGTAGCAGGACGAGCACAGCTGTTCTCCTTCAGGTTTCCCGTGTGCAGTGCAGCCTACGACCGCCCGACTTACGCTCGCTCCATGCCCCGTCGTCCCCTGCGCGTCACCACCGCGGACGGAGCCCTGCTGCGGTCCGCGCTCGACGCGCTCCGCACGGACCTCCACGTCCGGCGGGAGTTCCCGCCCGGCGTGCTCGCGGAGGCCGAGGAGGCCGCCCGAAGCCCCCGGCCGCCCGCGTACGACGCCACCGACGTGCCCTTCTTCACCGTCGACCCGCCCGGCTCCCTCGACCTGGACCAGGCGATGCACCTCGCCGTCCGCGAGGGCGGCCGCGGCTACCGGGTGTCGTACGCGATCGCCGACGTCGCCGCCTTCGTCACCCCCGGCGGCGCGCTCGACGCCGAGGCGCACCGGCGCGTGCAGACCCTCTACTTCCCCGACGTCCGGGTGCCCCTGCACCCGGACGTGCTCGGCGAGGGGGCGGCCAGCCTGCTGCCCGGGCGGGACCGGCCCGCCGTGCTGTGGCGGATCGACCTCGACGCGGACGGCGCGGTCACCGACGTCGACGTCCGCCGCGCCCTCGTCCGCAGCCGCGCCAGGCTGGAGTACGCGGGGGTGCAGCACACGATCGACGCGGGCACCGCCGAAGAGCCCGTGGCCCTGCTCGGCACCCTCGGCCGGCTGCGCGAGGACCAGGAGCGGGCCCGCGGCGGGATCTCCCTCGACGTGCCCGAGCAGGAGGTCGTCGAACACGACGGCGGCTACGCCCTGCGGTACCGGGCCCCGCTCCCCGCCGAGCACTGGAACGCCCAGATCTCCCTGCTCACGGGCATGGTCGCCGCCGACATCATGATCCGATCCGGCACCGGCATCCTCCGCACGCTGCCGCTCGCCCCGCACGGAGAGGTGGCCCGGCTGCGCCGGGTCGCCGCCGCGCTGCGCATCGACTGGCCGCACATGACCTCGTACGCCGAACTCGTCCGCACCCTGGACCCGGAGCGCACCACCCACGCGGCCTTCCTGCACGAGGCCACCAGCCTGTTCCGCGGCGCCGACTACACGCCCTTCTGGCCCGGCCACCCCGCCGAGCCCGCGGTGCACGCCGCCGTCGCCGACGCGTACACGCACTGCACCGCGCCCCTGCGGCGCCTCGTCGACCGCTACGCCGCCGAGTTCTGCCTCGCCGCGACGGCCGGGCGGGAGCCGCCGGAGTGGGTCGAGGCGGCCTATCGCGACCTGCCGCGCGACATGCGCGGCGGAGCGCAGTCGGCGGGGGCGATCGAGAGCGCCTCGCTCGACCTCGTCGAGGCCGCCGTCCTCAAGGACCGCGTCGGCGAGGTCTTCGACGCCTACGTCATCGACATCAAGGAATCCGACCCGACCTCCGGCACCGTCCACCTCTGCGACCCGGCCGTCGTCGCCCACGTCCGCGGCGGCACCGCCCCCCTCCCGCTCGGCGAGCCGCTCCCGGTCCGCCTCACCCAGGCCGACCCGGGCCGCCGCACGGTGCTTTTCACGCCGGCGTGATCGCCCGGTAGCATGGGCGCCACGGCAGACGAGCCGAGCGGGCGGCCGCGTCAGGACCCAGGTCCTGCCGAGGAACGTCCGGGCTCCACAGGGCAGGGTGGTGGGTAACGCCCACCCGGGGTGACCCGCGGGACAGTGCCACAGAAAACAGACCGCCGGGGGCCGCGAGGCTCCCGGTAAGGGTGAAACGGTGGTGTAAGAGACCACCAGTGCCCAGGGTGACCTGGGCAGCTAGGTAAACCCCACCCGGAGCAAGGTCAAGAGGGGCCGTCGCGAGACGGCCCTGCGCGGACGATCGAGGGCTGCCCGCCCGAGTCCGCGGGTAGACCGCACGAGGCCGGCGGCAACGCCGGCCCTAGATGGATGGCCGTCGCCCGGCCGGCCGCGAGGCCGACCGGACACAGAACCCGGCGTACAGCTCGACTCGTCTGCCTCACTCCCCGCCGGCGCCGCCGGTCTGCGCCGACAGCTCCGCGCACTCCGCGGCCAGCCGCGCCATCCCGTACTCCTCCGCGACCGCGCCGGCCGGGCGCAGCAGCCGCGCGGCCTGCGCGGCGGCCCCCGGGTGGCCGGAGGCGAGCAGGGCGCGGGCCTGCCACAGGCGGAGGCGGGCGAGCTGCGGGGCGGAGGTACGGGCCGGCACGGCCGCCTGGCGGAAGTGGGCCAGCGCCGCGTCCGTTTCACCGGCGGCCAGGGCGAGCGCACCGCAGGCCTGGGCCGTGGGCGCCACCAGCACCGTGGGCCAGCCGGCCAGGGCGATGCCGGTGCCGTTGTGCGGGGCCAGCCGTTCGCGCAGCCGGGCGACCAGCGGCCGCAGCTCGGCGTGGCCGGCGAGGGCGGCGCACGCCTCGGCGAGCAGCGCGAGCGTGGGCACGGCCCAGCCGTGCGGGGGCAGGGCGCGGAAGCCGTCGGTGTCGTCGGCGAAGGCCTGCAGCTGGTCGGCGGCCTGGTCCCGGGCACCGGTCTCGCACAGGGCGAGGACGAGCCCCGCCCGCCAGACCGGGAAGTAGCCGTGCTCCTGCACGTCGTCGGCGAGGCCGCCCGCGAACAGCTCGTGCATCCGGCCCTGCTCGCGCAGCAGCCAGTACGCCTGGCCCATTCGGGTCTGCCGGAAGTTGCCGGCCGGGACGTCCAGGTCGGCGGCGAGCCGGTCGGCGTACTCGGCGGACTCCCGCAGGATCCAGTCCGCCGCCGCCGCGAACCGGCCGCGCCAGAGGTCGAGCGTGGTGTCGAGAGTGCGCTGCTGCCAGCGGGCCAGTTCGCTGCGGCTCGCGGCGGCGTGCCCGCGGTACTCCTGCGCCGTGGACAGCGCGGGGTAGATCCTGCCCGTGCGCAACTGGTCCACGGCCAGCGCCATCAGGGCCTCGCCCCGGAAGTACGCCGAGCCGTGGCGTACGGCGGCGTCCCGCAGCCGCTCCGACAGCGTCAGAGAGGCGGCGGCGGGGGCGAAGTCGTACAGACCCCAGCGGCATTCCGTCAGCACCTCGCAGCGCACCTCGGGCCCGGCGCCCGCCGCGTCGGCGCGGTCGAGGCCGCGCAGCGTGCGGCGGGCGAGGGCGGCGCCGCTGTCCGGGCCCGCCTGGGCGACGGCCGTGTCCGCGCTCACCGCCATGGTGAGCTTCTTCGCCCGGTGGGCGTTGAGCTGCAGCCGCAGCGCGGCCGCCTCGGGACCGGGGTCGTCGCGCAGGGCGGCCATGCCGTCCGCGATCAACTGGAGCAGTTCCCGGTCGACCCGGCCGGGGTCCGACCAGCGGCGGCAGATCCGCACCACCGCCAGCGCCTGGGCCCGAGGCCGCCCCTCGGCCAGCCGGTGCGCCTCCCGGTAGCAGTGGTCCGCCTCCCGCATCCGGCCCGCCGCGTGCCGCAGATCCCCGCGACGGACGAGCCGGTCGAACTCCTCCCCGTACCCCGAGGCCGTGGCGGGGACGCCGGCCCCGGCCCGCTCCACCAGCTTGGAGGCGGTACGGGCCGGACCACGGACCGCCTGCGGTCGCGCGCCGCCGCGGGGGTCGCGGGGCGGTCGCGACTCCGGGGCGAGGCCGAGCAGTTCGCCCCCGGCGTCGAGGACGGCGTCGCACTTCTCGGCGAGTTCGTACGTCGGCCGGCGCAGGCCGTTCTCGACCCGGCTCAGAAAGCTGCGGCTGCACGGCACGCGCTCCGCCAGTTCGCCCAGCGACTTGCCCGCCGCCCGCCGCCTCCGGCGCAACTCCGCCCCGAATCCGTTCTGCTGCTCCTCCAAGGGCCGCCTCCGTCTTCCATCGCCCGGTGCCCCGGCCGCTGTTGCCAAATATGCCCTGGCAACACCCGGGCACTCCGGACAACCGCGGAATTGGGCCAGCCTGGGATGTGCGGGGGCGGGTCCGGGAGCCCCACGACCGGAGGGAGGGCGGCGGGCGATGGGAGGCTCCACCGCGCCGGGGGCGGGCCGATTCGCCTACGGGACAAGGGTGTTCCTGTTCCGCCAGGCCAGGTACGCCTACGGCTTCGAGACCTCGATGGCGTTCGAGGAGGGTGTGGACCCGCCGGAGCGCAGGTTCCGCGACGACGACGGCGACGTCCTGTGCGGCGGCCGCTTCGCCGTCGCCGTACGGCGCCCGGACAGCGGGCCGGTGGAGGACGAGTTCTCCTTCACCATCCTCCCCACGTGGGAGGACCAGACCGAGATCGAGCTGCGGATCCACCGGACCGCCGAGGCGGCGCCGCGCTACGTCGACGAGGCCGGTTGCGAGGAGATCGGCTGCGTCACCGTCGACATCGGCGACACCCTGGGACGCCCGCTGCACGAGCGGGCGATCCGGCTGCTGTTCTCCTTCGGCCGCTCCGGTATCGAGGTGGAGGCCTTCGACCCGGCGACGGGGGACAGCCACCGCGTACGACTCGACGTCGACCGCGGATAGCCCACGGGGGACGGAGGAGGGCCCGGTGCCGGGCACCAGGGGGAGGCCCGGGACGGGGCGGGGGTCCCGCCGGGCCCGGTCCCGGCACCGGGCCCCGTGACGGGGGCGGCGACGGGGGCGGTGGCGGCCCCGGACCGGTGGGAGACCGCACAGGGGACGGCCTCGCACCGGTCCGGGCCGGTACCGGGCCGCGGGCCACGCGGGAAGACTGCCGGAATGCGGCAATGCGCCCGGGCGGCGACCTCTGCCATCCTCGCCGTGCCACCGGCGACCGCCCCCGCCCCACGCGGCGCGGCACCGCGCTCGGTGAGGAGCGGGACCACGGTGCGCACAGGGGGATCGGATGGCGAACGGCAACTCGGCCGGCGGGCTGTTCTCGGTGGCATGGGGGCTGTGGGCGACCGGCGTCGGCTGGATCGTCGTCACGGACTTCCGGGGCGCGGCGCGCCGCTTCCACGCGCTGTCCTCGCGGTCCGAATCCTCCGACAAGGGCGGGACACCGCGGGTGGGCGTCGGGTTCGTCCGCGTCGTGGCCGGGGCGTTCGCCCTCGTCGGTCCGGTGGCCCTGGTCAGCGGTCTGCTCGAGCTGGGACGGGGGCATGTGCGGCCCGAGGGGTTCCCTCGGGTGCCCGTCCCC
Source organism: Streptomyces sp. NPDC026673 (assembly GCF_040638135.1). Classification (NCBI taxonomy): domain Bacteria; kingdom Bacillati; phylum Actinomycetota; class Actinomycetes; order Kitasatosporales; family Streptomycetaceae; genus Streptomyces; species Streptomyces sp. NPDC026673. Next base: position 16,865 of record NZ_JBEZXR010000047.1, on the reverse strand, counting down.
CTCGCCGTGGTCGCCGCTGTCATCGGCGTCGTGCATCTGTGGATGTTCTGGCGGTCTTCCGGTTGGCTCCGCCAGGAGTGGGACGGAGGAGGCGGGGTCCGGCGCGCCGCGACCGTCGTCGTCACGGTGGCGGGCATCGGCTTCCAGGCCACGCTGGTGCTCGGCCGGCCGGTCGCCATGCTGGCCCTCTGGCTGCTGGGTGGGGCGGCGGGAATGGTCCTGCTGCCCGCGCCCGCCCCCGGTCCCGATCACGGTGGTGAGGTCCGGACCCCGCCGTGACGACGGGCGGCCATGCGTCCCGGTCTTCAGCGTGCCGGTGCGGCCCGCCCGCGGGCGCGTCTGCCGCGTTTCCGCCCGCCCGCCGGCCACAGACGCGGACGGCGCCGGGCGGCCAGGTCCTCCGCCCAGCCGACCAGCACGACGGCGGCGCCGATGAGCGGCCAGACGACCAGGAACTGGAACCAGGTGGCGTCGAGGGGAAGATGGGCCTCGAAGAAGGGGACGTTCCACATCAGGTCGATCAGGGGGACGCTGGCGAAGAGCGCGACCTCGTGCCACAGGTAGACGGTGACGGCGCGGGCGTTGAGGAGCCCCACCGCGCCGTCGGCGAAGGGCACACGACTCATCCGGCGGGGCCGGAAGCGCAGCAGCAGGAGGACGAAGCCGGCCGACCACAGCGCCTGGGCCAGCGGGATCTCACCGAGGTCGATGCCCTCGTCGGTGGGGTGGGTGTAGGCGAACCAGCCGCCCGCGGCGAGGCAGAGCGCGGCCGAGACGACCACCGTACGGACCCGCAGGGCGTCCAGCAGGCCGTCGCGGTGCGCGAAGCCGAGCAGCCAGCACGCCGCGAAGGTGACGAGGTCGATCACCGGGGTCAGGGCGGGTTCGGCGAGCGGCAGCCGGTCGTACTGGGCGAGGACGACCAGCGCGCCGCACGCGGCCAGGCACGAGCGCGGCGCCGCGCGGAACGCCTTGAGCAGCCAGGGGGAGAGCAGGACGAGCCAGAGGTAGGTCCGGATGTACCAGAGCGGGGCGACGATCTGCTCGGCCCAGGCGGTGCCGGGCGGGTCCGCCAGCGGCAGGATCCACAGCAGCATCCGGTGCCAGGAGTGCGGCCGCCAGCCGTGGAGCAGCATCATCACGGTCACGACCGCGGAGAACAGCCAGAAGGGGACGAGCAGCCGGCGCAGCCGGCCGCGCACGACGGACAGCGCGGGCCGCTGGAGCGAGTGCGCGGCCAGGGAACCGGCCAGGGCGAACATGATGCCGATGGAGGGGAAGACCAGGGTCAGCCAGGCCCAGCCGAAGGTGTGGTAGACGACCACCCGCACCAGGGCGAGGGCGCGCAGCAGGTCGAGGTAGCGGTCCCGGCCTCCGCCGCCCCCGCCGCCTCCGCCGCCCCCGGGGGCGGCGGAGGAGCTCCGCGGACCCGGCAGGTGCGTCCCGGCGCCGTCCGCGGACCGGGGCGGGGCCGTCGGGGGTCCCGCCTCGCGTGCTTCGGGCATGGGGCAACTCCTCGGGAAGGTGGAGACGTTCAGGTCCGGGACGCGGTGCCGGTTCCGGTTCCGGTTCCGGTGCCGACGGCCGGCGCGCCGACCTCGCCGGTGCGCCGCAGCTTGTGCCAGCCCAGCCGGCCGCCGTTGACGGCCGTCACGCAGGACTGCAGCAGCACGAGGTACATCAACTGCCGGTACAGCACCTGCTGGAGGGGGAGCGGCCACAGGTCGCGCAGCGGCTCGCCGTCCAGCCGGAAGGCGTACGCCGCGCACGCGGCCTGCACAGCGAGCACGCCCGCCCACGCGAGCGCGGTGCGAAACGGGTCCATGAAGACCAGCCCGTAGATCGCGAACACGTCGATGAGCGGGGCCAGCAGCGGAGCCAGCACCTGGAAGAGGACGACGAGCGGCAGTCCGACCCGGCCGAAGCGGCCGGAGTGGCCGCGGTCCAGGACGGCGCCGCGGTGCTTCCACATCGCCTGCATGGTGCCGTAGCTCCAGCGGTAGCGCTGCTTCCACAACTGCCGTACCGACGAAGGCGCCTCGGTCCAGGCACGGGCGCGCTCGGCGTAGACCACGTGCCAGCCGGCCCGGTGCATCGCCATCGTGACGTCGGTGTCCTCGGCGAGGGTCTCGTCGCTCATGCCGCCGACGTCGCGCAGCGCGTCCCGCCGGAAGGCGCCGCACGCGCCCGGGATGGTGGGCATGCAGCGCAGCAGGTCGTACATGCGGCGGTCGAGGTTGAAGCCCATCACGTACTCGATGTGCTGCCAGCGCCCGATCATCCGGGTACGGTTGCCGACCTTGGCGTTGCCGGCGACGGCGCCGACCCGCGGGTCGCCGAAGGGCTGGACCAGCTCCCGTACGGTGGCCGGCTCGAATACCGTGTCGCCGTCCATCATCACGATCAGGTCGTGCCGGGCGTGCGCCACACCGTTGTTGAGCGCGGCGGGCTTGCCGCTGTTGGGCTGCCGCACGACGGTGACGCCGGGCAGGTCCAGGGCCTCGACGATGTCGGCGGTGCCGTCGGTCGAGCCGTCGTCGACCACCACGATCTCCACCGGATGGTCGCTCGCGGCCAGGGAGTTCACCGTGTGGGTGATGCACTCCTTCTCGTTGTAGGCGGGCACGATCACGCTCACCGGCTCGATCACCGGCGGACCCCAGCCGAAGCCGGGTGCTCTGCGTTGCCGCGCGTGCCGGCGCGCCAGCACCAGCATGGCGGCGAACCGGGCCAGCACCAGCAGGCCGACTCCGGCGAGGAGGACGGCGAGCGTCGGCACGGCGGTCTCGGAGAGCTCGACCGCGGCGACGAAGATCCGCCCCTTCCACAGTTCGGAGCCGGTGACCTTGTCGTTGGTGGACGTGGCGCCGACGGCGCCGCCCACCGTGTCGAAGCGGTAGCCGCGCTCCTTCAGCAGCGGGATCAGCCGGTCCAGCGCCGCCACGGTCTGCGAGCGGTCGCCGCCGGCGTCGTGCAGGAGCACGATCGCGCCCTGCCCCGGCTTCTCGGGGACGGAGGCGTCCACGATCGCCTGGACGCCGGGGCGCCGCCAGTCCTCGGCGTCGCGGTCGATGAAGGCGGTGACGTAGCCCTGCCGGCCCACCCGCTGGACGACCGGCCAGGACAGGTCGTCCAGCGCGTCGGAGGTCGAGGAGTACGGCGGGCGGAACAGGGAGGTGTGGATGCCGGCGGCCCCCGCGAGCGCCAGCTGGGTCTGGGACAGCTCCCGGTCGATCCGCCCCGGCGACTGGTACACCAGGTCGGGGTGGGAGAAGGTGTGCACGCCGATCTCGTGGCCCTCGGCGACCATCCGCCGGATCAGCGCGGGGTGCCGGGAGGCCATGCCGCCGGTGACGAAGAAGGTGGCCGGCACGTGCTGCCGCTTGAGCACGTCCAGCACCTTCGGCGTCCAGACCGGGTCCGGTCCGTCGTCGAAGGTGAGGGCGATGGTGCGGTCCGGAGTGCGGTACGAGCGGGGCTTGTCGCCGGTGGCGTCGACGACCGGGCCGCCGTCCAGCACCGACTCCGGCACCTTGTCCGCGGAGACCGGCGGGTGGACCCGGTGGTCGGCCTCGAAGTCGCCGCGCACGTAGCCGCCGAGCAGCAGGACGCACACGAGCATCACGAGGGCCAGCACGGGTATGACGAGGCGGGGGCGCAGGGCGGTCACTGGCCGCCCTGCGGCTGCTGGTCGACGGGGCCGTCGGAGACGCCCGGACCGGGGGAGGCGGAGCCGCTGGGCTGCGCCGACGGGGAGCCGGTCGACGCTGGTTCGGTCGCGGACGGGGTCGGGGTCGGGGCGGCCGGGCTGCCCGCGGTCGCGCGCGGGGTGGCGGCGGCTCCGCCGCCGCTCTTGGCGGGGCGCTTGGACGGGGAGGTGCTGGGACTGGGGGAGGCCTGGATGGCGGCCGTCCGGGACGGGGACGGCGCTGCCGCCGCCCCCGCCCGGATGAAGCCCGCCGTCACCGGGGGAGCGGCCTGGTCGGCCGGTACGTCGACCTCTCCCGTCCCCGAGGAGCCCGCGTCGTCCGGCGCTGTGCTCGGCACCCCCGGCAGCGGCAGCAGCGTCTTCGGCGCGATCGGCGTCGCGCCGGAGAGGCTGAGCGCAAGCGCCGCCGTGTAGACGGAGCATGCCGCGCCGACCAGCCAGCCGGCCCGGCGTACCGCGCGGGCCCGTCTCCCGCTGGAATCGACGAAGACGGGGCCGGGCAGCGCGATCAACTCGGTGTCCGGCTCGGGGGGCCCGGCCTCGGACCCGGCATCGTCTGCGGGCGTTTCTGACCATACGTCGCGGTGGTGCTTGGAGAGCATGCCGCAACGTAACGCGACGCAAGCGCGCCTATGGTACGTATTTCGGACTTGACCGTTTCCGGGGGTGAAGTGGTCGATTCCGGCCGGGGGTGGCTGTGCGCCCGGGTGGCGGTCCGCAGCCGTGCACCCGGCCGCGGCCTCGGCCGTCGGCCCGGCCGCCGTCCCGGCCGCCGTCCCGATCGACTTCCCGGCCGCCGCCCTGCCCGTCGTCCCGGCCCCCGCCTCAGCCGCGGCCGATGTACGGCATCGACGTGGCCATCACGGTCGCGAACTGCACGTTCGCCTCCAGTGGCAGCGAGGCCATGTGCAGGACCGTCCGGGCCACATCGGCGACGTCCATCAGCGGTTCGGTCATCAACCGGCCGTTCGCCTGCAGGGTCCCGGCCGCCATCCGCTCGGTCATCTCCGTCGCGGCGTTTCCGATGTCGATCTGTCCGCAGGCGATCCGGTACGGGCGGCCGTCCAGCGACAGCGACTTCGTCAGGCCGGTGACGGCGTGTTTGGTGGCGGTGTACGCGATGCTCAGCGGGCGCGGCGTGTGCGCGGAGATCGAGCCGTTGTTGATGATGCGGCCGCCCTGCGGGTCCTGCGCCCGCATCACCCGGAAGGCGGCCTGCGCGCACAGGAACGCGCCGGTCAGGTTGACGTCCACGACGGACCGCCACTGGTCGTAGGTCAGTTCGTCCAGCGCGACGGCGGGCGCCCCGGCCCCCGCGTTGTTGAAGAGCAGGTCCACCCGGCCGAAGCGGTCGAGCACGGCGGAGAACAGCGCGTCCACCGCCTCCGGCCGGGTGACGTCCGTCGGGATGACGGCCGCCTCGGCGGCGGGCCCGGCGGCGGTCGCGCGCAGCGGTTCCTCCCGGCGGCCGGCCAGTGCTACCCTCCAGCCCGCGGCGGCCAGTTCGCGCGCCACCGCGCGCCCGATGCCGGACCCGGCGCCGGTGACCACGGCGACGCCCGCGGTCCCGGCCTTGTGATTTCCCGCGATCTCAGTCATGGCTCCGCAGGGTATGCGGTGCCACGATGGAACCATGCCGCCCTACGCCGACCCCCTGTCGCACAAGGAGATCGAGGACCGCCTCGCCGAGCTGCCCGGCTGGTCCCTGTCCGACGACGGTACGAGCCTCGTGCGCACGTACCGGCTGCCGCACATTCCCGCGGCCGTCTTCGTGGTGCACATCGCGCAGATCCAGGACGAGCTCAACCATCACAGCGATCTGACGCTGGGTTACCACTCGATCGCCGTCTCCATCACCACGCACGCGGCCGGCGGCCGGCTCACGGAGCGGGACTTCGGTCTCGCGCAGCGCATCGAGGCCATCGCCCCGGCCCACGGGGCGGCGTAGCCGCGCCTTCCGGGGCGTGGGGACGCGGTGGCGCGCCCTCCGCCCGCGGCGTTTCCGGCGGGTCACCGCCCGCCGCCACCCGCCCCTTCCCGGAGTCCTCGTGACGGGGCGTCATGGCGCGCTCGGGCCGGGGACGCCGACCGGCGGGGTCGCCGGTCAGGGTGATGTTCCGGCGGTCGCACACGGGTGGGAGCGGCCGTACCCCATGGGCGATGCGGTGCCCCCCGGACGGCGGTCGTCGCGTCGCGGGGCCGGTGCGTGCCGGTTACGGTGGCCGTTCCGGACCGATGAAGTGACGGTACGTCACATACGGGGGGTGTGGCGCCGTGAGCCGAACGGGGGTTCCGGAACCCGGCGTGCGCGCCACCGGGATGCCGTGTGCGCGTCAACGTACCGTCCCCCTGGCCACTGCACCGGGGCCACGCATCCCACCGTCAGGGAGGGACACGTGACGCACCCGCAGGTCCACGGCCCCCACGACCGCACCTTGCGCGCCGCCGCCGCGTTCTTCGACCGCCGCCGGTTCCTGACCGCCACGGGGGCCGCCGCGGCCCTCGCGTTCGGCACGAACCTGCCCGCCGCCGGTGCCGCCCGGTCGGCGCAGGCGCCGCCGCGGGCACTCGCCGAGAACCCCTTCACACTCGGCGTCGCCTCCGGCGACCCCCTGCCGTGGGGCGTCGTGCTGTGGACCCGGCTCGCGCCGCGCCCGTACGAGCCGTGGCCGGGCAACGGGCTGCCCGAGGGCTGGGTGCCGGTCCAGTGGGAGATCGCGCGGGACGAGCGCTTCGCACGCGTCGTCCGCCGGGGGATCGCCTCGGCGTATCCGGAGTTCAACCACACCGTGCACGTCGACGTCCTCGGTCTCCAGCCGGACCGGGTGTACTACTACCGCTTCCGCGCGGGGCCCTGGATCAGTCCGCCGGGCCGCACCCGCACCGCCCCCGCGCCGGACTCGCTCCCGTACGAGATGCGGCTGGCCGCGGTGAGCTGCCAGGCGTACCACGACGGGTACTTCACCGCGCTGGGGCACCTGGCGAACGAGGACGTCGACGCCGTCTTCCATCTGGGCGACTACCTCTATGAGTACGCCGTGAGCGCCACCGGCGGCGCCCGCGCCCACACCGGCCGCACCCTGCCGGAGTGGTTCGCCAAGGAGACGGTGACGCTGGAGGACTACCGCCTGCGGTACGCCCTCTACAAGTCCGACCCCGATCTCCAGGCCGCGCACGCCGCCTTCCCCTGGTTCGTCACCTGGGACGACCACGAGACCGAGAACAACTACGCGGGCGGCGGCGACGCGAGCGGCGTACCCGCCGACGAGTTGCTGATCCGCCGCGCCGCCGCCTACCGCGCCTACTGGGAGAACCAGCCGCTGCGCCGCCCGCAGCTCCCCCAGGGCCCGGACATGACGCTCTACCGGCGCTTCCACTACGGGCGGCTCGCGCAGTTCGACATCCTCGACACCCGCCAGTACCGCACCGCCCAGGCGTACCGGGGCCGCTGGCACCACCCCGGACCGGAGTCGCAGGACCCGGCGCGCACGCTGACCGGCGCGACGCAGGAGCGCTGGCTGCTGGACGGCTTCCGCCGGTCGCGCGCCACGTGGAACGTGATCCCGCAGCAGGTGGTGTTCTCCCGGCGGCGGAACAACGCCACCGGGACCTCCGCGCTCAGCATGGACGCCTGGGACGGCTACCCGGTCTCGCGCGACCGGGTGCTGGCCGGGGCGAGCGCCGCCGGCATCGAGAACCTGCTGGTGCTCACCGGCGACGTGCACGTCCACTACGCGATGGACATCAAGGCCGACTGGGACGACCCCACCTCGCGCACCCTCGGCACCGAGCTGGTCACCAGCTCGGTCTCCAGCGGCCGCGACGGCTCCCCGCGCCCCGACAACTGGAGCGCGCTCATGACCGCCAATCCGCACCTGCGCTTCTACGACGGGCGCCGCGGCTATCTGACCGTGCGGCTGGACGCCGAGGAGGCCCGGGCCGACTTCAAGACGGTCGACTCGGTGACGGCCCCGGGCGCCGCCCTGACCACCGCGGCGTCCTTCGTCACGGAGGCCGGCGACCCCGGTCTGCGGGAGACCTGAGCGGGTCGGAGGCGGTCCCGCCCGGCCGAGCGGCCTCTCAGGCCTCGCCGGGGTAGCGCACGCCGATGCGGTCCCGGATGGTGTCGAGCGTCCGCATCACGGCGAGGCTGCCCTCCAGCGGCACGAGCGGCGACTCCCGCTCGCCCGCCCGCAGGCAGCGCATGACCTCGGCCGCTTCGTACTGCAGACCGCGCAGGCCGCTGTCGGGGGCGCCGAACTCCTCCGGCTCGCGCCCCTCGCGGTGCAGCACGAAGCGGTCGGGGTGGAAGAAGCCGCGGGGGATCTCGATCCGCCCCGCGGAGCCGGTGACCACCGCCGTGCACGCGGTGTCGGCGGTGAGGGAGCAGCTGAGCACCGCCATGGCGCCGCTGTCGTAGCCGAGCAGCACGCCGGTGTTGTCGTCCACGCCCTCCGGTGTGAGGTGCGCCCAGGCCTGCACCTCGTCGGGCTCGCCGAGCAGCAGGTGGGCGAAGGAGACCGGGTAGACGCCCAGGTCCAGCAGGGCGCCGCCGCCGAGTGCCGGGTCGAGCAGCCGGTGGCCGGGCTCGAAGGGGCCGGCCAGGCCGAAGTCCGCGTGCACGCTGCGGACCTCGCCGATCGCCCCGTCCGCGACCAGCTCGGTCAGCCGCCGCACCACGGGGTTGCAGTAGGTCCACATCGCCTCCATCAGGAAGCGTCCGCGGGCGCGGGCGAGGTCGGCCAGCTCGCGTGCCTCGACCGCGTTGACGGTGAAGGGCTTCTCGCACAGCACGGCCCGCCCGGCCCGCAGGCACAGCCCGGCCGCGACGCGGTGCGCCGAGTGCGGGGTGGCGACGTAGACCACGTCCACATCGTCGTCGTCGGCGAGTTCGGTCCAGCTGCCGTAGGCGCGCGGGATGCCGAAGCGGTCCGCGAAGGCGCGCGCGGAGGCGAGGCTGCGCGAGCCGACCGCGACGATCTCCGCGTCGTCCTTCATCTCCCGCAGGTCCTCGGCGAAGGACGCGGCGATGCCGCCGGTGGCCAGGATGCCCCAGCGCACTTTCCTACCGGAACCGACCGATTCCGTCATGAATCTGCCCCCACCTGGCCTCGACCACCTCGTGATTGCTGAGAGCATAGAGAACGATTCACACACCACGGAGAGAGACCCATGCCGGAAGCCGGCGCGACCCCGCCCGACCAGATATCCACACCGGGGCCGTCAGCCCCGGTACGACGCGCCGGAGAGATCCCAGGAGCTCGCGCCGGCTTGATGGTGACCTTCCTCCTCGGTGCTCTCAGCGCCCTCCCGGCGCTCTCCATGGACATGTATCTGCCGGCTCTGCCGCAGGTCACCGAGGAACTGCACAGCCCGGCGGTCACGGTGCAGCTCACGCTCACCGCGTGCCTGTTCGGCCTCGCCATCGGCCAGATGATCGTCGGCCCGATGAGCGACCGCTGGGGCCGGCGCCGGCCGCTGCTGGCCGGAATGGTGCTCTACGTCCTCGCCACCGCCGTCTGCGCCTTCGCGCCCACCACGGACCTGCTGATCGGCTTCCGGCTGCTGCAGGGCCTCACCGGTGCGGCCGGCATCGTGATCGCCCGCGCGATCGTCCGCGACCTGTACGACGGCGTGGCCATGGCCCGCTTCTTCTCCACCCTGATGCTGATCTCCGGCGTCGCGCCGATCGTCGCGCCGCTCATCGGCGGCCAGGTCCTGCGGCTCACCGACTGGCGCGGGGTCTTCGCCGTGCTGACCGTGGTCGGCGTGCTGCTCACGCTGGTGGTGTGGCGCTGCCTGCCGGAGACGCTGCGCCCCGCGGACCGGCACGACGGCGGGTTCGGTGAGACGCTGGGGGCGATGCGCGGCCTCCTCGCGGACCGCGCCTTCACCGGCTACATGCTCACCGGCGGCTTCACCTTCGCCGCGCTGTTCGCGTACGTCTCCGCGTCCTCGTTCGTCGTCCAGGAGATCTACGGGGCCTCCCCGCAGACCTACAGCCTGCTCTTCGGCCTCAACTCCGTGGGCCTGGTGGCGCTGGGCCAGGTCAACGGCAAGATCCTGGTCGGGCGGGTCAGCATGGACAGGGTGACGGGGGTGGGGCTGGCGGTGATCACAGTGGCCGCGGCCGCGCTGCTGGCGCTGACCGCCGGGTGGTTCGGGCCCGTCGGTCTGCTGCCGGTCGCCGCGGGGCTCTTCGTGCTGATGGCGGCGATGAGCCTGGTGCTGCCCAACACGAACGCGCTCGCGCTGATGCGGACCCGGCACGCCGCCGGATCCGCCTCCGCCCTGCTCGGCACGACGTCCTTCCTGGTGGGCGCGATCGCCTCGCCGCTGGTGGGCATCGCGGGCGAGCACACGGCGGTGCCGATGGCCGTGGTGCAGCTGGGCAGCGTGCTCGCGGCCTGGGTCTGCTTCGCCGGGCTGTGCCGACCATGGCGGCGTACTGTGGATGCACGGTGATTCGTGCCGTCATTGCCGCGCCGAGTCAGGAGGCAGCGATGTCCGAGCCGATCGACGAGAGCAAGTGGGCCTGGAAGACCGCAGACAGCTGCCTGCACACCGGGTCCGAACACATGATCGATCCGGAGGACCTGGTCATGGCCTCCGGCCGCGAGCCGACGCCGGCCCTCATCGAGAAGGCCCGCAAGTTGCTGGAGGAGCATGGCCCCGCAGCTGTCGAGAGGTACCTCCCGTGAGGCGGAGCTGCGCGGCGACGAGCTGAGCCTGCTCGTCACGGACATCACCCCATATCTGGAGCCCGCGTCCCCCTCCGCGCACCCCTGGTGCGCGGGGGCGGTGGTACTGGCGGGCCGCGGCGGCACCGTCGCTCTCCACGAGGCGGTGGGCTGGGCCGTGCGGTACGCCGCGTACGACGGGGCAGCCGACCGCGGTGTGGAGCTGCCGCGGGAGCACCGGGTGCCGATGCGGCCCGACACCGTCTTCGACCTCGCGTCGCTGACCAAGCTCTTCACGGCCGTGGTCGCGGTGGGGCGGCTGGAGCTCGGCCGTGAGGTGGCCGGGTACCTGCCCGAGTTCGCGGCCGCCGGGAAGCGGCGCATCACCGTGGGGCAGTTGCTCGACCACACCTCCGGGCTCCGTCCGGAGCTGCCCTTCCACGACCACGCCGACGCCGAGTCCCGGGCCAGGCTGCTCTGGGAAGAGGCCCCCGTCGTCACGCCGGGCAGCGAACGGATCTACTCCGACCTCAACCTCATCGCCCTCCAGCACGTCCTGGAGCGGACCACCGGCGAGGCCCTCGACGCCCTCGTCCGGGAGGACGTCACCGATCCGTTCGGGATGTACGACACCCGGTACAACCCGCCCGCCTCGTGGATGCCGCGCATCGCCGCCACCGAGGACCAGCGCCGGCCCTGGGGACGGCTGGACCGCGGCCCCCTGCGCGGCACGGTCCACGACGAGAACGCGCACGTCATGGGTGGGGTCGCGGGGCACGCCGGGCTCTTCTCCACCGCCTGGGACCTCGCCCTGTTCTGCCGCGCGCTGCTGGACCGCGGCGGCCCCTACCCCGGCTTCGAGGTGGACCGGCCCTGGTTCATGGGCGCCCTCGCCGGGCGCGGCGCGGTCGGCCACACCGGGTTCACCGGCACCAGCCTGGTGATCGACCCCGCCACCGACGCCTTCCTGGTGCTGCTCGCCAACTCCGTGCACCCGTGCCGCACCTGGCGCGACGGGAGCGCGCCCCGGGCGGCCGCGGGCACGCGGTTCGCGAGGGCGCTCGGCGTGGTCTGAGTCCGAGGGGCCCGTGGGGCCGCCAGGTGTGTCGGACATGAGTGGAGAGCGGGGCCCAGAAGGGGAATATTGCCCGGTAATCGGGTATTTTGGCTGGCTGACGTGGGGTGAAGATCCCGGCGCTCGCACGGCCGGTCGGCCCCGCGGTGGAACGGAGGCGCAGGAGGCATGGTCCCCGAGATCAGGACGCGACCGGCCCCGGCACCGGCCGGGGGGCGGTGACGGCATGCCGCCGGACGTCGCCGATCTCGTCGCCGCCGATCCCGGCCCGGCGCTGCTGGACAGCCAGCTGAGCCAGGTGGTGCGCGACACGGGCGCCTCGATGGGCCTGGTCTACCTTTTGACGCCCGAGCGGGACCTGCTGCGGCTGACAGTGGTGATCGGCGTGTCGCGCAAGATCGACTCGATCTGGGGGCGGGTGGTGCCCGGGGCCGCCAGCCCGGTGGCCGACGCGGTGCGGGAGCGGCGCATGGTGTGGCTCTGCGGCCACGAGGACATCGCCCGGACGTATCCCCGGCTCGCCCTGGTGCTGCCGTACGACTTCCCGCTCGCCGCGGCGCCGATCACCACCGGCACCACCACCTGGGGCGCGCTGTGCCTGGTGTGGCCCGGCGGGCACCCGGGCCGGATCACCCAGCGGACCCGCGACGCCTACCGCGGCGCGTGCGACCGCATGGGCCGCCTCCTGCGCCGGGCCGCGGAGGACGGCAGGCCGATGCTGCCACCGGCCGCGCCCCGGGTCCTGCCCGCCGTCCGTACCCGCACCCACGGCCCGGACGAGGCCCTCGCCGCAGCCGACCTCGCCGAACGCCTCCCCGAGGGCTCCTTCGCCCTGGACCTCGACGGCAGGATCACCTTCGTCACGGAGACGGCCGCCGCCCTGCTCGGGGCGGAGGTGCCCGACCTCCTGGGGTCCGAGCCCTGGGAACTGCTGCCATGGCTGGACGACCCGGTCTTCGAGGACCGCTTCCGCAGCGCGATGATCAGCCGCCGCCCCGGCTCGGCCACCGCGCTGCGCCCGCCGGACCGCTGGCTCTCCTTCGAGTTCTACCCGGACGGCACCGGCGTCAGCGTCCGCGTCACACCCGTCCCCACGCCCGAGGCCGCGGACACGCCCGTGGCACCGCTCCCCGCGGGGCCCACGCCGGACCGGGCCATCGCCCTCTACCACCTGCTGCACATGGCCGCCACGCTCACCGAGGCCGTCGGCGCGCAGGACGTCATCGACCTGGTCGTCGAGCAGATGCTGTCCGTGTTCGGCGTGCAGGCCGTGGCGCTGCTGACCGCCGAGGAGGGCCGGCTGCGGATCATCGGCCACCGGGGCTACCACGAGGACTTCATGGAGTCCATCGACACCATGCCCATGGACTGCGACAACCCCGCCGTGCGCGCCCTCAAGACCGGGGTCCCCGGCTTCTTCGCCAACGTCGAGGAGCTGCTGCGGATCTACCCCGGGTCGACCGTCCGGGACCGCAAGGCCGCCTGGGCGTTCCTGCCCCTGATCACCTCGGGCCGGCCGGTCGGTTCCATGGCCCTCGCCTACGACCGCCCGCACCCCTTCTCGTCGAGCGAGCGCAGCGTCCTCATCTCGATCGCCGGACTGGTCGCGCAGGCCCTGGACCGCGCGCGCCTCTACGACGTCGAGCACAGCCTCGCCATCAGCCTGCAGGCCCGGCTGCTGCCCCGCGCCCTGCCCGACGTCCCCGGGCTGGAGGTGGCCGTCCGCTATATGCCGGCCACCCGCGGCATCGACATCGGCGGCGACTTCTACGACGTGATCCGGCTCGGCACCACCACGTGCGGTGTGGCGATCGGCGACGTGCAGGGCCACAACGTGAACGCCGCCGCGCTCATGGGCGAGGTCCGCACCGCCGTCCGCGCCACCGCGGGCGCGCCACCCAGCGAGGTGCTGACCCGTTCCAACCGGCTGCTCGTCGACCTCGACCCGGGCCTGCTCGCCAGCTGCCTCTACGCCCAGCTGGACCTGGAGCGCCACACCGCCTGCGTGGCCACCGCGGGCCACCCGCCGCCGGTGCTGCGCCATCCCGACGGCACCACCGAGGTGCTGCCGCTGCCGCCCGGCCCGCTGCTGGGCGTCGACCGCGACGCGCGCTATCCGACGACGGAGATCGCCCTGCCGCCCGGCACGGTGCTGGCGCTGTACACCGACGGGCTGGTGGAGACCCCGGGCGTCGACCTGGACGTCTCCGCCGCCGAACTGGCGGAGCACCTCGCGCGCGCCGGCACGGACGCCACGATGGACGCCCTGGCCGACAGCCTCCTCGGGCACGCCCAGCGGTCGGGTCCGCGCAATGACGACATCGCCCTCCTGCTCACCCATGTGACGGGGTGACCGCGGCCGGCCCGGCGGCCGCCGCTCCGGGCGCGGGGCGGACCCGCGCCGGACGGGCCGGGCGCCCGCGGCTCCCGGGTGACGCCCTTTCAGCAAGCCGTCCGGCCCCACGCGGGGGCCGCGTCCTGCCATGATGTGATTCGCACGAATGACGCATTGCTGGGGGGTTACGTGACGCTGACCATCGGTGGCGCGCTGCGCGAGCTGCGCACGGCCCAGAAGTCCGCCAAGGGCGTGTCGCTGTACTCGCGGTACGTCAACCGCCCGGCCGGCCGGGTGCTCGCCGCCGGGGCCTACCGGGTGGGGCTGACGCCCAACCAGGTCACGCTGGTCAGCGCCGCCTTCAGCCTGGGCGCGGTGGCGGCGCTGACGCTGGCCCGGCCCTCCTGGCCGCTGGCCCTGGCGGTGTACCTCGGGCTCGTCGTCGGCTTCGCCTTCGACTCCGCCGACGGCCAGCTGGCGCGGCTGCTGGGGCGGGGCAGCCCGGCGGGGGAGTGGCTCGACCACGTGGTGGACGCCGCCAAGATGACCGCGATCCACGCGGGTGTGCTGATCTCCTTCCACCGCTTCTTCGATCTGCCCGGCGAGGCCTGGCTGCTGCTGCCGCTGGGCTTCCAGCTCGTCGCCGTACTGATCTTCAGCGGCGGACTGCTCGCGGACAAGCTCAAGCCGAAGCCCCCCGCCGCCGCGCAGGCGGCACCGGCGCCCGCGCCCTCGCGGCTGCGCGCGGTGGCGCTGCTGCCCGTCGACTACGGGGTCTTCTGCCTGGTCTTCCTCACCCTCGGGGCGCCGCGCCTCTTCCTCGCCGCGTACGCCGTGCTGTTCGTCGTGCACGCGCTCTTCCTCGTCGCGTTCCTGGCGAAATGGTTCCGCGAACTGAGCGCCCCCGCTGCTAGCATCGAGGCATGATCGCGAACCCGTACCACCGGCAGATGACGGCCCCCGCCCGGGGCCGCTGACACCGGACGCGTCCGCGTCTTCCGAGGCCCCCACCGGGGCCTCGATCCTTTTGCGCGTCGGAGCCCCGCCACCGTCCTTCCCGGAGGTTCCGATGACCGCGCCCCGCGCTTCCCGTTTCTACGTCACCACCACCATCCCGTACGTCAACGCCCGGCCCCACCTCGGCTTCGCGCTCGAACTGGTGCAGGCGGACGTCCTGGCCCGGCACCACCGCAGGCGCGGCGAACCGGTGCGCTTCCTCAGCGGCACCGACGACAACTCGCTGAAGAACGTGCTCGCCGCGGAGGCCGAGGGCATCCCCGTCCAGGACCTCGTGGACCGCAACGCGGCCGCCTTCGCCGCGCTCGACGCCCCGCTCGCGCTCTCGCTCGACGACTTCATCCGCACCAGCCGCGACCCGCGCCACCGCGCGGGCGTGGAACGCCTCTGGCGCCGCTGCGCCGCCGCGGGCGACCTCTACCGCGAGCACTACGAGGGCCTGTACTGCGTGGGCTGCGAGCAGTTCTACACCCCCGACGACCTGGTGGGCGGCCGCTGCGCGGAGCACGGCACCGAGCCGCAGACGGTCGCGGAGGAGAACTGGTTCTTCCGGCTGTCCCGGTACACCGAGCGGCTGCGCGGGCTGATCGAGGACGGGCGGCTGCGCATCGAGCCGGCCGCGCGCCGCAACGAGGTGCTCGCCCTGCTCGGTCGCGGCCTGCGCGACTTCTCCGTCTCCCGCTCGCAGACCCGCGCCCGCGGCTGGGGCATCCCGGTGCCCGGCGACCCCGGGCAGGTGATCTACGTGTGGTGGGACGCCCTCGGCAACTACGTCACCAGCCTCGGCTACGGGGACGGCGAGGGGGAGCCCGGCACGGCGTACGACCGGTGGTGGGCGGGCGACGGGCGGCGCGTGCACCTGGTGGGCAAGGGCGTGCTGCGCTTCCACGCCGTCTACTGGCCCGCGATGCTGCTGTCGGCCGGGCTGCCGCTGCCGACGGACATCCTCGTCCACGACTACCTGACGGTGGAGGGCCGCAAGATCAGCAAGTCCTCCGGCACGACCGTCGACCCGGAGGAGCTGGCCGCCGAGCACGGCACCGACGCCGTGCGGTGGTGGCTGCTGCGCGAGGTGCCGCGGGTCGGGGACGCCGACTTCACGCGCGAGCGGCTGGTCGCCCGCGCCGACGCGGACCTGGCGGGAGGCCTCGGCAACCTCGTGCACCGGGTGGTGACCATGGTCCACCGGTTCCGCGACGGGGTGGTCCCGGAGGCGGGCGGGGCCGATGAGCCCGGTACGGAAACGCTGCTGGCGGCGTGCCGGGAGGCGCCGGACGCCGTAGCGGCGGCGCTGCACGACGTGGACTTCCGGCGGGGCGCGGCCGCGGTGTGGCGGATCGTCGACGAGGCCAACCGCTGCATCGACGAGACCCGGCCCTGGGAACTGGCCCGCGCCGAACGCCGGCACCGCAACGCCGCCGCCGGACGCCGCCTCGACGCGGTCCTGGCCGCCCTCGTCCACGCCTGCCGCGCCCTCGCCGGGGAACTCGAGCCCTTCCTCCCCGGCGCCGCCGCCCTGATCGCGCACCGCTGTACGGTCGGCGCCGACGGCCACCTCCCGCCCCCGGCCCCGCTGTTCCCGCACTCCGGCGCCCGGGCGGGCGTGGGCAGCGGGTAGGTGTGAGGGGGCGTGGCCGCCCGGGGTGGTGGGGGTTATGGCGGGGGTGGGTGGTTTGGCTGTCGCTTCGTCTCGCTCCCTTTGGTCGCAACGATGGCGGGCTGCGGAGGGGAGGGTGGCGGCTCGGAGCTTCGCTGCGGTGTGCGGGTGGGTGCGTGGTTGGGGTTCAGGCGCCGGAGCGGGGTGCGTTTCCGGTGGCGTGGGTCTCGTTGCCGTCCGCGGGTGCAGATGGCCGCTTCCACGCCTACTCCCGGCGGTGGGCGCGCCCGCCGTAACCCGCGTCTGCGGTTGATTCGAGGTGCTGTTGAGGGGTCCGCGGGAGATCGGGCTCGCTTTCGCCCGCAGGCTGCGCAAGGACATCCTGGAGATCTTCGGGCACTCCTCCGACCTGGTGGTCATGGCGCCCGGCGGGCTGGGGCGCGGCAGCCGGT
>NZ_JBEZXR010000046.1:0-72678 GCF_040638135.1 Streptomyces sp. NPDC026673 | reverse complement strand
CGCCGGCGGGAATTTCCTGCTTTTGCGTTTCGGCCTTTCGGCTTTCGCGCTCCCAGACTTTAGCAGATGCTTTCCGTCTGATTTACCGCACCGCTTCGAGGGCGCACGTTTCCGTGGCGTTCTCGTCGCGGGGGTTGTGCCAACGTACTGGAGCGGGGCACCCCGATGCAAATCGAGGGTGCCCCGCTCCTGGTGGTGCGTCAGACCTCCACGACCACAGGGAGGATCATCGGGCGGCGGCGGTAGTTGTCCGACACCCACTTGCCGATCGCGCGGCGGATGAGCTGCTGCAGCTGGCGGACCTCGGCGACGCCGTCGGCGGCGGCGCGGGCGAGGGATTCCTCGATCTTGGGGAGGACCGCGTTGAAGGCCTCGTCGTCGATTCCGGAACCACGGGCCTGGACGTACGGGCCGCCCACGACCTTGCCGGTGGTGCTGTCCACGACGACGAACACCGAGACGATGCCCTCCTCGCCGAGGATGCGGCGGTCCTTGAGCGAGGTCTCCGTGATGTCGCCGACCGAGAGGCCGTCCACGTACACATACCCGGCCTGGACCTTGCCGGTGACCTTGGCGACGCCGTCGACGAGGTCGACGACCAGGCCGTCCTCGGCGAGGACGCAGCGGTTCTTCGGGATGCCGGTGGCCTGGCCCAGTTCGGCGTTGGCGCGCAGGTGGCGCCATTCGCCGTGGACGGGCATGAGGTTGCGGGGCTTGCAGATGTTGTAGAAGTACAGCAACTCGCCGGCGGAGGCGTGGCCGGAGACGTGCACCTTGGCGTTGCCCTTGTGCACGACGTTGGCGCCCCAGCGGGTGAGGCCGTTGATCACGCGGTAGACCGCGTTCTCGTTGCCGGGGATGAGCGACGAGGCCAGGACCACCGTGTCGCCCTCGACGATGCGGATCTGGTGGTCGCGGTTGGCCATCCGGGAGAGGGCGGCCATGGGTTCGCCCTGCGAGCCGGTGCACACCAGGACGATCTTCTCGTCGGGGAGGTCGTCGAGCGTCTTGACGTCCACGATGAGTCCCGCGGGGACCCGCAGATAGCCCAGGTCACGGGCGATGCCCATGTTCCGGACCATGGAGCGGCCGATGAAGGCGACCTTGCGGCCGCGTTCGTGGGCGGCGTCCAGGACCTGCTGGATGCGGTGCACGTGGCTGGCGAAGCTGGCCACGATGATCCGCTTCTCGGCCTTGGCGAAGACCTGGCGCAGCACCGGCGAGATGTCCCGCTCGTGCGGGATGAAGCCGGGCACCTCCGCGTTGGTGGAGTCGGAGAGCAGCAGGTCGATGCCCTCCTCCGACAGGCGCGCGAACGCGTGCAGGTCGGTGAGCCGGCCGTCGAGCGGCAGCTGGTCCATCTTGAAGTCGCCGGTGTGCACGACCATGCCGGCCGGGGTGCGGATGGCGACCGCGAGGGCGTCGGGGATGGAGTGGTTGACGGCGACGAACTCGCAGTCGAAGGGCCCGATGCGCTCGCGCTGTCCCTCGGCGACCTCGAGGGTGTACGGCCGGATCCGGTGTTCGGCGAGCTTGGCCTCGATCAGGGCGAGGGTCAGCTTCGAGCCGATCAGCGGGATGTCGTCCTTCTCGCGCAGGAGGAAGGGGACGGCGCCGATGTGGTCCTCGTGTCCGTGGGTCAGGACGATGCCGACGACGTCGTCCAGGCGGTCGCGGATCGACGTGAAGTCCGGCAGGATCAGGTCGACTCCGGGCTGCTCCTCCTCCGGGAAGAGCACCCCGCAGTCGACGATCAGGAGCCGGCCTCCGTACTCGAAGACCGTCATGTTGCGGCCGATCTCTCCGAGGCCGCCGAGCGGGGTGATGCGCAGACCCCCTTCGGGGAGCGCGGGGGGCGGGCCGAGCTCAGGGTGCGGATGGCTCAAGTTCTCTCCTCACCACGCACGCCACAGTCCCCGGAGGACTCCCCGGGGACACGGAGCGCGCATGACATCGTGCTTTCTGTTGCTGGTTCTCAGGACCGATATTCAGTTCTCAAGTCTTTGGTTACAGCTGTACCCCGCCTGCGGCGAGATCCTCCTTCAGCTGTGCGGTCGCCGCCTCGCCGAGCTCCACGAGCGGGAGCCGGAGCGGGCCGGCGGGCAGTCCCCGCAGGGCCAGGGCGGCCTTGGTGGTGATCACGCCCTGGGTGCGGAAGACGCCGGTGAAGACCGGGAGCAGCTTCTGGTGGATCTCCGTGGCCTTGTGGGTGTCACCCGAGAGATACGCCTCCAGGAGCGCCCGGAGCTCAGGGCTGACCAGATGTCCCACGACGGAGACGAAGCCGACGGCGCCGACGGAGAGCAGCGGCAGGTTGAGCATGTCGTCGCCGGAGTACCAGGCGAGGCCGCTGCGGCTGATGGCCCAGCTCGCGGCGCCGAGGTCGCCCTTGGCGTCCTTGTTGGCGACGATCCGGGGGTGCTCGGCGAGCCGGACGAGGGTCTCGGTCTCGATGGGGACGCCGCTGCGGCCGGGGATGTCGTAGAGCATGACCGGCAGGCCGGTGGCGTCCGCGATGGCGGTGAAGTGCCGGTACAGGCCCTCCTGCGGGGGCTTGTTGTAGTACGGCGTCACCGTGAGCAGGCCGTGGGCGCCGGCGCGCTCCGCCTGGCGGGCCAGCTCGACGCTGTGGTGGGTGTCGTTGGTGCCGACCCCGGCGACGACGAACGCGCGGTCGCCGACGGCCTCCAGTACGGCCCGGACGAGCTGCTCTTTCTCCACGTCGCTGGTGGTCGGCGACTCACCTGTGGTGCCGTTGACGACCAGGCCGTCGTTGCCTGCGTCGACCAGGTGGGCGGCGAGCTGCTGCGCGCCGTCGAGGTCGAGGGCGCCGTCCGCGGTGAACGGCGTGACCATTGCGGTCAGGACCCGCCCGAAGGGGGTCTGCGGGGTGGAGGTCGGAGCCATGAGTCCAACGCTACTCGGTGCCGGTGCCGGGATACCCCCTCGGGACCTGCGATGAGGACTCCGGCGCTGCCTGCTCGGGGGTTCAAGCAGCACCGGAATCCGTTTCTGAAGACTAGACGAATTGCACGAAACCCGGCAATCGGAAGATTCCGGATGAGTGGTGACCTGCTACGGAGCGATCCGGCCGTTGGCGTTGAACGCCGCGTGCGTGAGCGGCATGAGCTTCGCCCATTCGGCTTCCATCCGCTCCCCGACCATCTCGATCTCCCGCTGCGGGAAGGACGGGACCGCGGCCAGCTCGTGCTGGGTGCGCAGGCCGAGGAAGTGCATCAGCGAGCGGGCGTTGCAGGTGGCGTACATCGACGAGAACAGGCCGACGGGCAGCGTGGCCCGGGCGACCTCGCGGGCGACGCCGGCGGCCAGCATCTTCTGGTAGGCGTCGTACGACTGCCGGTAGGAGTCCTGCATGGCGTCCACGACGGCCTGGTGCTGCTCCGGGGACCCGTGCACGAACTCGTACTTGCCCGGGCGGCCCTGCTGCACCAGCTTGCGCTCCGGGGAGGGCACGTAGAAGACCGGCTCCAGCTCGCGGTACCGGCCCGATTCTTCGTTGTAGGACCATCCGACCCTGTGGCGGTGGAACTCGCGGAAGACGAAGATCGGCGCGCTGACGAAGAAGGTCATCGAATTGTGCTCGAAGGGGCTGCCGTGCCGGTCCCGCATGAGGAAGTTGATCAGGCCCTTGGAGCGCTCGGGGTCCTTCGTCAGCTCCGCCAGGGACTGCTCGCCCGCCGTGGACACCCGGGCGGCCCACAGGACGTCGGAGTCGGCGGCGCTGTGCTTGACGAGTTCGACGGTCACGTCGTCGCGGAACTGCACGGAATCGTCGGTGGGGGTCTCGGTCACCGGGCGTCCTTCCTCATGGAGCTGGGGGCGGCGCCCAGCCTATTCGCCCGCTCTGACAGGCTCCGACATCACCCGACACCCGTCGACACCGGCCGCACCCACCGCAAAGCCCCGCAAGGCAGACGACCGGCGGACCACTGCTGGCCGGGCCCGGCGGGGCCCGCTAGCCTCACCGATGTGTCTCTGTCCTTCCTCGCCGCCGACAGCGGCCATGACGAGTACGCCGCGGACGCCGCCCTTCCGCACCACGTCGAGGACCGGTGGATCCGTCCGTACCGCCCGGGTCCCTGGCGGGTCGCGGCGGCGGCGATGCTGCTGGTGCTCGCCTCGTACCTGCTCTTCGCCGCGGTGATCATGGGGCTCGCGGGCAACGGGCCCGGTGTGGCCATGACGGTCGGCGCCGCCGTGCTGGTGATCCTCGCTGCGCTGCGGCTGCTGCGCGTGGGGTTCTGGGTGAGCACCCGCGGGCTGCGTCAGGTGGGGCTCTTCTACACCACGACGCTGCCGTGGAACCGGGTCGGTGACGTCCGCACGGCCCAGCAGCCGGTGAAGTGGCTGGGGCTGCCCCGGACCGTACAGGGCCAGGCCCTGGTCGTCAGCCGGTCCGGCGGCGAGCTGCTGCGACCGCTGCTCACCGACCACAACGCGGACTTCCTGGGCCGTACGGAGGCCTTCGACCAGGCGGCCGACGCCATAGAGACCTGGGCCGCCCAGCTGCAGCGCTAGGTGTTCCGTCCGGGGAGGTCGCGGACGGGTGGGGCGGGTCTCGGCCGAGGCGCCGTGATCGGGTGAGGGCCTTCCCTCCCCTGCCCACGGGCCGGCCGCTGCGTTCGGTGGGCCCGCTCACCGACGGCTGTGCGCTGTGCTGCCTCCACCGGCGGACGACGCCGCACACCGGGGGCCGCGGGAGGGGCGTACGGGCGACAGCCGTGCGTCATCGGGTGTTTCCCCTCGGGTGTTAGCGTCCGGCCGACCCGGCCCGCCGAGGACCTGGAGCGACTCGTGCTCGCACCTCCCCACCCGAACCCGCTCCTCACCGACCCCGGGCCGCTGCCCGCGCTGGAACGGCTGCGGGGCCGCACCGTCGTCGTGAAGTTCGGCGGCCACGCCATGACCCACGAGCACCTGCTGCGCTCCTTCGCCGAGGACGTGGTGCGGCTTCGGTCGACCGGGGTCCGGACCGTCGTCGTACACGGCGGCGGTCCGCAGATCAGCGCGGAGCTCGACCGGCTCAGGGTGCCCGCCCGCTTTCTGGGCGGGCGGCGGGTCACCACGCCGGAGACCCTGGACGTGGTGCGGACGGTGCTCGTCGGCACGGTCCAGCGGGAACTGGTGCGGCTGATCGACCAGTACGGGCCGTACGCCGTCGGGCTCACCGGCGAGGACGGCCGCCTCCTGACCGCGGTGCGCCGCTACGCCGAGGCCGACGGCCGACTCCTCGACATCGGCCTGGTCGGGGACGTGGCGGAGGTCGACACCGCGGCCGTGGAGGTACTGCTGGAGCGCGACCGCGTCCCGGTGGTCTCCCCGCTCGGCCGGGGCACGGACGGCCAGGTCTACAACGTCAACGCGGACGCGGCCGCGGGGGCGATCGCCGCCGCGCTGGGCGCGGAGGCCCTGGTGGTGCTGACCGACGTGCCCGGCCTGTACGCGGACTGGCCGCGCCGTGAACGGGTCCTGCACCGGCTCACCGCGGCCGAACTCGAGGCGGCGCTGCCGTCCCTGGGTGGTGGCATGGCGCCGAAGATGGAGAGCTGCCTGCACGCCGTCCGGGCGGGCGTCCGCGCGGCGCGCGTCCTGGACGGGCGGGTCCCGCACGCCGTGCTGCGCGCCCTGGCAGGGGGTCCCGGGGGCGCCGGGACGACCGTCCTGCCGGACTGACGCGCGACCGCCTCAGGAGGTCTGCGGCGCCTTCCCGCGCAGGGCGATCGCCCGCTGCATGGCCTTGCGCGCCCGCGGGGTGTCGCGGGCGTCGTGGTAGGCGACCGCGAGCCGGAACCACACCCGCCAGTCCTCGGGCGCGGCCTCCGCCTCGGCCTTGCGCCGGGCGAAGACCGCGTCGGCGGAGGCCCGGTCGATCCGGCCGCTCGGGGTCCGCACCAGCTCGTCCTCGGGCAGTCCGCCCTCGGCCTCCAGCTCCCGGGCCAGCCGGTCCGCCCTCTGCGCGAACTGCGTCGTACGGACCAGGAACCAGACGCCGACCAGGGGCAGTACGAGAACGGCCACGCCGAAGACCACCGTGACCGGGCGGCCGTCCTGGATCAGCCAGACGCCGCGGGCGCCGGCCAGCACGAAGTAGACGACCAGGACGGCCGCGAGGACGAAGTAGGTGATCTTTGCGCGCATGGTGGGCGAACCCGCTCTCGGTCTGTGTCTCTCGGTCTGTCAGTCGAGGTCCATGAAGTGCTCCAGGCCGAAGGTGAGCCCCGGCGAGGAGACGACCCTCCGCACGCCGAGCAGTACGCCGGGCATGAAGGAGGCGCGGTTCATGGAGTCGTGACGGATGGTGAGGATCTCGCCGGCGTCGCCGAAGAGCACCTCCTGGTGCGCGACGAGACCGCGCAGCCGCACCGCGTGCACCGGCACCCCCTCGACGTCGGCGCCGCGCGCGCCGTCGAGGGCGGTGGCGGTGGCGTCCGGCTGCTCGCCGAGCCCCGCCTCGCGGCGGGCGTCGGCGATGAGCTGGGCGGTGCGGACGGCGGTGCCGCTGGGGGCGTCGACCTTGTCCGGGTGATGGAGCTCGACGATCTCCGCGGACTCGAAGAAGCGGGCCGCCTGGCTCGCGAAGCGCATGGCCAGGACCGCCCCGATGCCGAAGTTCGGCGCGATGAGCACGCCGGCCCCCGGCGCCGCGCCGATCCAGCCGCGCAGGGTGTCCAGGCGCTCGTCGGTCCAGCCGGTGGTGCCGACCACGGCGTGGATGCCGTGCCGCAGGCAGAAGTCGAGGTTGCCCATGACGGAGCCGGGGGTGGTCAGTTCGACCGCGACCTGGGCGCCGTTCTCGGCCAGGGTCTCCAACTTGTCCTCGCGGCCGAGCGCGGCCACCAGCTCCAGGTCGTCCGCGGCCTCGACGGCCTTGACCGCCTCGGCGCCCATGCGGCCGCGGGCCCCGATCACACCCACACGGATCTTGCTCATCGTTCCTGTCCTCCGGTCGAGACGGTCGAGACGGTCGAGACGGCTGTACGGTCGAGACGGTCGGTACGGCTCAGGCGACGGACTCGTGCAGGCGGGCGGCCTGCCGGTCCTTCAGCGGGCCTATGACGGCCAGCGACGGACGCTGCCCCAGGACGTCCCGGGCGACGGCGCGCACCTCCTCGGGCGTCACCGCGGCGATCCGCTCCAGCGTGGCGTCCACCGACATCTGCTCGCCCCAGCAGAGCTCGCTCTTGCCGATCCGGTTCATGAGCGCGCCGGTGTCCTCCAGGCTGAGCACGGTCGAGCCGGAGAACTGCCCGATGGCGCGGTGCAGTTCCTCGTCGCTCAGCCCGTGCTCGGCGACCTGGTCCAGCTCCTCGCGGCAGATCTTCAGCACCTCGTGCACACGGCGCGGCTGGCAGCCCGCGTACACCCCGAACAGACCGCAGTCGGCGAAGGAGGAGGTGTACGAGTACACGCTGTAGGCGAGGCCGCGCTTCTCGCGGACCTCCTGGAACAGCCGGGAGCTCATCCCGCCGCCCAGCGCCGTGTTGAGCACGCCCAGCGCCCAGCGCCGGTCGTCGTGCCGGGACAGCCCGGGCATGCCGAGCACGACATGGGCCTGCTCGGTACGGCGCTCCAGCAGCTCCACGCGGCCCTGGCCGCGGATCGTACGGGCGCCGCCGCGCGGCGGGCGGGGCACGGCGTCCGCGTCGCGGAGCGCGCCCGCGTCCTCGAAGGCCTTGCGGACCTGGCGGACGACGGTGGCGTGGTCGATGTTGCCCGCGGCGGCCACGACCAGCCGCGTCGGGTCGTAGTGCTTCCGGTAGAAGCGGGCGACCTGGTCGCGGGTGAGGGCGTTGATGGTGTCGACGGTGCCGAGGACGGGACGGCCCAGCGGGGAGTCGCCCAGCATGGCGGTGGCGAACAGGTCGTGGACCTGGTCACCGGGGTCGTCCTCGGTCATCGCGATCTCCTCCAGGACGACACCGCGCTCGGCGTCGATGTCCTCCTGGCGGATCAGGGAGCCGGTGAGCATGTCGCTGACCACGTCGATGGCGAGCGGCAGGTCGGTGTCGAGGACACGCGCGTAGTAGCACGTGTACTCCTTGGCCGTGAAGGCGTTCATCTCGCCGCCGACCGCGTCGATCGCCGAGGAGATCTCCAGCGCGCTGCGCCGGGAGGTGCCCTTGAAGAGCAGGTGCTCCAGGTAGTGCGTGGCGCCGTTCAGGGCCGGGGTCTCGTCGCGGGAGCCGACGCCGACCCAGATGCCGAAGGTCGCCGAGCGCACGGTCGGCAGGGTCTCGGTGACGACGCGCAGTCCCCCGGGGAGGACGCTGCGCCGGACCGTGCCGACGCCGTCAGCGCCGGGCAGGAGGGTCTGCGTGCGGACGGCCCGCCCCTTGGTGGAGGGGCGGGCCGTCACGCGTGTGGAGCGGGTGGTCACTTCTCGGACGCGTCCTCGGCCTTGTCGTCGGCCGCGGTCTCTTCGCCTTCGATGACCGGGATCAGCGACAGCTTGCCGCGCTGGTCGATCTCGGCGATCTCGACCTGGACCTTGGAGCCCACGGCGAGGACGTCCTCGACGTTCTCGACGCGCTTGCCGCCGGCCAGCTTGCGGATCTGCGAGATGTGCAGCAGGCCGTCCTTGCCCGGGAGCAGGGAGACGAAGGCACCGAAGGTGGTGGTCTTCACGACCGTACCCAGGTAGCGCTCGCCGACCTCGGGCATCGTCGGGTTGGCGATGCCGTTGATGGTCGCGCGGGCGGCCTCGGCGGACGGGCCGTCGGCGGCACCGATGTAGATGGTGCCGTCGTCCTCGATGGTGATCTCGGCGCCGGTGTCCTCCTGGATCTGGTTGATCATCTTGCCCTTGGGGCCGATGACCTCACCGATCTTGTCCACCGGGATCTTGACGGTGATGATGCGCGGGGCGTTCGGCGACATCTCGTCCGGAGTGTCGATCGCCTCCATCATCACGTCGAGGATGTGCAGACGGGCGTCGCGGGCCTGCTTGAGGGCCGCGGCCAGGACCGACGCCGGGATGCCGTCGAGCTTGGTGTCCAGCTGCAGCGCGGTGACGAACTGCTTGGTGCCGGCGACCTTGAAGTCCATGTCGCCGAACGCGTCCTCCGCACCGAGGATGTCGGTGAGGGTGACGTAGTGGGTCTCGCCGTCGATCTCCTGGGAGATCAGGCCCATGGCGATACCGGCGACGGGGGCCTTCAGCGGCACACCGGCGTTCAGCAGCGACATGGTGGAGGCGCAGACCGAGCCCATGGAGGTGGAGCCGTTGGAGCCCAGGGCCTCGGAGACCTGGCGGATGGCGTACGGGAAGTCCTCGCGGGCCGGCAGGACCGGGAGGATCGCCCGCTCGGCCAGCGCGCCGTGGCCGATCTCACGGCGCTTGGGGGAGCCCACGCGGCCGGTCTCGCCGACGGAGTACGGCGGGAAGTTGTAGTTGTGCATGTAGCGCTTGCGCGTCTCGGGCGCCAGCGTGTCCAGCTGCTGCTCCATGCGCAGCATGTTCAGCGTGGTGACACCCAGGATCTGGGTCTCGCCGCGCTCGAACAGCGCCGAGCCGTGCACCCGCGGGATCGCCTCGACCTCGGCGGCCAGGGTGCGGATGTCGGTGACGCCGCGGCCGTCGATGCGGACCTTGTCCTTGATGACGCGCTCACGGACCAGCTTCTTGGTCAGCGAGCGGTACGCCGCGGAGATCTCCTTCTCGCGGCCCTCGAACTGCGGCAGCAGCTTCTCGGCGGCGAGCGCCTTCACGCGGTCCAGCTCGGCCTCGCGGGCCTGCTTGCCGGCGATGGTCAGCGCCTGCTTCAGCTCGTCGGAGACGGCGGCCTCGAGCGCCTCGAACACGTCGTCCTGGTAGTCCAGGAAGATCGGGAACTCGGCGGTCTCCTTGGCGGCCTTCGCGGCGAGGTCGGCCTGCGCCTTGCACAGCACCTTGATGAAGGGCTTGGAGGCCTCCAGGCCCGCCGCGACGATCTCCTCGGTCGGCGCCTCGGCGCCGCCCTCGACGAGCTTGATCGTCTTGTCGGTGGCCTCGGCCTCGACCATCATGATCGCGACGTCGCCGTCCTCGAGGGTGCGGCCGGCCACGACCATGTCGAAGACGGCCTCCTCCAGCTCGCTGTGGGTCGGGAAGGCGACCCACTGGCCGCGGATCAGCGCGACGCGGACGCCGCCGACCGGGCCGGAGAAGGGCAGGCCGGCCAGCTGCGTGGAGCAGGAGGCGGCGTTGATGGCGACCACGTCGTAGAGGTGGTCGGGGTTGAGCGCCATGACCGTCGCCACGACCTGGATCTCGTTGCGCAGGCCCTTCTTGAAGGACGGGCGCAGCGGGCGGTCGATCAGACGGCAGGTGAGGATCGCGTCCTCGGAGGGGCGGCCCTCGCGGCGGAAGAAGGAGCCGGGGATCCGCCCGGCCGCGTACATGCGCTCCTCGACGTCCACCGTCAGCGGGAAGAAGTCGAGCTGGTCCTTCGGGTGCTTCGAGGCGGTGGTGGCCGACAGCACCATGGTGTCGTCGTCCAGGTAGGCCACGGCGGAGCCGGCGGCCTGGCGGGCCAGCCGGCCCGTCTCGAAGCGGATCGTGCGGGTGCCGAAGCTGCCGTTGTCGATCACGGCCTCGGCGTAGTGGGTCTCGTTCTCCACTATGGGAATTCTCCTCTTTCGTGCCCCCGGGCGTCTTCCCGGGGACCGTCGGTGGAGGGGCGTCCCGCCGGGCCGGTCTTCGATCGAAGCCACCGGGACGTACGTGCTGCCCGGGGGCCACTACCGAGGACCGGCTCTGGTGGCGCTTAGGAGGACGCTCCCTCCGCATGCTTTATGGCGTTGTGTATGGGACCAGACTACAAAGCTTCCGTCCCGGTCTCGCGCCCAGCGCGGTCCCGTACGTACGCCAAGGGAGCGGCTCCCTGACGGGAACCGCTCCCTCTAGGGGCGTCTCAGCGGGCGCCGGCCGCACCGCGGCGGATGCCGAGGCGCTCGACCAGGGCGCGGAAGCGCTGGATGTCCTTCTTGGCCAGGTACTGCAGCAGGCGGCGGCGCTGGCCGACCAGGATCAGCAGACCACGACGGGAGTGGTGGTCGTGCTTGTGGGTCTTGAGGTGCTCGGTCAGGTCCGAGATGCGGCGGGAGAGCAGCGCGACCTGGACCTCGGGGGAGCCGGTGTCGCCCTCCTTGGTGCCGAACTCGGCGATGATCTGCTTCTTCGTCGCGACGTCGAGCGACATACGGTCTCCTTGTGGTGTCGGTGCCTCCGAGCGCCCCTGGTCTGCGTCACAGGGGAAGCTGCGATGACTCGGAAGACGCGACGCGCCGCCTGAGGGCGGACGCATCGGTCACACAGAGTACCACCCCGGGCCCGGTGCGACGTCCGGGGCCGGGGTGGCCGGTGCTCCGAGGGGCCCGCCGGCCGTCCCGGCTCAGCCGCTGGTCATACCGCGGGCCTCGGCGTACAGGTCGAGGACCGCGAGGGCGAGCGGGATCAGGGAGAGCAGCACGGTCGCCTCGGCGAGGTCGAGCATCCGCCCCCAGAAGGGGGTGACGCCCTTGCTCGGGACGATGAGCGCGATCGCGACCAGGAGAGCGGCGCCCAGCGCCACCGCGGCAGACAGCCACACGGTGCGGATGTCGAGCGAGGAGTGGTTGCCGCGCAGCAGGTCGGTGAGGACGTCGGTCGGCAGGTTGAGCGAGAGACCGATGATCAGCAGCCCGACGGTGATCACACCGGCGACCATCAGCGTCACGACCTGCGAGGTGTAGCGGAACAGCCGGGCGCGCATCAGCGTCGCCAAACCGACGGCCAGGGCGAGCAGCTGTGCCCAGGCGCTGTCGGAGAAGCCGAGCACGACACCGGCGGATCCGACGATGGCCGCCGCGCAGCCGCCGACCAGGCCGAGCAGCAGTTCGTGGCCGCGACGGGCCTGGTTGGTGATCCGCTCGAAGTCGACCGGCTCCTCCTCGCCCTGCCGCTCGGCGTCGCCGCGGTGCCGGGTCTGGACCTGGTCGGGCGAGCGGAAGCCGATGGGCAGCCGGGCGAAGCGGGCGGACCAGCCGGGCAGGAACCCGATGACGGCGACCATGACGACGGCGGTGACGGCGGCGGCCTCGCGCGGCGCGGCCTCGGTGAGGATCGCCACGAAGGTGGCGAGGGTTCCGGCACCGGCGGTGAAGGAGGCCGCGACGAACGGCGCGTCACCCTGGGGCAGCATCAGCACGAGCAGTACGGAGGCGCCGAGCACGACGACGCAGCCGATGAGGAAGTGCAGCCGGCCCGGTCCCTCGTTCCCGCTGACGCCCATGATCCCGGAGCCCGCGACGAGCAGCAGCGGCAGGGAGGCGAGCCCGAGGGCGACCGCGGAGTGGCGGTCGTCGTACACACGGGCGCGCACCGAGGCGAGCGCGACCAGCACCAGGCCCGCGGCGCCGGCGAGGACGCCGGGCAGGCCGTGCATGTCGTGCTTGACGGGCTCGGAGAACCACAGCACGAAGGCCATGAGGGCGAGCAGGATGACGCCCGCGGTCAGGCCCACGCCGCGCATGAGGCCGTCGTTCCAGCTGCGGCGGTCGGTCTGGACCGCGGCGGCGACGGCGTCGACGACGTCGTCGAAGACGGCGGGCGGCAGCGAGTCCGCGAACGGACGCAGCAGCAGCAGCTCACCGTCGTGGACGCGCTGTTCGGCCAGGGACAGGGTGCCGTCCAGGACACGCCCGTCACGGCGGACCAGGTTGTAACCGGTGGGGGCGGCTTCGTCGGGCGTCTGGCCCGACAGGCGCAGTATCTCGGGGTGGATGTCGGAGAGCGGCACGTCCTCGGGCAGTGCCACATCGATCCGGCTGTTCGGCGCCGCCACCGTGACTCTGCAGAATCCCGTCGCTGAGATCGTGCTCACCTGGAGTGGTCCCCCTCGTCCGGTGATGGGTGGGTTGGGGTCGTGTCCACGCGGCCGTCCAGGGTCGGACCCCCGTCCGCGCTTCGCGATCCGTCACCCTACCGGGTGCCCCAAGTCCCTTGCCCCTCACCCGTCCCAGTGCCTTTGAACTGTCATGCCCAGTAGGATCGCCACCTGCCTGTGGTCACTTGCCCGCCCCGCGCGGGGCGCAGCGCGACCGGGACGTGTCATACGGGGGACCGTCACGACGGGGGCGGCCCGAAACTGCGATTCGCGTGAAGGACTGGTGCATCGGTGAGCGTGGTCGTCATCAAACGCCCGCCGCGGGTTTACCCGCCGGAGGTGCCGAACGAGGAGGTACGGCTCGAAGCCCCACCCGAACTGCCGCGGGGCGAGGACCAGGGCCTGTTGATGAACCTGCTGCCGATGCTCGGCATGGGTTCCTCGGCGGCCTTCTTCTTCCTGCCCACGGGGTCGGGGACCTCCGGTGGCTTCATGAAGGTCATGGGCGTGCTCATGATGGGCTCCACCGTGGCGATGGTGGTGGCCCAGATCGTGCGCGCCCGCAAGGGGCCGTCGGGGCAGATGGCCGAGGCCCGCCGGGACTACCTGAAGTATCTGGCGCAGGTACGCCGCGGGGTGCGCAAGACCGCCCGCAGGCAACGCGACGCGCAGTATTACCTGCACCCCGCGCCCGAGCAGCTGTGGGCACTGGTCGCCGAGGGCTCGCGGGTATGGGAACGCCGGTCCGGCGACCCGGACTTCGCGCAGATACGGGTGGGCCTCGGCCCGCAGCAGCTGTCGACGCCGCTGGTCGCGCCGGAGACCGCGCCGGTGGACGAGCTGGAGCCGCTGACCGCGCATTCGATGCAGCAGTTCATCGCGGCGCACGGTTCGCTGGACAACCTGCCGCTGGCGGTGGGGCTGCGCTCCTTCTACCACGTGACGGTCTCCGGGGACCCCGACACCGTCTACGGGCAGACCCGCTCCATCCTGGGCCAGTTGTGCTCCCTGCACTCCCCCGAGGACATGGTCGTCGCCGTCGTGGCGGCGCCCGGCGCCCAGTCGGAGTGGGAGTGGACCAAGTGGCTGCCGCACGCGCAGCACAGGGAGCACGACGGCGCCGGCTCGCGCCGCCTGATATGCGGCGACCTCGCCGAGGCCGAGGAGCTGCTGGCGGACGAGCTGGACGGGCGGCCGCGCTTCAACCGCGAGGGCCAGCCGGTGCTGGACCAGCCGCACGTGGTGATCGTGCTGGACGGCGGCGGCGTACCGGCGGACTCGGTGATCGCCTCCGCCGAGGGGCTGCAGGGCGTCACGATCCTGGAGG
The DNA here is from genome assembly GCF_040638135.1 of Streptomyces sp. NPDC026673. NCBI lineage: Bacteria > Bacillati > Actinomycetota > Actinomycetes > Kitasatosporales > Streptomycetaceae > Streptomyces > Streptomyces sp. NPDC026673. The sequence continues at coordinate 58,485 of NZ_JBEZXR010000046.1, read as the reverse complement.
TCGTCCCAGGTGAGCTGGACGAGCTGCGCGGCTCGCTGTCCATCCAGGTGTGGCCCGGTCAGCTGTACCTGGAGGCCGGGGCGGGCACCTTCACCGGCGTCCCCGACGCGCTGTCCCCCGTACAGGCCGAATCCCTGGCCCGGCAGCTGGCACCGCTGCGGCTGGGCGCCGCGGACGCCGACGAACCGCTGCTGGCGAACCTGGACTTCACCGACCTGATGGGGATCGGCGACGCCGCTTCCGTGGACGTCTCGCGGACGTGGCGTCCGCGAACCCTGCACGAGCGGCTGCGGGTGCCGATCGGCCTCGGCGAGACCGGCGAGCCGGTCATGCTGGACGTCAAGGAGGCCTCGCAGGAGGGCATGGGCCCGCACGGCCTCTGTGTCGGCGCCACCGGTTCCGGCAAGTCCGAGCTGCTGCGCACCCTGGTGCTGGGCCTGGCCGTGACGCACTCCTCGGAGACGCTCAACTTCGTCCTCGCCGACTTCAAGGGCGGCGCCACCTTCACCGGCATGGGCACCATGCCGCACGTGTCGGCGGTCATCACCAACCTCGCCGACGAACTCACCCTCGTGGACCGCATGCGCGACTCCATCACCGGTGAGCTGACCCGCCGCCAGGAGCTGCTGCGGCAGGCCGGCAACTACGCCAACATCACCGACTACGAGAAGGCCCGTGCGGCGGGCGCGGCGCTGGACCCGCTGCCCTCGCTCGTTCTGATCATCGACGAGTTCTCCGAACTTCTCGCCGCCAAGCCGGACTTCATCGAGATGTTCATCCAGATCGGCCGTATCGGCCGATCGCTGGGCGTGCACATGCTGCTCGCCTCGCAGCGCCTGGAGGAGGGCAAGCTGCGGGGCCTGGACACCTTCCTGTCGTACCGCATCGGTCTGCGGACCTTCTCCGCCGCCGAGTCGCGCACGGCGATCGGCGTCCCGGACGCCTACCACCTGCCCAACGTCCCCGGCGCGGGCATCCTGAAGTACGGCACCGACACGATGGTGCAGTTCAAGGCCGCGTATGTGTCGGGCACCTACCGGACGCCGGGTACCCGCACGGCGAGCGGGGCCCGTATCGACCGCTCCCCCGTGCTGTTCACCGCCTCCCCCGTCCCCGTGCGCATCCTCACCGAGCCCGAGCCGCAGACGCGCTCCGGGCAGGTGGACGACGCGCTGGCCGACACCGTGCTCGACGTCATCGTGGGCCGGCTGGAGGGCCAGGGCCCGCCCGCCCACCAGGTGTGGCTGCCGCCGCTGGACGAGCCGTTCAGCGTCGACCAGGTGCTGCCGCCGCTGACGGTGAGCGCCGAGCGGGGTCTGCACGCCGACGGCTACACCGCCGCCGGCAAGCTCACGGTGCCGGTGGGCCTGGTGGACAAGCCGTTCGAGCAGCGCCGTGACGTGATGTACGCGGACCTGTCGAGTTCCGGCGGCCACGCGCTGATCGTCGGCGGCCCGCAGTCCGGCAAGTCGACCCTGGTCCGTACGCTGATCGCGTCCTTCGCGCTCACCCACACCCCGAAGGAAGTGCAGTTCTACGCACTGGACTTCGGCGGCGGCGGCATGCTCGCGCTGGACGCGCTGGCGCACGTCGGCGGGGTCGCCTCGCGGCTGGACGCGGAGAAGGTCCGCCGTACGGTGGCCGAGGTGCACGGCATCCTGAACGCCCGCGAGGAGTTCTTCCGCAGCAACGTCATCGACTCGATGAACACCTTCCGCTCGCGGCGGGCCGCCGGGCACTTCCCCGACCAGCCCTGGGGCGACGTGTTCCTCGTCATCGACGGCTGGGGGACCTTCAAGACCGACTACGAGCAGCTCGACCCGGTGATCAACGACATCGCCGCCCGGGGTCTGGGCTTCGGCGTCCACCTGATCGTCACCGCCACCCGCTACACCGAGATCCGCCCCGCGCTGCGCGACCAGATCCTCAGCCGGCTGGAGCTGCGGCTGGGCGACCCGATGGAGTCCGAGTTCGACCGCAGGCGCGCCGAGAACGTGCCGGTCGGCAAGGCGGGCCGCGGTCTGTCCCCGGAGAAGCTGGACTACCTGGCGGCGCTGCCGCGGGTCGACGCCTCCTCGGGCGTGGAGGACCTCTCCGAGGGCATGGCGCAGTTCGTCGCCGCGGTCAACTCCGGCTGGTCCGGCCCGACCGCGCCCAAGGTGCGGATGCTGCCGACCATGCTGCCGGCGACCGAGCTGCCCAAGGGCGGCGACTTCTCCGACCGCGGCATCGCGATCGGCGTGGACGAGCTCACCCTCTCCCCGGTGTTCGTGGACTTCGAGACCGACCCGCTGTTCGTCATCTACGGCGAGAGCGAGTCCGGCAAGTCCTCGCTGCTGCGGCTCATCGCCAAGCAGGTCAGCGAGCGCTACGAGTCAGGCAAGGCGCTGTTCGTGGTCTCCGACTTCCGCCGGGCGCTGCTCGGTCAGGTCCCGGACAGCCATGTGTACAAGTACTGCGCCTCCGGTCCGCAGCTGCAGGAGGTCATGGAGTCGCTGGCCGGCTCCATGGGCCGCCGGATGCCGGGACCTGACGTCACGCCCGAGCAGCTGCGCAACCGCAGCTGGTACAGCGAGCCGGACGCGTGGATCTTCGTCGACGACTACGACCTGGTCGCCACGTCGATGGGCAACCCGATGCAGGTGCTGATGGAGTACCTGCCGTTCGCCCGCGATCTGGGACTGCGCATCGTCCTGTCGCGCAGCACCTCGGGGGCGTCGCGGTCGTCCTTCGAGCCCTTCCTCACCCGGGTCAAGGAGCTCGGCGCGACCGGCGTCCTGCTCTCCGGCGACCCGGGCGAGGGCCCGATCTTCGGCAACGTCAAGGCGACCAGGCAGCCGCCAGGCCGGGCGCAGTTCATCACGCGCCGCCGCGGGAACCAGCTCATCCAGACCGGCTTCCTGCCGGAGAGCTGATCCCGTTCCGGCGCCCGGCGCCGGGCATGCGCGCGGGGGCGGGCCGGACGGCCCGCCCCCGCGGTGCGTCCGTGCTCAGTCCCGCGGTGCGGGCGGCCGGTAGGCGGGCGGGACGTCCCGGGGGTCGCGCCGGACGGCAGCGGGGCGGGCGCCGCCGGCCGCCTCGTCCTCGCGGTTGCCGCGGTCTTCCCGGGCCTCCTCGCCCTCCTCGCCCTCCTCGGCGGACCGTTGCTCGAACCAGCGCCGGGCGCGCTCGGCCTGCGCCGCCCGCTCCTCGGGCGTCAACCGCTCGTCGGCCCGCTTGAGCTCGGCCATGCGGTCGCCGATGGCGCCGAGGTACGCGCTCGATCCCAGCGCCTCGCGCATGCCGAGGCGGCCGGAGAGCACCTCCCGTGCCATCTCCTTGAGCGTCCTGTCCGCGTCGGGGTTGTCGGCGAGTGTCCTGAGCGCCTTGTGCAGTCGGCGGGCCTGCGCGGGGTCGTCCGCGACGTCCATCAGGTCCGCGTCGCTGATCTCCTTGCCCATCGGCTCCGTTCCCCCGGTCGAGAGTGTCGTGAGAAGCGTGCGCGGGCCATGGTGCCATCCGGGGCGGGGCGGCGGCCACGGTCGTGGGATGAGCCCATGAGCGTCCGCACCTCGCGCCCCGCACCTCGCGCTGTCGCGGACACGCTTCGTCAACCTTTCGGCCGTCCTTCCCGGAGCGCTGATCCGTGTTCGCGGATCACATGTGGCACGGTCTGTCTGACCGATGCCGAAGGAGGCGACGACCGTCCATGTCCTACCCGGAGCCCCGCTATCTCGGGGAACAGGGCGAGATCAGCGCGCTGTTCCGCTCCGCCGACACCGCCGCGGACGTGATCGCGCCCTCGGGCGGCCGCACCCACTACCTGGCCACCCACGCGTCGACGGGCGGCGACTTCGGCCTGTACCGGATCGACATGGGGCCCGGCTCCCCCGGTCCCAGCACCCACTTCCACCGGTCGATCTCGGAGTCCTTCTTCGTCCTGTCCGGGGCCGTGCAGCTCTTCGACGGGGAACGCTGGATCACCGCCCGTCCCGGGGACTTCCTCCATGTGCCGGCCGGCGGACTGCACGCCTTCCAGAACGACTCCGACGAACCGGCGTCGATGCTGCTGCTCTTCGCGCCCGGGGCACCCAGGGAGGAGTACTTCGAGCGGGCCGGCGAGATGGCGCAGCGCGGGGGCGCGGCGTTCCGCGAGTTCCTGCTCCGCCACGACAGCTTCTTCGTGGACCCGCCGCAGGTCGGACCGGAGCCGCTGTGACCGGGCGGCCGGCGGTCAGCCGAAGCTCTTGTCGATGACGCAGAAGCGGTTGCCCTCGGTGTCGGCCAGGACGACGAAGTCGGGGTCCGGCGGATAGCGGTCCCAGGCCACCCGCGCGGCGCCGAGAGCGACCAGCCGCTCCACCTCGGCCGCCTGTTCGGCGGCGTCGTCCGCGTACAGGTCCAGGTGGACCCGCGGGTGCTCCTGCACCGGGGTGGCGCTCACTCCGAGCGCGATCCCCGGGCCGGTCGCGCCCCCGGCGGGCACCAGCACCGCCCAGTCGTCCTCCGCCCGCACCTCGCCGTCGCGGGGCACATGGCCCAGCGCGGCGCCCCAGAAGGCCGCGGCGCGCCGCACGTCCGTCACTCCGAGCACGATCGTCCCGAGGGTCAGCATGCGCCGATTGTGGCAGGCCGCCCGCGACGGCGGACGCGGCCGCCGGGACGGGGACGCGGCCCGCGACGCCTGCACCCGCGGCACCGGCGGCCGGGCCGCCGGGCCGCCGGGCCGCCGGGCCGCCGGGCCGCCGGAACAAACGCCGGCGTCACGGGGCGTACAGCTCCAGGCGCCAGTCGTTGCAGCGGATGGGGTGCCCCGGCGGGTACTCGACCTCGCACTCCTCCACCAGCGTGAAGCCGAGCTTGCGGCAGATGGCGTTCGAGGGGTGGTTGTCCACCTTGGGGAAGGCGTGCAGGAACCGCGGGCCCTTCTCGGCCGCCGCGCGGGCGATGACGGCCTCCCCCGCGGCCGCGGCGACACCCCGCCCCTGGAACTCGGGCAGCACGCCCCAGCCGGTCTCGTACACCGTCCCGCCCCGCCAGGACTTCTCCCAGTAGCCGATGCTCCCGGCCGGGACCCCCTCGGGCAGCAACACGATGCTGAACATCCCTCCGCCGCCCTCGCTGCCGCTCGCCAGATACCGCTCGTGCCGGACGAGCAGCTGCTCCTCGGTCTCGGGACCGCCGAGGTGGCGCATCATCCCCGGCGCGTTCGCCCGGCGGAGCAGGTCGAGGTCGCCCTCCGCCCACGGCTCGATCCGTACCTGCGCGGCCATCTTCCGCTCCCCTCGTCGCTCCTGCCGATCACACCACGGGGGTCCGACACGGCCACCGATGAGTTTCGCCGCCCCGCCCGGTCTCAGTCCCCGAAGCCGTTCCGCAGTGGCCCGGCTCCGACCGGAGAGGCAGTTCCATGAACGACATCACCATTACCCGGGTCTTCGACGCGCCGCTCGCCAAGGTGTGGCAGGTGTGGACCGAGCCGGAGTACTTCGCCCAGTGGTTCGGCGCCCCGCTGCCCACCGTGGCCAGCGACGTCCGCCCCGGCGGCGCCTGGCGCGCCACGATCACCACGCCGCAGGGCGAGATGCCGCTGAGCGGGGTGTACCGGGAGGTGGACGTGCACAAGCGGCTGGTGTGGACGATGGACGTCCCCGGCGCCCCCGAGGTCGTCATGGACGCCACCTTCACCGACCGCGGCGACCGGACCGAGGTCGTCTACCACCAGCCCGGCGTGCCCGAGGAGCACTGCGCCACGGCCGAGGCCGGCGCCAACCACATCCTGGACAGCTTCACCGCCGTCCTGGCGAAGTCCTGACGGGAGGCCGGGCGGACATGACGGGGACGACCTTCGTCCTGGTCCCCGGGGCGGGCGGCGGCACCTGGTACTGGCATCTGCTCGTGCCGGAGCTGCGGCGCCGCGGCCACGACGCCGTCGCGGTGGACCTCCCCACCGCGGACGACTCCGCGGGGCTGCGGGAGTACGCGGACGCCGCCGTCGCGGCCGCGGGCGACCGCGCGCCGCTGGTGCTGGTCGCCCAGTCGATGGCCGGCTTCAGCGCGCCCCTCGCCTGCGAACGGCTGGGGGACCGTCTCATGCTGCTCGTCCTGGTCAACGCGATGGTTCCGGCCCCCGGCGAGACCGCCGGGGGCTGGTGGGCCGCCACGGGCCAGCCGGAGGCCCGGCGTGCCCTCGATCTCGCCGAGGGACGGCCGGTGGACGGGGAGTTCGACCCCCTCGTCACCTTCTTCCACGACCTTCCGCGGCCCGTGGCGGAGGCGGCCCTGGCCCAGGAGCACCGTCAGTCCGACACCCCGTTCGGCGTGCCCTTCCCGCTGCCCGCCTGGCCGGACGTGCCCACCCGCGTCGTCGTGGGCCGGGACGACCGGCTGTTCCCCGCCGCCTTCCAGCAGCGCGTGGCCAGGGAACGGCTCGGCGTCGAGGCGGACGTCCTGCCGGGTGGGCATCTGGTGGCGCTCGCCGACCCGGGCGGGCTGGCGGACCTGCTGGTGGGCTATCTGCCCGATTGAGGCAGCGGACGGCGCAGGTGCAGGGCGCCGGGGCTCCACTGGTCCCGCCCGGTGCCGCGTACCTCCGCCGTCCAGCCCTCCGCCACGGCGACGGCGGTGGCCCGCTCCGGGCCGACGCCGCGGAAGAGCCGGGCGGGCACGGTGACGGCGAGCACGGCCGCGCCGTCGGCGTCCCGGGTCTGATGGGCCGCCGGCCGGCGCTCGGCGGCGGCGACACGGGCGCGGATCCGCGCCCGGCCGCGTACGCCTCCCACCGGGCGGGGTCCGCGGCCCACTCGAGCCGGAACCGGGGCCAGGTCAGGGCACCGCGCCATGGGTTGAGCAACGCGAGCGGGGGGTTGAGTCCGGCGGACGCGAGCGCGACGAGCACCCCGAGGGCGAGGGCGACGGCGGCCCACACCGGCAGCAGGAACCACTGGAGAGCGAACTGCGCGAGCAGACCGGCCCTGTTCCGGCGCGCGACGGCGAGCCGCGGCGGGGCGGTCATGAGGCGCTCCCAGAGCCGTGGACGACCGCCTGCGCGTACGCCACCCGTACGTCCAGGCGATCGGTCCGCACCCGGTAGCGGCCGGTCATCCCGTGGTACTTCAACGGCGCCCGGAATCCCTGTCGCCGCCGCCACGCCGTGCGCACGGGCAGCGACCAGGCGGCATCCCCGCTCCCGCCGACCGCCCACAGCAGATTGACGACCAGCCACAGGGGCGAGAGCACCACGAACACCACCCATGAGGTCGCCGTTCCGCCGTGCCCGGCGAGCACGCGGCCGTCCGGCAGGCGGATCTCGTGGCGCGGCCGCCACCGCGCCCGCTTCGCCGGCGTCTCCAGTTCGCCCAGCGCCTCGCCGCGGGGCCCGAGTACGGCGAGCCGAACACCGGAGGACCGCCCGGCCACCGGACGGACGACGAAGCCGAGCGGTTCCCGCCCGGCCAGGTCCCGGTACAGGGCGAACCGCGGCCTCGCGCCGGCCCCGGCACCGCCGGCGGGCGCACCGTGCCCGACGTACACGGTCTCGCCACCCCGCCGGGGGCGGATGACCTTCTGCAGCCTGAAGCCCGCCTCGTTGCGCTCCCTCTCGGACGGCGGTCGTATGTGGAACGTGACGGCACTCACGTACTCGGGTCCTCCCCCGTGTCGGCCGAAGGCGTCGCGTACACCGCGCCGCCCGGGTTGCCGCCGCCATTCTCGCCGCAGGGCCGAAGGCGCGTGCCCGGTATGTGCGACGGCGACAAGGCCGCGCCCGCGAGACGAGATCCCCACAGGTCCTGCACCGGACCATCGCAAGCCCCCGCAGGGCCGGGTACCGCCCCTGGCTAGGCTCTGTGCCGGACACATCATCGGCAGATCGGCGCAGAAGGGTTGTCATGGGGGACAAATTCTCGGTGGACACCGGCGAATTGGGGCAATTCATGCGGACGCTCAAGGAGGCGCACGCCTCCCTCGACGAGGTGCGCAAGCAGATGAAGGACACCACGTCGGGCGGCATCGGCACCAAGGAGCTGGACGAGGCCTGCGACAGCTTCCAGGAGCACTGGAGTTACGGGTCCGAGCAGATAGCCGAGCAGGCCAAGAAGCTCGCCGAGGCCGTGGGCCAGACCAAGGCCAACTACGACGAGGTGGAGAACGCCCTGCGGGACGCCTTCCGGCAGGCCGGTTCGCAAGGAGGCGGGAAGTGACGCGCGGTTATCCACACCTGGGCTTCGACCCGGCCCCGGGCACCGTCGCCACCGTCAACGCGCTCCGCGCGCGGCTGACCTCCTCGGCCGAGAAGCTCGACCAGGCGTACCGCCTCGTCGAACGGCTCCGCGCCGGCTCGTCCTGGGAGGGCGACGCGGCCGTCGCCTTCCGCGAGGAACTCGACGGGGCGCTGCCCGACAACCTGCGCAAGGCCCACACCTCGCTGCTCAAGGCCGCCACGGCGCTCGGCGGTTGGGAGACCGACCTCGGCGGCTACCAGGACCGGGCCCGCACCCTCGACGGCGAGGCGGGAACGGCCGGGGAGAAGCTGAACGCCGCCAAGGAGCGGGAGAAGACCGCGCGGGCCGATCCCGACCTGAAGCTCGCCGGGCAGACGTTCGCGACGGACGCGGAGCTGCAGAACGCGCAGTCCCGGCTCGACCGTGCCACGCGGAGCCTCAACGAGGCGACGACCGCGGTCACCGGCGCCCAGGGCGATCTCGACGCCGTCATCAGGCGCGCCCGCGACCTGGAGGAGGAGCACTCCACCACCGCGCGCGCCAAGGCCCGTACCGTCCGGGACGCCACCGACAAGCTGGCGCCGGAGGAGCCCGGCTGGTTCGGCAAGGCCATGGACTGGCTCGGCGACAACCTGACCGACGTCCTCGGCACGATCGCCGCGGTGGCCGGCCTGCTGGCCCTGCTCCTCACCGGGCCGATCGGCGTGGCCCTGCTGCTGGTCGCCGCCGCGGCCAGCGCCGCCACGCTCGTCTCCCGGCTGTCGGACCCCAAGGTGCGTGCCTCGCTCAAGGACGGCTTCACCAAGGGTGAGTTCGACGCCGACTTCTGGAGCAACGCGGTGGGCGTCGCGGGCGACACCCTCGGCATGGTCCCCGGTGTCGGCGCGGTCGCCCGCGGCGTCAACGGCGCCATGCGGTCGGCGGGCGCCGCGACCGAGGCGCTCACCCTGACCGAGCGGCTCGCGAGCGCGGGCGGCAAGACATGGGTGGCGGCCGAGCGCATCGCCGGCGCGGAGAACCCGCTCACCACCTGGCTGGTCAAGGGCGCGGCCGATCCCGCGCGCGCCGGCCGGATCCTCGACGTCGCGGTCGCGGGCGCCGGTACGGCCACCGCGGTCTACGGCACCGGCAAGAACATCTTCGACGAGATCAAGAACAGCGGCGTGGAGAACACCGCCACAGCCATGGACGCCATCCGGGCCGGCACCATCGACGGCGCGGCCCACGGGAGCACGGCGCTCAAGACCCTGAAGGTGCTGCTCAATGCCCACTGACGACACCAACCCCGCCATATCCGCCGACGAGTTCGGCTACGCGGTCGACGACTCGGCCCTTCGCGGCGACTGCGCGATCTGGTTCGCGCTGCCGCCCGGCTTCGTGGAGATCCCGTACGACGCCCTCCTCGCGGAGTCCGGCACCGAGCAGGCGGCGCGGCTGATCGAAGCCATCGGCGCCCTGCTGGAACTGGTCCCGGAGGAGCGGCAGGAGGCCTTCGTCGAGGATCTGCGCGAGGCCCGGCTGATCAGCGAACTGCTGCGCGCCGAGGGCACCGTGCACTGCTCGATCGGGGTGCACGAGGGCGACGACGGCGCCCTGGTGCACTCCGTGTTCACCATCATGTGGCGCGAGACGCCGTGGATGCCGCCCGTGCTCGGCGCGGCCAAGGCCGCCATGGCGGTGCGCGACGCGGACACGGTCGAGTACGCCGACCTGCCCTGCGGCCCGGCGGCGCTCACCGAGAGCATCCTGCGGGCGGAGGGCCGGGAGGTGTACCAGGCGACGGCCCATCTGGCCCACCCCGGCGGCCGGCACCTCGCCGTCCTCACCCTCGGTACGACCGCCGCGGCGGCGCACGGCCACTACCGGGACATCCTGGGCGCGGCCGCGCGCATGGTGAGCTTCGACAATCCACTGCCGGAGAGCATGCGCGCCCGGATACCCGAGTCCGAGGTCTCCGCCTCGGTCCGGTCCGTCTTCGGCTGAACCGGAAACCGGAAGGACGTTCCACCGATGCAGGCAACCGACGCCGCACAGTTCAAGACCGCCTGGGAGCACCCGCCGACACGCGCGGCCTGGATGCGCACGGCGCTGTTCCGGTGCGCCGCGCTGCTGGTGTGGCTCGCCGCGCTGCCCGCCTGGCTGTACGCCGTCCTGCTCACCCCGGTCTGGACCCTGGTGGTCTGGATGCCGGTGTTCTTCGTCGTCCTGTACCAGGCCATGCTCGCCGCCGGCGGCGTCCTGCCGCTGCTCGGGCTGCGCCGCGTGCTGCGGCACTACCCGTGGCAGGTGCACCCCGGCGGTGCGGCGGAGCCGGTGAAGGGCGGCGGGACGCGCTTCGTCCTCCCCGATCCGGAACACCCCGGGAAGACCGTCGGGCTCCGCCACGGCGGGTATCTGGGCGGCGGCCGCACCTTCTGGGTCCGCCGGGTGAAGGCGGGCGGCGTGACCGAGGTCTGGTTCGCCGGCGACCCCCGGTTCATCGGCGTCGTCGCCGCACCCGGGCCGGCCCGCCTGATCCGCTGCGCCCAGCGCGAGGCCGTGGACGACCGCATGGCGGCCCGCAGGCAGGGCGTCAGCGCGGAGGCGGCCGAACGCGCCCGCGCGGCCGGCGCCCGGGTGGGGTGAGGCGACTCGCCGACGGCGGACCGTGCGGACCCGGTGGCTCGGGGACGGCACGTCGCGCGGGCGGGCGGGACGTTCACCCGGGCACCATCGCGAGGCAGGCCGCGGCGGACGGACGGTCCGCGATGACCTCGGGCGGCGCCCGGGGATACGTCGGCGAACGGGGCGGCGCCCTGTTCGTGCCCTGCCCGACCGACGGCGACGGTGACGCGGTCGCCTGGGTCACCGTCGGATACGCGCACTCCCGCGATGACGCCGAGGGGTCGCAGCGGGGGGCGTTCCGTGCGCTGACGATCGCCTCGGCCCGCCATGCGGCCCGGAACGTCCTCGGCTGTACGGGGCCTGACCCGTTCGGCGGGCCCGGGCGGGCAGGTCCACGGCGCTGCACCGAGCGCTCGGCGGCCCGCCGCCCGGGGTCAGCCGAACGGGGTCAGCCGAAAGCCGAGCCGGAGGGCGCCCGGACCGTGCGGTGGCAGGGGGCGATCACCTCGACGGTGATGCGGCGTTCCTCGGCGACGGCCGTCACCGTCAACCGATGCGCCCCCTGGCCCGGTTCGCCCGCGGTCAGCCGCAGCGCGGCCGCGTCGGCGACGGTCCAGCCGTCCTGCGCCACCCGCACCCGCAACCGCGCGACGGCCGGCGCCAGCAGCGCCTCCTCCACCTCGTCGATCCGCCAGCGGTGCCGGGCCGAGCAGGAGGAGCGCAGTCCCCTGCCCCAGCAGTCGTCACAGGTGACCGCCGTCAGCTCGTTCCCCAGGTCCATGCGCCCGCGCACGGCGAGCGCGTCCAGGATCCGGCTGGAGCGGTCGTAGAGGCCCTGCACCACCTCGGGGTCCGGCGCGGACTGCTGCTGCGGCGGGACCTGCTCGAGGGCGGCGGCGAGCGCCACTTCCTCCTCGGTGCCCCAGTCCAGGCCGCGCACGATCTCGGCGAAGAGCTCCGAGTACAGGTCCCAGTCCTCCATGGACGGGGTGCTCAGCTCGAAGGCCACCATCTCGGTGTCGTTGGGCAGCGGGACATACACCTGGATGAGGCCCCGGTCCACCGTCACGGCCTCGCCCGTCGGCGACAGTTCGGCGGGCAGCTCGAAGGGCGCGGAACCGATCCGCACCACACCCGGGCGGCCGCAGGGCAGTTCGCTGACCTGGATGTCGTCGGCGGGGTAGGCGCCCCGGAAGGCGGCGAGCATCTCCGTCACGGCGTCGTCGGCGGTCGTCTCCTCCGGCAGCGGGGTGCGGTAGACCGCGACGGTGGCCGTGCTGTTGCGGCCGTCCATGTCCAGGACGCAGAAGCCGGCGTAGCAGGCACCTGCGTCGCGCAGGTCGCCCATGATGCTCGCGTACAGGAGCGCCATGCGCAGCTGCTCGTCCTCGCTGCCATTCGCGAGGACCTCCTTGGCCGTGGCGACGAGGCGGCGCGCGCCCTCGTCCGGGTCGTCGGTGTCGACGGGCAGCTCGTGGAAGAAGGGCGGCATGAACCAGCCGACGTGCAGCCTTCCGCCGTCGTGCGCGGGTGCGAGGTCGGTCATGGATCACGCCGCCAGTGCGCTGTGGAAGGGGCCGGAGGTCGCCGGGTAGGGCTGGATCGTGACGTCGGTCCGCGCCGTCGGCGTGGTGGGGGTCTGCGGAGCCGCGGCGGGGGCCTGCCCCTCGTCGTCTCCGGTCGCCCACTTGTAGGCGCCGTGCAGCGCGGAGCCCGTCTTCATGACGAGCTGGGTGCCCACGGTGTTGATCTCCTTGCCGAACATCCCCGCGACCTTGTTCGCCATCTTCATGCTGAGGGGGTTGTTCAGCCCCTCCATGCCGCCCTCCACCATCCGGGCCAGCCGGCCGGTCCCCGCGGCGGCCTTCGCCGCCTTGCCGACGGACAGGAAGCCCTTGACCCCCGCGCCGACGCCGGGCATGACACCCAGTACGTCGAGCCCGATCTTCCACGCGGGCGTGCCGTTGCCGCGGGCGTTGCCCATCCAGTGGCCGGCCAGGGCACCGGCCGCGCAGATCACCGAGGCGGTGCCGAGTATCGCGCCGGCCGCCTGGCCGATGACCGGGATGAACTGCATGGCGAGTGCGGCGGCGGCGAGTGCGCTGGAGATGGTGGAGAGCAAGTCGGCGTTCTCCACCAGCCAGTCCTTGAAGTCCCGCCAGGCGCCCTTCAGTCCGTCCAGGGCGCGGTCCCACCAGTGGAGGTCCGGCGGGTGGTTCTCCGATGCCCGCAGGATCGCCCGTTCCGCCTCGCCCGCGCGGTCCTTCCAGTTCGCCTGGAGCTTCTCCGCCTGGTCGATGATCTTGTCGAGCGCGTCGACCGCCGCATTGGCGGCGCTCACCGCCGAGTTGCTCTCCTCGCGCAGCTGCGAGGCCTCGGCCTCGGTGAGCAGCCGCCCCGAGAAGTTGATCTGGTTGATCCTCTCGTTGACCCGGTCGTTGGCCGCGGTCTTCTCCGCCACCCGGGCCCGCGCCTCGACCGCGTCCGACTCCAGGGCCTTGGCCCGCTGCTGGAACTCGGTGAGCTGGGTGTGCCAGGTGTTGAGCGCCTTGGCACAGTCGCGCATCGACTCGGTGCCCTGCCGCAGGTACGTGGGCAGTTCGCCGAGCTTCTGCGAGAAGCCCTGCGCCGCCTGGCCCTCCCACACCCCGTCGGTCTTGCCGATGTCGGTCAGCAGGCGGTGCAGGTCGTCCAGTTCGTCGCCGACCGACTTCACGTCGTACGCCAGCGACCGGACCGTGTGCAGGTCGCCCCTGGCGGGATCGAAGCCCAGCCCCGGCCAGTTCGCGTCGGATCCCATCTCTTCCCCGTTCTCCCCGTTCTCCCCGTCCGCGCGGAACGCGTGACGGCTACTTGCCGTCGAAGACCTTCTTCGTCTCGTCCTCGTTGGCGGTGTACGCCTCGAGCGTCAGCGCGAGCTTCTCGTGCATCGTCTTGGAGGCGTCGGCGATCCGCTTGATGCCGTCGCCCCACTGCGACTGGAACTCGTCGCAGGCGTCGTCCAGGTCCCCGGTGCCGAGGCCGTTGGGACCGACCTTCCTGAGGCGCTCGCACACGCCGCGCATGCGGTCGTCGGCCTGGTCGAGCTTGGTGACCAGGTCCCGCATGCGATCGACGTCGATCCTGAAGTCGGACATCTCTCTCCCCGTCGTCCGGTGCTCCCGGACCCTCAGTGGTCCGAGGCGTGCAGTACCGCCTGGGCCAGGGCCAGACGGTGGTCGATGCGGTCGGGTTCGATGCGGTAGCGCGGGCCCTTGAAGCCGAGTCCGCCACCGCCCCCCGCGGCGCGCCAGCGCGTACGGACCGGTCCGGTGAGCCGGACGGCCCAGTCCGCGCGGGTGCCGTCCAGCAGGGCGTCCACGAACGAGTACGCCACCAGGACCAGCCACAGCGGGAACCAGAGCGGCGACAGCAGGACGTACGCCGTCCAGGCGGAGCGCGAGCCGACTGTACCGGTCCACCTCTGACCGGCCGCCGCCTCCGCGGTCCACCGCACCCGGCGCGGCGGCAGGAAGCCCCCGGCCCGCCGGGTCAGCCGCCCCAGCGGCGCCCCGTCGGCGGCCCGCACCTCGTACGCCGCCGGACCGGCCGGGTTCACGGTGCACAGGGTCGTCCCGTCCCCGGCACCGACGAGGGCGAACCCCGGCCAGGTCCCGTCGGCGGCGCGCGCGGCCCCCGCAATGACGTGGACGTTCGCCACGACGCCGCCCTGAGCGCCGCCCTCCCCCGTCCGCTCCACGGTCGCCGCGGGGGCGCCGTCCGCCGCCCGCCGCTCGAATCCCGCGAGCCCGCGGGCGCTGACGGACACGGAGTACGGCGCCCCGTCGAGGGCGGCCGCCCTCGGGGGCACGGTGTACTGGTGGTTGCCGGGGTTCCCGGGGTTCGTCGGGTTCATCTCCGCCTCTGTGTGTTGGTAGGGCACCGCCGCCGCCGTCCGGCACCCGCGGGGCGGACCCGTACGCGCCGGTCGTCGGCGTGGGAGCCACCGGCACCGTGACCCGCGGCACGGTGGCGACGGACCGGGAACGCGCGTCCGGTCCGGGCGGGGAACGCGGTCACACACGGCCCCCCGTCCGGTGGCGACGCCGTCAAGCGGCCCGGACTACTGGTTCGACCACTGCCCCGGGCTCTGCGACGGCTGCTGGTACGGGTTGCCGCCCTGGGCCGGGTACTGCTGCTGATGCGGCGGCCCGCCGTACTGCGCCGGGCCGTTGCCGCCCCACCCGGCCGGCGTCCCGGGCCCGCCCGGGCCGCCTCCGTCGTCGTTCTTGTTGCGGCGGGCGATCTTGACGATCACGAAGACGACGAGCGCGATCACCAGGAGGCCAACAAGGCCCATCACGCTCAGGGCGATCACCTGCTTGCGGTCCGCGGCGGCCTGCTCCTCGTCACTCATGCCGGTGCCACCGGTGACGCGGGGCCCGGAGGCCGACGGGTTGTCCGTGGCGCCCTGGCCGTCGCCGCTCTGCCCGGTCTTCAGCGACTCCGGCACCTTGAGGGGCCCGTACTCGGACCCGGCCGGGATGTCGCGGGTGAGGGCGGCCAGCGGCTGGATGAAGCCGTAGCCGTAGTGCTCGTCCGGGAGGGCGAGCCCCTTCTCCGACGAGGGCAGGCCGGCGGACTCGGTCAGCCGGTTGACGATCTGCCCGGCGGTCAGGTCCGGGAACTTGGCCCGCAGGAGGGCCGCCGCGGCGGCGACGAAGGCCGTGGCGTCGGACGTGCCGGTTCCCGTGCGGTACGCGGTGTCGGATTTCGACCCCGCGGCGAGGATGTAGGTCGCGGGTGCCGTGAGGAGCACCTGCGGTCCGTGGTTCGAGTTCTCCCAGATGCGCGTGTCGTTCTTCACGCCACCAACGGCCACCGCACCCGGATAGCCGGCCGGATAACCGACTTCCGTCCCGTCGTTACCCGCGCCCGCGACCACCAGAACGTCCTTCTTCAGGGCATAGGCGATCGCTTCCGCTTCCGCGTCACGCGTGGACGAGCCCTCGGAGGAGATGTTGATCACGGAGGCTCCGTGATCAACCGCGTACCGGATCGACGAGGCGAAACCGTCGGAGTCCTGGCCGTCGTCGCGGATGTCGAGAATCCTGGCTTCGGGGGCGAGCCCCATGACGCCGTCGGACGATCCCGGTCCGTGTCCGTGCCCGGCGATGACCGAGGCCATCTCCGTGCCGTGCGGTTCACCGGGACCGGGGTCGGTGGAACCGCCGTCGATGAAGTCCTTGCCCCGGACCACATTCCCCTTGAGGTCCACGTGATCGGCGTTGACCCCGCTGTCGATGACGGCGACGGTCACCCCCTTGCCACGGGTGATCTTCCAGATGGCTTCCGCGTCGAACGCCACGAGAGGCCACTGCTTGTCCCTGACGTCGTCCGCTGACGCCGACGGCGCCGAGGTGAGGGTCACGGCGCCTGCCAGCACCAGCCCCCCTGCGATCCGCAGCGTGCGCGTGAAAGCCACCTGTACGTCCTTTCCTGGGCAGGTCGGAAGCACGGTCACGGACCGTGCTTCCGAGCCTTTCTACATCCTGCGGTCGGCCGGTTGACTACTCGATGACCCGAGGAGCGTTGTTGCGCTCGGGCGTCCAGGTCTCCTCGTCCTCGACCAGGTAGTCGGGACGCTCACCCTCGCGCCGCTCCTCCTCTTCCGTCCGGTCGGTCTGGCCGCGGCCCATCATGCGGTTCGCGCCCTTGCCGACGTTGCTGCCGGACCCGGCACCCGCGGCGCCGCGGCTCCTGTGGAGGCCCGAACCACCGGGCGTACCGCGCGTGCCCGATCCGGTGCCCTTGGCGGCACCGACGACGCCGCCTCCGCGGCGGGCGAGGCTGCCCCCGCGACCGGCACCGACGCCTCCCCTGCCGCCCGCACCGGCGCCCATACCACCGGCGCCGGGCATTCCGCCACGGCCCGCGGTGCCGGCGCGGCCGGCGGTGCCGCCTGCGCCGCCCGCCGTGCCGCCACGTCCACCGAGGCCGCCCAGGGCACCCGGGACGCCGGCACCCGCACCGCCGACGCCACCGGCGGTGCCGCCTGCGCCCACGCCACCGACGCCGCCACCCACGCCCGCGGTGCCGCCGCCGATGCCGGCCGTACCTCCGCCGATACCGTCGATGGCCGTGCCGACCTGGGGCTTGCCGCCGCTCGGGGGCTTCTGCACACCACCGGTGATCCCGCTCTCCCGGGGCGGCTTCACCTCCTTCACGGGAGTCACCGTGCCCGTGGGGGTACGCCCGGGGGTGCGTCCCCCCGTGTCGCCGCTCGGACGCGTGACCTCCGGAGGCAGTACCACCGGAACGGGGGCGACACCGCCCGGCTCGCCCGGGAAGTCGTCACCGTCGTTGACGCGGCCGCGGGGCGTCGGCTTCTTCGTCCACGACCCCATCGCCATCGACTGCGCGTTGTACCCCGCGCCCAACTGCTCCATCTTCACAGCCATCTCGAGCTGTGCTTCCTTGCCCGCCGACAGCGAGTCGCGGTTCTTGTCGAGCGCTGACTGCGTGCCCATTCCGCCGCCGAGGTCGGAGCGGAGCTGGTCGTCGCTGCGGTCGAACCCGTCGCCGATGGCGTTCCCCAGGCTGGACAGCGCGCCGGGCTTCTCCATGGCGTCGACCTGCGGCTTGATCGTCTTCAGGACGGACGCCGCGTTGGTCATCGCCTGGGAGGTGTACCTGGCGTACGTCGAGCAGTCGCCGATCATCTTGGTGATGATCTTGGCCTGGGCCTTGAAGCCCTCGGCCGCCGCGCCGTCCCAGTGCTGGGTGATGTGCTCGACCGCCGCGTCGAACACCGCCTTGGCGCTGCCCGAACCCACCACGAGCTGGTCGTGCACCTGCATCCAGCCCTTGGCGCAGGACTCGACCTCGACGTGGTCGGCGTTGGCGAGCATGCCCTTCATCTGGTCCATGTTCTTGGTGCCGGCGAAGTCCGTGCTGTGCTCGCCGACGTAGCACTGCGTCGGGGCGTTGTACTCGTAGTACGTCCCCTGCTTCTCAGTCATGGCTCGTTACCCCCTTGGCGACCGGCACGACGTTCCTCACTGCCCTCACTGCTGCGTCCTCGGGTGCGCTCATGCTGCGTGCGGCTCACTGACCCGAGCCGGACATGCCGCCCTGCGCGTCGTATTCGGCGTCCGAATAGTGGCCGTGCACCTTCTTCGTCTTGCCGCCGAACTCGTTCATGACGTCGTGGATATAGCCGACGACCGCCTCGATGTGCGTCTTCATGTCCTCGTGCGCACGCGCCAGTTTGTCGGCCTCTTCGAATCCCGCGCCGAGTGCGCCGGGCGGCAGATAGGTGTCGTGCCTGGCGCAGACGTTCGCCACACCCAGCTGGCTGATGACGCCGTTGAGCTTGGTGATCGTGTCCTCGAGCTCACTCAGATCGACCTTGTACTGGTCACTCATGGTGTCGCTTCCCCGTTCCTACTCATGTGGTGATCCCTCGCTTGCGACGCCAGTCGCCCAGCACCACGCCGCCGCCCACCAGCAGCGCGACGCCGCCGACGGCGCCGCCCACCGCGTAGACGGCGTAGCGCTCCGTGCGTTCCTGGGGGCTCTCGCCGAGGATGACGGTCGCGGCCTCGATCTTCTCCCGGGCACCGGTGTTGACGACCGGGTCCGGTGTCGGGGCGTCCTTCGGGGTGGTGGCGTCGTCGTTGACGGCGGCCACGGGGTCGATGACGCCCCAGCCGACGAAGTCGTCGCGGCCCGGCTTGGCGCGGTCGGCGGTCTGCTCGATCTGGGTGATGACCTGGCGGTAGGTCCAGTCGGGGTGCTTGGCCCGGATGAGGGCGGCGACGCCGGAGACGTACGGGGCGGAGAAGCTGGTGCCCTGGTCGATGCAGTGGCCGCCGTACGGGACGGTGGAGACCATGTCGACACCTGGCGCGGCGATGCCGACGAAGGAGCCGGGCTGGGAGAAGTTGGCTCGGGCGTTGTCCCGGTCGGAGGCGCCGACGGCGAGGACGCCGTCGTAGGAGGCGGGATAGGTCGGTTTGACCTGCCCGCTCGCACCGTCGTTGCCGGCGGAGGCGACGATCAGGGCGTCGCGCGCCTGGGCGTACTCGACGGCCTGCTCCAGCGCCGAGTCGGGCGGCATGGCCGTGGCGGTGTCCTGCGAGATGTTGATGACCTTGGCCCCCGCGTTCGCGGCGTACTTGATCGCCTCGACCATGGTCCTGACCGTGCCGCCGCCCTGGTTGTCGTTCTGGCGGATGGCGAGGATCGACGCGCGCGGGGCCATGCCGACGAAGCCGGTGTCCTTGGACGGCCGGGCGGCGATGATCCCGGCGACCTTGGTGCCGTGGCCGACCGGGTCCTTGGTGCCGTCGTTCTTGTCGTCCGACTCGATCAGGTCCTTGCCGGCGCGGAACTTGACGGCGGTGGCGAGCTGCCTGTTGTTCTTGTCCACGCCGGTGTCGATGACGGCGACGAGCACCCCGAGGCCCTGGGTGTCCTTCCACAACTGGTCCAGGACGACGCGCTGCAGCGACCAGGGCGTGCCCTTGATCACGTCGGACGGGAACGAGCACTGGGTGTCGTCGATCTGGAAGCGCTCGTTGTCGCCGTCGTCGGCGGGGGCCGTGCGTACGTCGCCACCGCCCGGCGCCGGGGCAGTGCCGGAGGCCGGCAGGCCGAAGGCTGCGAACGCCGCGGCTGCGGCGAGAGCGGCGGTGCGCCTCACGGCGTGCGATCCCACTGGTGTTCCGTCCTCCCGTTGTGTGCGGTTCGTGGTCAAACCGCCGACGAGGGCGAGCACGTACGTCTCCCGTACACGCCCGCCCTCATCACGTATTACGCGGCCAGGCGCGCAATCAGCCCCAGATCTGCTGGTTCTTGCTCTCGGTGGCCTGGTAGTTCTGCGCGGCCGTGTCGAGGGCACGGGCGATGGCCTCCAGCGTCTGGTGCATGGACGCGGCGCGCTGGTCCCACTCGGTCTGCTTGGCGCGGTAGGCCTCCTGCGCGGAGCCCTCCCAGGTGGCGGCGATCTTCTTCACGCCGGCCTCGAGGTCGTCCAGCTGGCGCTTGATGTTGTTGGCCGTCGTACGGACGTCGCTCGCGGCCTGGGAGATGGTCTGGAAATTGACCAGGATCTGCCCGGACATGTGATGTCTCCTCAGATGTTGGATTCGGACGCGTCATCCGGCGGACGCGGCGTCAGGGCACCGCGCGGGACCGGTCATCCGAACGGGTTGCCGCCCTGGGCCGAGATGCTCTGGATGGACGCGCGCTGCTCCTCCTCGGAGGCGGAGTAGTTCTTGGTGCTCGCGTCGACGGCTTCCTTGATGTCGCCCAGGATCTGGTTGATCTTGTTGGCGTCCTGGTTCACCTGTGTCTGCAGGTTGTTGTACGCCGTGGCGGCGGAACCCTTCCACCCCGAGGTGATCGTGTCGATCACGGTCTGGAGGCGGCGGATCTCGCCCTGGATCGAGGAGTTGACCGTGGAGATGCGGTTGCTGAACGCAACCATCTCCTCCTCGGTCATGGTGAACTGCTGTCCAGCCATGTGTGGCGTCCCCCATGAGACGTAGAAGATCGGATTCGACGTACATCGGAAGATGTCGTACGTCTTCAACTCTAGCCAATGGCGGTGACAAGGCGAACAGATACCCGGTTCCGTATCGGGATCCTGACCTTCATCACCAAACCCTCACGGCACCACGGGTGTTGATGGCTTCGCCAATGGATTGTCAAATACTCAATCAACACCCGTGAATACCCGCGGAAAGCCTGTTCAGGAGCCCTGCGCCTGCTTTGCCGCGTCGACGTCGAGCGTCGGTCCGTTCGCGAGGAGATCCGACCAGATCCGCGGCACGGGCACCGGGGCGTTCTTCGCGTATCCGAGCTTCGTCTGCACGACGCCCACCGCGTCGTCCTGCTTGGCGGCGCCGCCGCTGTCGCTGTCGCCGGTCGTCGGCACCGAGTAGCGCAGACCGGTGTCGGTGACCAGGAAGATGGACCCGATGCGCTTGTCGGTGCCGTCGTACGCCTTGTAGAAGAGGCCACTACCGGGCGAGACGTAGGTGTTCGTACCGCTCTGCGCCACGTCCCTGGGGAACTTCTTCCCGGCCCACATGGTCATCGACGGCTTCTCGGTCAGCTTGTCGTCCACGCCGGCGTACACGCTGCAGGCGACCCGGCGGCCGTCCTTCTCGTCCTGCGTGTTCGCCTGCTCCACCGCCTTCTCGGGCCAGCCGAGTTCGTCCATGAAGGTCTCGCTCGCCTGCGCCGAGGTGACTTCACCCACGTTGACGGAGACGGCCTCCGGTGATCCGCTGTAGAGCGACCTCGCCTGCGGGCTGTTCAGCAGCAGCTTCGCCATGAAGTCGGTGACGCGGACGACCCGGTCCCGCTGCACCACGTACTGGTCGTCGTTGGCCTTCAGCACCAGGCCCACCTTCGCGTGCTCGGAGGCCAGGCCCGGCGCGGTGGACGTCTCGCCCATGCCGTCGACCGGCGGGAAGGAGATGGCGGCGCCCGGCATGTTGTTGAGCGTCGACAGGAAGTCGGAGTCGACCTTCTGCGGCTGCGCGGAGGCGCCGAAGATGACCTGGCGCAGGGTGTTGACCAGATCGCGGTGCTGCTTCCAGTCGGGGCCGCCGAGCAGATAGGTGAAGCCCCTGTCGGTCACCAGGTACTGCGCGCCGCCCGGCACCTCGATGTACATGGCCTCGTCGTCGCGGAGCCGGTTCCTGCCCCCGACGAGCGCCGCCTCCTTGGGCTTCTGCTGGTTGATCACGAGGACCGCGCGCTGCGCCGACCGGTCCGCCCCGCCGCCCGTGGTCTCGCACAGCGCCCAGGTCTTGGCCTTGCCCGCGTCGCTCCCGCCGGGGAGCCGGTCGGGGGCGTAGGGGATGCCGATGGTGCTTCCCAGCGTCATGCCGCTGTTGTCGAGCACCGACTCCTTCACCTTGATGACCTCGAACTTCTCCGGATCCAGCAGCAGCCGGGCGGAGGCGAGGTTGAGCACGGGGTGCAACTGCGGCTCGCCGTTGGTCTTCAGCACGACGTAGCGGGTGGTGGACTCGTCGCCGACGATGACCTTCTGGGCGGGCGTGTCCCAGCCCTTGGGCGCGGAGGGCTTCAATATGCCCCAGAAACCGAAGCCGACGACGACCAGCAGGCCCACGACGAGACTCGGGGCGACGGTCTTCAGCGGACGCGGGGCGGCTTCCTCGGAACCGTGCGGGGAGGGCTGGAGAAACGCGGCCACCGTGCGCCTTCGCGCGAACGAATAGGCGTTCAACTCATCCCTGCGTGTCGCCATTCCTGCGTCAACTCCCCGTGTGTCGCTGCTTTGTTGTGGCGATTCCCGGCCCATGCCTTCCGCCGTGGTGACGGCTGTGACGGGTGGGCCCCCTACTATGCCGTGTGACGATCGCACCGTACGGTACGGGGTGGCGCGATCGGCCCGCCAGCGGCGCCCGGGGCGTCCCACCGCGGCAGAGCGCGTGGACGCGGCGAGCTCAAGCGGTCGACGGACGCCACCCACGCGGCGCACGCACCAGCAGAGGCAGAAGGGTTGTACGGGGGATGACCAGCGCGACCAGGACCCGGCGCAGTCCCGGGAACGAGCCATCGCAGCAACACTCCGGACCGGCCCCAGGCGGGCAGGGCGGCTCCCCCTCGGCGCGGGCCGGGGCCGCGGCACCGGTGATGACGCGCAGGCCCGGGAGCATAGGCCCGGTGCGGGTGCAGCAACTCGTGCTGATGGAGCTCGCCGTGGCCCTGCTGTTCGCCGGCTGGCTCGTCCACAAGGTGGCCGGGCCCGTCGTGGCCGCGGTCATCGCCGTACCGCTCGTGCTGTTCGGCCTGCTGCGGCGGCGCGGCCGTCCGATGCCCGAGTGGATGGGCACCGCCCGTGCCCTGAAGGCCCGTCAGCGCCGCAACGCCGTCGCCGTGCCGCAGGGCACCGACCCCGGTTTTGTGCCCGCGGTGGAGTGCGACCCGGCGCTGCGCACGTACGGGTACACCGACGAACGCGGGCAGCGCGAGATCGGCATGGTCGGCGACGGCACCTTTCTGACGGCCGTCGTCCAGGTGCAGGCGGTGGACGAGCCGCTCCGGCCGGCCCGCGGCGTCCGCTCGCTCCCCCTGGACCTGCTCGACGGCCTGCTCACGGTGGACGACATCCGGCTGGCCTCGGTCCAGGTCGTCCAGCACACACAGCCCGCCCCCGCCCCACACCTGCCCCCGCAGGCGGTGGCCGCCCGCTCCTACGCGCCGCTGCAAGCGCAGAGCCGGACGCCGGGGCTGCGGCTCACCTGGATCGCCGTGAAACTCGACCCCGAACTGTGCCCGGAGGCCGTGAAGGCCCGCGGCGGCGGCATGGCCGGTGCGAGGCGCGCCCTGCTGCGGGCCGCCGACCACCTGGCGAGCCGGCTGGTGGGCACCGGCCTCGAGGCACGCGTGCTGACCGAGCCCGAGATCATCGCCGCGGTGGCGACGTCCAGTTGTGTGAACCCCCTCGCGACGACGGGCGGCGCCGCCCTGGACGGCAGCCGGCAGGCCCGCCGCACCTCGGAGAGTGCGCGGGCGTGGCGCTGCGACGACCGCTGGCACACCACATACTGGGTCAGCCGCTGGCCCCAATTGAGCGGCGCCGCGGCCCTGCCCGACCTGGTGGGCCTGCTGACCTCCTCCCCCGCGCTGGCCAGCACCTTCTCTATGGTCCTCACCCCGGGCGGCAGCCGGGCCTCGCTGCTGTCCGGATACGTACGGCTGACCGGCCGCAGCGAGAACGAACTGGTCGAGGCGCGGCGCCAGTTGGAGCGCCAGGCGACCGCGTCCCGGCTGGGCCTGGTACGACTGGACCGCGAACAGGTGCCCGGCATCCTCGCCACGCTCCCCCTGGGAGGTACCCGCTGATGTCGGCTCCGACCTCTCCCGCCTTCGGCGGACAGCGCCCCGGCGCGGGCTCCGGCTTCCCCGGCGGCGCCGAGCCGCGCCCCTCGCACCTGCCGCACGGCGCGGACCCGCGCGGCGGTTCCGGCAGCGGCACCGGGCGCCGCACACTGCGCGCCGCGTTCGGTCTGCTCGGCCCGCGCCGCGACCGGCACACCCTCTCGCCCGGGCAACTGGCCGGA
This sequence comes from Streptomyces sp. NPDC026673, assembly GCF_040638135.1. Lineage (NCBI taxonomy): Bacteria > Bacillati > Actinomycetota > Actinomycetes > Kitasatosporales > Streptomycetaceae > Streptomyces > Streptomyces sp. NPDC026673. Next base: position 34,592 of record NZ_JBEZXR010000046.1, on the reverse strand, counting down.
CTGTCCCTGCCGATCGGCGACGACGGCGTCGTCATCGGGATCGACGCCGCCGGCGGGCCCGCCGTACTGGCGCTGAGCCGTCCGGCCCGACTGGACGTGGTGCTGGTCGGCAGCATGTGGCTGGCGCAGGTGCTGTCGCTGCGCGCAGCCGCGACCGGTGCCCGGGTCGCGGTGGAGACCGCCCGCCCCCAGTCGTGGGCACCCATGGCACAGGCCGCGGGCGGCGGCCAGCAGTGCGTGACGGTGCACGAGGTGGGGCGGATCGCCCCGCAGGGGCCGTCGGTACACAGCCCGGTGGTCGTCGTCCGCGACTGCGGCGCGCGTCCGCCGCGCAGTCGGGTGGCGGCGCAGTCCTGGCAGTCGGTCATGACGCTGCTCCCCTATCTCGGGCCCACCGCCCCGCGGTTGCTCGCCGGCGCCGACGTGGTGGGGCTGCAGCGGGTCTCGCCCCAGGAGGCCGAGGTGATCGGCCAGGTCATGGGGCTGTCGGAGGCGGACGTGACCGCGCTGCCGACGCTCGGCGACAACGTGACGCTGTGGTGCACGCGCAAGCACCGCCAGTTCGTCATGACACAGCCGACGGAAGCGGAGACCGGCCTCCTCGGCCCGGCCCGGCGCGTGGATTAGAGGCCGCGCGGAGAGGCGCGGTGGGGCGAGGAGCGGGTCGAGGTCCGAGCCCGGCCAGGCGGAGAGGGAAAACGCAGCCGTGAGGGCACCTCCCGGGCCCGAAGGGCCACGGGGGACCGCGGCGACCGACGGCGACGCCGCCGGGCGAGAGCCATCGGCACGCGACACCGTCCCGCCTGCCCCCGCGGCCTCTTGGGCCGCCGCGCGTTCCCGTACGGTCTCGGCCCCGGCGGTTTCCGCTCCGCGGCACGGGGCATGGGGCACTGGGGCCCCGGGATCCGCAGCGGTCGCCTCAACTCACGGCGGCGCGGGCCCCCGTACGGGCAAAACGGGCATCACGGCGGTGCCTCGGCCGTCATGCCGACGGCGCTTGCCCCACACACGGGACGGATGATTAGGCTCTGGCGGTGAGCCGCGGCGGCTGTGCCGCGGGAACTCCGCGACGGGGGAATCGCGTCCGCTCCGACGGACCGGGCGCGTACATCAGCTGACCAGGAGGCACAGTGAGCAGCGATCAGGACGACATCCGCACGGGCGGGGCCGTCCCGGACGGGGATCAGTCCGACGCGGACCTCACGGGCGAGTTCCAGATCGACTACGCGCCGCCGTCCTGGTACACGCAGCAGGCGGGAGGGGGCCCGGCGGCGCCCGAGCCCCCTCCCACGCCCGTTTCCCCGTCCCCTGGTCCCGCCGTGAGCCCGCCGCCGCCCGTCGGGCCGCCGGTGGCCGTTCCGGTGGACCCGCCCTTCCCGCCCCCGGTGGGTCCTCCGGTGGCCGTGGCGCCCGAGGCGGATCTCCCGCCCAACCCGCGGGACCCGCAGAACTTCCGTGAGCCGCAGGCGTCACCGCCCCCGGCGGCGGAACCGCGGGCCGAGCAGCCGTCCGCCCCCGAGCGGGCGGAGGCACCCACGCCCGCACCCGCACCCGCACCCGCACAACCGCAGTCCGCCCCGGTGGTCCCCGACCCCGCCCGCGAGGCCGCCGCGGCGGCGGTCTTCGCCGACCCCGAACCCGAGCCCCTCCGTTCCGAGATGGACCCCGAGGAGTCGCGGCCCGAGGAGTCGCGGCCCGTGGAAGCGCCGTCGGCGGAGGAGCCCCCTCCGGTGGCCGCCGAGGTGATTCCCGCGCCCGCACCCGCGCCCGCACCCGCGCCCGTGGAGCCGGACGCCGGGGTACCGGCTGTGCCGCAGGCCGAGCAGGCGCCCGCGGCCGAGGCCCGGACCTCCCCCGAACACCCGTATTCGCAGCCGCCGTTCGCCGCGCCCGTGGCCGTGCCGCCCGCACCGGCGCCCGCTCCGGCGCCGCAGTCCCAGGTGCCGCCGCTGCCCCCGGAGTACCGTCCGGCCGCCGAGCAGGGGACGCCGCAGCAACCGGCCCCCATGCCGCCGCCACAGCCCATGCCGCAGACGGGGTACGGCTATCCGCGACCCCCCGACCGGGGCGCTCCGTGGAGCGACCCCCACATACCCGCGCCGCAGCCGCCGCAGGCCTACGGCTATCCGCAGCCCGGCCCGCCGCCGCACGGCTACGGCTACCCCCAGCCGAACCAGGGCGCTCCCTGGGGCGACCCCAACGCGCAGCAGCAGCCGCCCCAGCCGCAGCCGCCCTATCCGCACCAGGCGTACGGCTACCCGCAGTCCGGGCCGTACGCCCAGCCCCCGGCTCCCGCGCCGATGCCGGGGCCCGCCCCGCAGCAGGGGCAGCAGCCGATGCCGCCGCACGCCGGAACCGGCAACCCCCCGGCGCCGCCGCACGGTTACGGCTATCCGCAGCCCGGGCCGTACGCCCAGCCCCAGCCGCCGGTACAGCCGCCGGTACAGCCGCAGCAGGAGCAGCCGCAGCCGCCGTCCCCACCGCAGCAACAGCAGCAGCCCGCGCCTCCGGTGGATCCGCGCACGGCGACCGGCTGGGGCGGCCCCGGTCCCGGCCAGGAGCAGCAGCAGCGGGTCATGCACGGCGCCCCGCTCGGCTACAACGCGGCCGTGGAGCTGTCCTCGGACCGTCTGCTGCGCCAGCAGCCGAAGGCGCGCAAGAACAACAACCAGCCGTCGCGCTTCAAGATCGGCGCCAAGAAGGAGGAGCAGGAGCGCCAGCGCAAGCTGGACCTGATCCGCACCCCGGTGCTGTCCTGCTACCGGATCGCGGTGATCAGCCTCAAGGGCGGCGTCGGCAAGACCACGACGACCACGGCCCTGGGCTCCACGCTCGCGTCCGAGCGCCAGGACAAGATCCTGGCCATCGACGCCAACCCGGACGCCGGCACCCTCGGGCGCCGGGTGCGCCGCGAGACCGGTGCGACCATCCGGGACCTGGTACAGGCGCTGCCGCAGCTCAACAGCTACATGGACATCCGCCGCTTCACCTCGCAGGCGCCCTCCGGACTGGAGATCATCGCCAACGACGTGGATCCTGCCGTGTCCACCACCTTCAACGACGAGGACTACCGCCGTGCGGTGGGCCTGCTCGGGCAGCAGTACCCGATCATCCTCACCGACTCGGGCACCGGTCTCCTCTACAGCGCGATGCGCGGTGTGCTCGACCTGGCCGACCAGCTGATCATCATCTCGACGCCGTCGGTGGACGGTGCCAGCAGCGCCAGCACGACCCTCGACTGGCTCGGCGCCCACGGCTACGCCGACCTCGTGCAGCGCAGCCTCACCGTGATCTCCGGGGTCCGCGAGACCGGAAAGATGATCAAGGTGGACGACATCGTCGCGCACTTCGAGACGCGCTGCCGCGGCGTCGTCGTGGTGCCCTTCGACGAGCACCTGGCCGCCGGCGCCGAGGTCGACCTGGACATGATGCGGCCGAAGACCCGCGAGGCGTACTTCCACCTCGCGGCGCTGGTCGCCGAGGACTTCGTCCGCGCCCAGCAGGCCCGGGGCGTCTACCCGCCCCAGCAGCCCATGCCACCGCAGCAGGGCGGCTACCCGCCGCCGCAGGCCGGGCAGCAGTATCCGCCCCCGCAGCCGGCGCCCCCGCAGCAGGGGTACGGCCATCCGCAGCAGCCCTACGCGCAGCCTGCGCCGCCCCCGCCCCCGCAGGGCGGAATGCCCCAGGGCTGGACCCAGCAGCCGCCCCCGCCGCCGCAGGCGCAGTCCGGGCAGCAGCCGCCGGCGCAGGGACAGGTCCCGCCCGGCTGGACCCAGCAGCAGTGACGAGAAGGGCCCGTCCCGCCGGTACGGCGGAACGGGCCCTTTCCCGTCAGCGGGGTGCCGGCCGCGGGCTCACTCCACGCGGTGCGCGTCCACGAGCTCTCGCGCGCGCTTGACGTCGTCGGCCATGCGCTCCAGCAGGGCGTCGATCGTGTCGAACTTCTCCATGCCCCGCAGGTAGGCGAGGAAGTCGACGGCCACGTGCAGTCCGTACAGGTCCAGCCCGACGCGATCGATCGCGTACGCCTCGACGGTGCGCGCGGTCCCGTCGAAGGTGGGGTTGGTGCCGACGGAGATCGCGGCGGGCATGGCCTCGTCCCCGACGTGCAGCCAGCCCGCGTAGACCCCGTCGGCGGGGATCGCGGTGTGCGGCAGCGTCTCGACGTTCGCCGTGGGGTAGCCGAGGTCACGGCCGCGCTGGGCACCGCGGACGACCACGCCCTCGACCCGGTGCGGCCTGCCGAGGATCTCCATGGCGCCCGCGACGTCGCCCTCGGCGATCAGCCGGCGGGTCATGGTGGAGGAGAACGGCTGCCCGCCGCCCGCCTCGCCCGTCAGATACAGGTCGACGACGTCCACTTCGTAGTCGTACTTCAGCCCCATCGCCGACAGGAACTCCACGTCGCCGGCGGCCTTGTGCCCGAAGCGGAAGTTCGGGCCCTCCACGACGGCCCGCGCGTGCAGCGCGTCCACGAGCACGGTGCGGATGAAGTCCCCCGGCGAGAGCTGCGAGAACTCGGCCGTGAACGGAAGGATCAGCAGGGCGTCCACGCCCAGCTCCGCCACCAGCTCGGCGCGGCGGTGGTGGGCGGAGAGCAGCGGCGGGTGGCTGCCGGGCCGGACGACCTCACTGGGATGGGGGTCGAAGGTGACGACGACGGACGCGACGCCCAGCTCGCGGGCACGCTCCACGGCCCGCCCGATGATCAGCTGGTGTCCGCGGTGGACACCGTCGTACGAGCCGATGGTGACGACGCTGCGTCCCCAGTCCCCGGGGACGTCCTCCAAGCCTCGCCAGCGCTGCACAGTGACCGCTCCTCGACCGCCGATGATTCTTCGATGTGCAGGTCCAAGCCTGCCATGCCGGTGGGCCCCCCGGCGCGGCGCCCCCGGTGACCGCGCCGCACCCGGTCCACCGGGGCCCCTTTCGGCGGGACCGAGCGCTCCGGGAAGCGGCCCCGGCCCCCCTCGTCCACGAGCCGGACGGAACCCGGCACCGGACGTCGGCCCTCCACCCCGGGGTGCCGGCGCGACAGCCGGCCGGACCGGAGGCACCGTCCATCCGTGTGTGCGACGACCCGCGCGTACGCCCCGCCATCACCGTGGCCGGTCTCGGCCCGGGGCCCGTCCGGTCACAGGCCGACCGCCTCCGCGGGCGCCAGCCGGTCGCACATCCGCCGGGCGCTGGGGCCGATGACCGCGTCCCAGACTCCCGCACCCGCGCCACCGAGACCGTCCGCGGCCAGCCAGCCGCGCACCTGCCGGGCGAACCCCGGCGACCCGCTCACCAGCTGCACCAGCCGCCGGTCGAAAAGGGCCGCTCCTTCCGGCGTACGGCAGAGCAGGAGCCCGACCCGGTGCACCAGGTCGCGGGTGAGCGGGGCCGGCCGCCCGGCGCACCCGTCCGCGGCGGCGGTGAGCAGGGCCTCCAGGACGGCCGGGTCCCGTTCCGGGCCGAGAAGGACGTCCAGCAGTTCCCGGCGCAGCGGGCGGGAGGCCCGGCCGCCCGGGGCGGCCAGTACGGACGCCAGCACCCTGCGCACCTCCGCCGGGTGCTCCCGCAGCAGTCCCGTCACCAGGGGGAGCAGCACCGCCCGGGCCGCGGGGCCGTGCTCCAGGCGGCGGTCGAGGTAGGCGGCCACGTGCCGGGCGTCCTCGGGACGCAGGCCCAGGTGGTCCCACACCAGGGCGGCGGCCCGGCGGGCGAGGGCCGGAGTGGTCACCTCGGCCAGCTCGCGCAGCACCTCGGCGGCTCCGGGGCCGGGTTCGCGCAGCCGGGCGTGGAAGGCGGCGAGCACCTGCTCGGGGTGCGTGGGCAGCGCCGCCGCGAGCGCCGCGGCGGGCAGCCGCGGATCGCCCGCCGCGAAGCGTTCGAGGGCGGCCCGGAGATGCAGGGAGCGGGTGGCCGGGTCCCTCACGAGGAGGCCGAGCGCGGCTCCGTGCAGGGCCCGGTCGGCGGGACGGGCCAGGATCGCCAGGGCCGCGTAGCGCAGCAGCTCGCGGTCGGCGGCCAGGGCGGCGTGCGGGGCGGCCAGCAGGCCGTACGTGGCCGCGGCGGCGTGCCGCCCGGGGCGGTCGTCGTGCGCCCAGCGGTCGACGGCCCTGCACACGGCGGACGGCTCGTCCTCGGCGAGGGCCGCCAGCAGCTCGTCGGCCCGGGGGTGCTCCGCCGCGGCCAGCGCCTCGGTGAGATCGTCCACGGCGAGCCGCCGGTGTGTGTGGAGCAGGGCCTGCGCGGCGGTGGCGACCGTGGGCCGGGGGCCGCCGGGCCCGCACTGCAGCAGCCGTTCGTCGGTGAACCAGCCGCAGAGCGCGGGCAGCGCCGGGCGCGGAGCGGCGGCCAGCACCTCCCCGGCCGCCGTCAGGAACCGCTCCCGCGTCCCGCCCCCTCCCCGCGGCGGGCCGTCGGCCGGCAGCAGCAGCCGCAGCAGCGCCAGGCGTTCCTCGGAGGGCAGCCGCAGCCGCCGCCAGAACCACGGCCCGAACTCTCCCAGCCCGCGGCCTTCGCGGAACCCCCCGGCCTCGATCGAACGGGCCGTGACGCGCTCCGCCAGCAGTCGCAGCACCTCCCGGTACGGCGTCGCGTCCGGCACCCCGAGCAGGGCCTCCCCGAGCAGATGCGCCGCCCACCACACCGCCTCGGCGCGCCGGGCCTCCGGCGCCCCGGCGCCGTCGCCTCCTCCGCGCGGCCTGGGCACCCCCTCGAGCAGGAGGGGCCCGGCACCGCGCGCGGGCAGGGCCGCATGGCGGTCCAGTACGAGGACCAGCTGCCGCAGTCTGCGCGCGAGGGCATCCGGCCCGGAGCGGCGCGCCGTGAGCAGCAGCGCCTGGACGACGGGCCCGATCCGGTGCCGCGGCACGGGCAGGCACCGGGGCCCGGAGGGCGGGGCGAGCGGCGGCGCGGGAGGCACCGGCGGCGCGGCGCTGTCCCGCGGTGTCGTCCCGGCCCGGGAGGGCAGGCGCACGGGGGCGTCGGCGCAGCCGTCCGGAAGACCGGCGGACCAGCGGTGGACGAGGGCGTACAACGCCTCGTCCAGGTCGAGTTGGGAGCCCTGCAGCCAGTCGCCGAACTCCTCGTGCGCGATGCGGTACCCGCCACCCGCCGGCACCAGCAACCCCTCCGTGAGCACGGCGGCCGCCCACCCCGGGCGCCACGGGAACAGCTCCTCGAAGGAGGCCCGGTCCAGTTCGCCCTGCCCCGGGCCCAGGCAGCGCCGGGCCGCCTCGTGCACCTGTCCCGCGACGCGGGCGGCGAGCCGCCGCACCTCCGCGCCCCGGGCGGGGGCCGCGATCCGGGTCGCGACGCGCAGGGCGATGAGATCCAGGTAGGCCGAGAAGACCTCCGCCCGGCCGGGCCGCCCCGTCAGCCCGCCGCCCGCCGCCCGCACCTCCGACAGCAGCCGCAGCGCCAGCGGATGCGCGGCGTCCTGCTCCGCGAGGCACCCCGCGGGCAGCCCGTGCCGCTCCCGGGCGATCCTCGCCGGCTCCTCCGGCAGACCGCCGAGCCGGACGCAGGGGGGCAGCGCCCGGGCGCCCCGCGGGGTACCGGCGTCGTGGAGCAGTCCCGTCGGGAAGAGCGCGCCGGCCTGCTCCCAGTACTCGGGGCGGCACGCCACGATCAGCCGCACCCCCGTCGTACGCAGCCAACGCGCCGTGTCCGCCGTCCAGTCGGACAGCGCGTGGGCCAGCGGGGGCGGCATCTCCTCGGGACCGTCCAGCACGACGAGCAACGGCCGCCCCGCGGCGCGCGCCAGCCGGGCCACGGCATCGGGCGACGCGTCACCCGGCGCTCGCCGCGGCGCCGTCCCCGCGTGCACGATGCGGCCCGCGGTGGCCAGCACCCGCTCCAGGGCCTCCCTCAATCCGGCGTCCCCCGACCGCAGTTCGGCACCGCGGAGCCACAGTGTGGGCGCCGGATCCGGGCCCGCGGCCCGCCGGGCGGCCAGTGCCTCGAGCTCGGTCGTACGGCCGCTGCCGGGAGCACCGACCAGCCCGAGCACGAGAGCCCGCCCCTCCCCCGTGAAGCGCGCCAGCTCCGCCTCGGTGTCCGGCCGGGCCACGGCTTCGCGCCGGTCGCGCGCACGGCCCGCGCACCCGACCGAGGTGGCGGTCAGCCGCAGCGCCCCGGCGAGGTTGAGATGGGACCCGTACGCGGGCACGGTCGCCGCGTTGCGCGTCAGCACCTCCGCGAGCGCGCCGCCCTCCGCGGGCGGCCGCAATGGCACCGCGAAACCGCCCGCGCGCCGCCCGGCGTGCAGCGCCGTCACGACGACGCCGTGCACGGCACCGGTCTCCGCGTCGATCACCGGCTCCCCCGAGGCCACCCCGCGCAGGGCCTCGTCGTCGCCGTCCGGGCCGGCGAGTTCGTACGCCGCGTCGAGGAGGTGGAAGCGGTCCGTCGCGGTGTACGTCACGGGCGCCGCCCCCGCGATCGCGGCCTCCGCCCAGGCCGCACCGGCCCCTGCCGCCACCCCGGCCCGCAACCGCACCGCCCGCCCGGGACCCCCGGCACGCGTGAACTCCGCGACGGGCAGCGGCGGTACGTCCAGCCCCTCCGTCTCCACGAGCGCGAGCCCCAGTTCCGGCAGCGGGGTGATCGCGTGCGCCTCGACGAGGGTCGTCTGCTCCCCGTGCGCGTGCAGCACGAGGCGTACGAGACCGTCCACGGCCTCGTGACTCGTCAGGAGCGTCCCCCGCCCCTCCCGCGCCTCGACGAGGAACCCCGTCCCCCGAGGCCGCCCGGCCAGGTCACGGACGCGCACCAGCGCCCGGTCGACATCGGCGGAACGCCCCGCCATTTGCGCACCTCCCCGCCTCAGTGCCCGTTTCGACCGTAGACGTCCGTTGATCGACACAACAGATCCCCTGTCGAACGCGCCCCCAAGCGCTCCCTCTCTTCACTCCGAGCGCCTGCCCGTTGGAGTGAATTGATCTTGCGGCCTGGATAGGGACGGGGGGAGGGGGAATCGTGCAGCGCGGGCCGCCAGGGGGGAGGGCCCGCGCTTCACGGTTGCGCCGCCGGGGCGTCCGGGGTGCGGGGCGGTGCCCTGTGCGGCCCGTGCCTCGTGTGCGGCGCCGTTGTGGTTGCGGTTGGGGTTTCTCCCCCGCCCGCCCTCCCGATTGCCCGGCGCGGTCAGGCACCGCGCCGCTGCGTGTGTGGTGGGCCGGGGTCGGGGCCTCCGGGGTGGGCATTCTGGACCGCATATTTATGTGCATGGCGGGCGGTCCAGGTAGGTGCCGTCTGTGCCGCACAACAAATACACGTAAGTGTCCAGAACGCCCACCCCTACGACCCCGCCCCCTCCGTCTCGTAGCGCGCCTGATCCCCGGAGGGGGGTTCAGAAGGCGGTCCGGGATTACCGCGCATGCTTCCTGAACCCCACCGGGTCCGGGCGCCCCATGGGGGTACCGCCCAGCGGTAGCTCGGGGGGAGAGGGGTGAGGAGGCGGTTCGGGGTTGCCACGAGTGCCCAACCGAACCCACCGGTTGTCAGACGCCCCATGGGCACCCCCAGCGGTAGCTGGGGGATGCAGGGGTGAGGAAGCGGTTCGGGGTTGCTGCAGGTGCCTTGCTGAACCCTCCTCCGGCCGTCGTGCGCGTCAACGACCGGAGGGGGTGTGGCGGGGTGCGCCCATGGGGGTCCCCCCGGCCGAAGGTTGGGGGAGACGAGCGGCGGACCCGGCGCGGAATGACGTTGGCGTAAACCGCGAGCGTTGGTGGGGGTCCCCCCGGCCGGAGGCTGGGGGAGGGCGGGAGGGTGGGGGAGAACCCCGACAGCAACCACAACGCACCCGCACACAAACACCGGGCCGCAAGGCGCACCCCGCAAGGAGCGCACCGCAGGTGTGATCTTGGGCGCTGCGGCGCAGCCACCCCGCACCGTAGGGTTGGTCCGGGGCAGGGTCGCCCCGCAACCCCACCCCCGTCGCGCCGCGAGGCAGACCACTAGGAGCCGCACGCCATGACTGCCGCCGAGGACCGCAACGACGCACCCGCCTACCCCGTCGGACTGCGCCTGGCCGGCCGCCGCGTCGTCGTCCTCGGCGGCGGCCAGGTCGCCCAGCGCAGGCTGCCCCCGCTGGTCGCCGCCGGCGCGGACGTCGTGCTGGTCTCCCCGTCCGCGACGCCGTCCGTGGACGCCATGGTCGCCGCGGGCGAGATCCGCTGGGAGCGCCGCCGTTACCGGCCCGGTGACCTCGCGGACGCCTGGTACGCGCTCATCGCCACCACCGACCCCGAGGCGAACGCCGCGGCCTCCGCGGAGGCGGAGGAGCGCCGCGTGTGGTGCGTCCGCAGCGACGACGCCGACGCGGCGACCGCGTGGACCCCGGCGACCGGCCGTACCGAGGGCGTGACGGTCGCGGTCCTGACGGGCCGGGACCCGCGGCGTTCCGCGGCCGTGCGGGACGCGATCGTGGAGGGCCTGCGCGACGGCTCCCTCGCGGCGCCGCAGCACCGGGGGAGGACCCCGGGTGTGGCGCTGGTCGGTGGCGGCCCGGGCGACCCGGACCTGATCACCGTGCGGGGCCGCCGGCTGCTCGCCGAGGCCGACGTCGTCATCGCCGACCGTCTCGGCCCGCGTGACCTGCTCGACGAACTGCCGCCGCACGTCGAGGTGATCGACGCCGCGAAGATCCCGTACGGCCGGGCCATGGCCCAGGAGGCGATCAACGCGGCACTGATCGAGCACGCGAAGGCCGGCAAGGCGGTGGTGCGGCTCAAGGGCGGGGACCCGTATGTGTTCGGGCGCGGCATGGAGGAGGCGGAGGCGCTCGCGGAGGCGGGCATCCCGTGCACCGTCGTGCCGGGTATCTCCAGCTCGATCAGTGTCCCGGCCGCCGCCGGCATCCCGGTCACGCACCGGGGCGTGGCGCACGAGTTCACCGTGGTCAGCGGCCATGTGGCCCCCGAGGACCCGCGGTCGCTGGTGGACTGGGCGGCCCTCGCCCGGCTGCGCGGCACCCTGGTGCTGCTGATGGCCGTGGAGCGGATCGGCTCGATCGCGGCGGCGCTCGTGGAGCACGGCCGCGGCGCGGACACCCCCGTCGCCGTGATCCAGGAAGGTACGACGGCGGCCCAGCGCCGGGTCGACGCGACGCTCGCGACGGTGGGGGAGCGGGTGGCGCAGGAGGGCATCCGGCCGCCCGCGGTGATCGTCATCGGCGAGGTCGTCGCCGTGGGCGATCGTGTGACCGGCGGTAACCAGTGACGTCGGTGCCGTTGGCACCGCACTTCGGACAAGGCAGTATCACCCTGTGGCTGAGCTCATCACGATCGACGATCCCGACGACCCGCGCCTGCACGACTACACGTCCCTGACCGACGTGGAGTTGCGCCGCCGCCGCGAGCCCGCCGAGGGGCTGTTCATCGCGGAGGGCGAGAAGGTCATCCGGCGTGCCCGGCAGGCCGGTTACCGCATGCGCTCCATGCTGCTGTCCGCCAAGTGGGTCGACGCCATGCGGGACGTCATCGACGAGGTCCCGGCGCCGGTCTACGCGGTCAGCCCGGAACTGGCCGAGCAGGTGACCGGCTACCACGTGCACCGCGGCGCCCTCGCCTCGATGCAGCGCAGGCAACTGCCCGACGCGGCGAGCCTGCTGGGGGAGGCGCGCCGGATCGTCGTCATGGAGTCGGTGAACGACCACACCAACATCGGCGCCATCTTCCGCAGCGCGGCCGCCCTCGGCATGGACGCCGTCCTGCTCTCCCCGGACTGCGCCGACCCCCTGTACCGCAGGTCGGTCAAGGTCTCCATGGGTGCCGTCTTCTCCGTCCCGTACGCCCGGCTGGAGAGCTGGCCGCGGGATCTGGAGACGGTGCGGGAGGCGGGCTTCAAGCTGCTCGCCCTGACCCCGGACGAGAAGGCCACCGACATCGACGCCGCCGCCCCGCACCGCCTGGAGCGTGCGGCCCTGATGCTCGGTGCCGAAGGCGACGGCCTGTCGACCCGTGCCCTGGTGGCCGCCGACGAGTGGGTGCGCATCCCGATGGCGCACGGGGTGGACTCCCTGAACGTGGGGGCGGCCGCCGCGGTCGCGTTCTACGCGGTGGCGACGGGCCGCCCCCGGGACTGACTCAGCCCGCGGCGGGCAGGTCCACCAGGGCGGCGAGGGCCGCCCGGTGCCGGCCGGGCGTGCCCAGGGCGATCTCGTCGGCCTTGGCGCGCTTCAGCCGCAGGTGGGCCGGGTGCTCCCAGGTCATGCCGATCCCGCCGTGCAGTTGGACGCACTCCTCGGCGGCCCGTACCGCCACCGGCGCGCAGAACGCCTGCGCCACGGCGACCGCGACCGGGGCGTCCGCGCTGTCGCCCGCGAGCGCGTCGGCGGCGTTGCGCGCGGCGGCGCGCGACTGGACGACCTCCAGCCACAGGTCCGCGAGCCGGTGCTTGAGGGACTGGAAGGAGCCCACGGCGCGGCCGAACTGGTGGCGGTCCTTGAGGTACGCCACCGTCTCGTCCAGGCACCACTGGGCCAGGCCCAGTTGCTCCGAGGCCAGCAGCCCCGCCCCCGTCAGCAGGGCCCGTTCCACGGCCGCCGCGGCCGTCTCCGGCCCGGCGATCCGGCGCGCCGCTGCCCCGTCGAAGGAGACGTCCGCGATCGGCCGGGTCAGGTCGAGCGGCACCGGTACGGACAGCGCCACTCCGGGCGCGTCCGTACGGACCTCGTACAGCCCCGGCCCGTCGGGCCCGGTCGCCGGCACGATCAGCACGTCCGCGGCGGTCGCGTCGGCCACGCTGGTCACCCGCCCGGCGAGGAGGCCGTCCGCGTCGGCCCGTACTCCCTGGGAGACGTCCGCGCCCGGCGCCGTGGGCAGCGGCACGGCCAGAGCGGCCGTCTGCTCGCCCGCCGCGAGCCGCGCCACGACGGCGTCGGCCTCCCCGGTCCCGGCGGCCAGCAGCGCCGCGGTGGCCAGCACGGCGGAGCCCAGGAACGGCACGGGCGCCACGAAGGCCCCCAGCTCCTCCAGCACGACCGCGGCCTCCCGCGCGGAGGCGCCCTGGCCGCCGAGCTTCTCCGGCACGAGCAGCCCCGCGAGCCCCACCTCCCGGGCCAGGGTCCGCCACAGCGCGGCGTCGTACGGTGCGTCGCTCTCGCAGCGGGCCAGGACGTCCGCCGGGGCGCACCGGTCGGCGAGCAGACCGCGCACCGCGGCGCGCAGGTCGTTCTCGACGTCGGAGTAGAGCAGGTCGGAGCTCATCGCGGCAGGTCCTTCCAGGGGACGTCCTTGTCCGTACGGGGCTCGGAGGGCAGACCGAGGACACGCTCGGAGATGATGTTGCGGAGGATCTCGGACGTGCCGCCCTCGATCGAGTTGCCCTTGGCCCGCAGATAGCGGTAACCGGCGTCGCGGCCGTAGAAGTCGACGATCTCCGGGCGGGTCATCGTCCAGTCGCCGTAGCGCAGCCCGTCCTCGCCCAGCAGCTCCACCTCCAGGCCGCTGATGCGCTGGTTCAGCGAGGCGAACGCCAGCTTCATGCCGGAGCCCTCGGGGCCCGGCGCGCCCACCGCGAGCTGCTGGCGCAGCCGTTCGCCGGTCAGGCGGGTGACCTCGGCGTCCACCCACAGCCGCAGCAGACGGTCGTGCAGGTCGGGTGTGCGCAGCCCGGGCCGCTCCCGCCAGGTCGCGGCGACGGTCCCGATCATGCCGCCCTCGCGGGGGAGCGCGGAGCCGCCGATCGCGACCCGCTCGTTCATCAGCGTCGTCTGCGCCACACGCCAGCCGTCGCCGACCTCGCCGAGGCGGTGGGCGTCGGGGATCCGCACGTCCGTCAGGAAGACCTCGTTGAACTCGGCCTCACCCGTGATCTGCCGCAGCGGCCGCACCTCGACGCCCGGGTCCGTCATGTCGCACACGAAGTACGTGATGCCCCGGTGCTTGGGGACGTCCGGATCGGTGCGGGCGATCAGGATCGCCCAGCGCGCGTTGTGGGCGTTGGACGTCCACACCTTCTGTCCGGTGACGATCCAGTCGTCGCCGTCGCGTACGGCCCTGGTGCGCAGGCCCGCCAGGTCCGAGCCGGCGCCGGGCTCGCTGAACAGTTGGCACCAGACCTCGTCGCCGGTCCACAGCGGGCGCAGGAACCGGGACTTCTGCGCCTCGGTGCCGTACCGGAGGACGGTGGGCGCCGCCATGCCGAGGCCGATGCCGATCCGACGCGGTTCGTTGTCCGGCGCCCCGGCGGCGGCCAGTTCGGCGTCCACGACCCCCTGCAGCGGGCGTGGTGCGCCCAGCCCGCCGAGGCCCTCCGGGTAGTGCACCCACGCCAGCCCGGCGTCGAACCGGGCCCGCAGGAAGTCCGGGCGGTCCGTCGCCGCCGGATCATGAGAGGCCAGCAGCGCGCGCACGCGCTCGCGCAGCTCCTCCGGTGTGACCGTCATGCGATGCGTCCCTCCGCGTATGCGTCGCCGTAGCCTAAGCAAGCGCTTAGAAACTAGCTCACGGGGTGCCTGTTCGTCACCCCCTCGCGCGCGGGTGTGTCGTGGTTGCTTGTTGGGGTTTCCCCGCCCACCCTGGGGGACCCCCCATCCGGCGCGGTCGGTGCGGGCCTCGCGCGTGTGGGGGTGGGCCGGGGTTGCCGCGAGTGCCCTACTGGCCCCCCGGCCGCCAGGCGCACACACGGCTCGGGGAGTGCGCCGGCGCGGCGCCGACCCCGGACGAACGTGCCCGCACTGGCGGCGCCGGACGGGGTACCCCCGGCCGAAGGTTGGGGCGGGAGGGCGAGTGGGGGATGCCTGTTGCGGGCGCGGCCAACCCGCACGCGGCCCGTCCCCGAGAACGCCGGCGACGGACGCCTCCGCCTCGTTCGCCTGGAGCGGCCCGGCCTCAACCGGGGCGCACCGGCACGGGGTCGGTCTCCACCACGTCGGGCGCCGAGGGGCGTGGCTCGCCGGTCGTCAGGGCCGCGGTCGCCGGGCTGCCGGGGCTTCCGCGGGCACTCGGCTGCGCCCTCGCGAGGAACCGTGCCGCCGGCCCGTTGGATCCGCGCGCCCGCGGCGTCGAGAGAGGCCGGCCCGGGGTGGGTCCGCCTCCCTCGGGATCGGCAGGCGCGGCTGCTAGGTGATCGAGGCGCGCACCGCGTCGGTGACTTCGGGGCGTCGCTCCAGCTCCGCCTGGACGTCGGCGAGAGTCTGTGCGGCCAGCGCCTGCCGCCAGGCGTCCTCGGCACGGACCATGGCGACCTTGACGGGGCAGGGCTCTGTGGGGGCCGGGGCGATTTCACCGATCCTGCCGCAGCAGCGGATCTCGGTGCACTGGAAGAGCCGGACGTCACCCTCGATCGCCTCGACGACGTCGAGCAGGGTGATCTGCTCGATCGCCTTCGCCAGCTGGAAACCGCCACGCACGCCAGGGGTGGAGGTCAGCAGCCCCGCCCTCACCAGCTGCTGCAGCTGCTTGTTCAGGTATGCGGAGGGCAGCCCGTGCGCTTCGGCGAGCTGCCCGTTGCCCACCGGGCCTCCGCCGGCGATGTGGAGATTGAGGAGTGTGTGCAGGGCCCACTCGACGCCCTTACTCATTCGCATAACGCGGACATCTTATGTCCTGAAACGACCCGGGCGACGTGCCGAACCCCACAGTCCGACCCCTGCGGAACCCGCAAGTCAATTCGCGACATCATTTATCCTGGATTCAGAACGTCCAGAAATGGGTCCCGGAAAGGCGAGGAACACATGACACACATCCTGGTGATCGGCGGAGGGTTCGCGGGCGTCTGGAGTGCCGCGGGTGCCGTTCGAGCGGCCCGCGCCGCGGGCGAGTCCGGCGAGGGCATCCGTGTGACGCTGATCAGCGGTGGTGACGACCTGGTCACATCCGGCCCCGCCTGTACGAGAACGACCCGCAGACCATGCGTGTGCCCCTGGACCGCGTCCTGGGCCCGATCGGCGTACGCCGGCTCGCCGGGACCGTCACCGGCATCGACACCGACGCGCGTACGGTCCGCGCCGTGACGCGGTTCGGCGAAGAGCTGGCTCTGGGCTACGACAAGCTGGTCCTGGCGGCCGGCAGTCGGCTCGTGCGCCCGCCCTTCCCCGGCTCGGAACACCTCTTCGACGTCGACACGCTGCCGGCCGCGGCGGCACTGGACCACCACCTGCAGCGCCTGCCGGAGCGCGCGCCCTCCGCCGGACGCCACACCGTTGTCGTGGTCGGCGCCGGGTTCACCGGACTGGAGGTCGCCACCGCCATGGGCGCGCGCTTGCACCGGATCGCGGATCCGCACGGGGCGGGCGAGGAGGTCCGTGTCGTGCTCGTCGACCGCGCCGACGTTCTCGGCCCGGAACTCGGCACGGGACCCCGTCCGTACATCGAGGGCGTGGTCGACACGCTGGGTATCGAGCAGCGACTGGGCCGCACGGTGGCATCCGTCACCCCGGAGGAAGTCGTCCTCTCGGACGGCGAGGTGATCCCCGCGGCCACCGTCGTGTGGACGGCCGGCACGGTCGCCAGTCCCTTGACGGCCCAGATTCCCGGCGAGCGCGACCGCCTCGGCCGACTGTGCGTCGACGCCCATCTGAGGGTCGGCGGGGTGCCCGACGTGTACGCGGCCGGCGACACCGCCGCCGCAGTGGCCGAGGGCGGCCACGCCTCGATGCAGAGCTGTCAGCACGCGCAGCCCATGGGCAAGTTCGCGGGTCACAACGTGGTGGCGGACATCCTGGGCGTCGACGCGCTCCCGTTCGCGCCGGACCCGTACACCACCTGCCTGGACCTCGGGCCCGACCACGCCGTCGAGACCGAAGGCTGGGACCGCGTCATCCGGCTGACCGGGCAGGAGGGCAAGGCGCACAAGCGGAACATCAACGCCCACTGGATCTATCCGTCGGTCGACGACCCGGAGGCGATCCTCGCGCACGCCGGACGCTTCACCAACGGCACCAACGGCACCAACGGCACCAACGCCACCGACCGGTAAAAGGCCGCGGTGAAGCAGGCCTGTGCGGCCCGGCGATCCGACCGCGTGCGGAACCGCTAGGGCGCCGTCACCCCGGGGAGCAGGCCGATGCCGCGGCTGGGGCCCTGGCAGCCCTGGGCGGCGGCGATGCCGAGGGCGACGAGGAGGGTCACGGTCACGAAGACGATGAGGCGCTGCCGCAGCAGCCTGCGGTCGGCCCCCGCGGGTCGGCGCTGGGCGGGCGTGCGCGGGGCCGGCGTGCGGCCCGCGGCGGTCCGGGCCGGGGTCCGCGGAGACGCGGGGGTGCGCGGGGACGAGGAGGATGTGCCCGGCGCCGTGCGCCGCTCCGTCTGCTGCTCCGCGTACGCCTGCGTCCTCGGCCCCGTGGACCGCTCGGGGCGGGGCCCGGACGCCCTGGGCACGATGTCGCGGCGGCCCGTCGTGCCGAGCCCGCGTGCCTCGCGAGCGGCGATCTCGGCCAGCCGCTCGGAGAGTTGGACCGTGCTGGGCCGCTGCTCCGGGTCCTTGGCCAGGCACGCCTGGACCAGCGGGGCCAGCGAGTCCGGGACGCCCGTGAGATCGGGCTCCTCGTGGACGACCCGGTAGAGCATGACCTCCGAACTGCCCTGCCCGAAGGGCGAGTCGCTCATCGCCGCGTAGGCCAGCGTCGCCCCGAAGGCGAAGACGTCGGTGGCCGGGGTGACCGCTGCCCCGCGCACCTGCTCCGGGGCGAGGAAGCCCGGGGAGCCGACCGCGGTGCCGACGTGCGTGAGGGTGCTCGCGCCGGTGGACCAGGCGATGCCGAAGTCGATGATCCGCGGGCCCTTGGGCGAGAGCAGGATGTTGGACGGCTTGAGATCGCGATGGACGACCCCGGCCTCGTGGACGGCGACCAGGCCCTCCGCGAGGGCGGAGCCGATCGAGGCGGTCTCGGCGGCCGAGAGCGTGCCGTCCCGGGCGACCTTGTCGTGCAGCGAGGGCCCGGGGACGTACTGGGTGGCGAACCACGGGCGGTCCGCCTCAAGGTCGGCGGCGACCAGCCGGGCCGTGCAGCCGCCGCGGATGCGTCTCGCCGCGGACACCTCGCGGGCGAAGCGGGAGCGGAACTCCTGGTCCTCGGCCAGCTCGGGGCGGATGACCTTCAGCGCGACCCGCTGGCCGCGCTTGTCGGCACCCAGGTAGACGACGCCCATGCCGCCCGCGCCCAGCCGCCGGTGCAGCCGGAACGAGCCGACGACACGCGGGTCCTCGCGCCGGAGCCGCATCATCGCCATGTCGTCCATCCCCGCTGCCTGCCTGGCCAGTCTGACCCCGACAGCTTACGGACTGACCGCCCGACCCGCCGCGAGGCCGCGCCCGCGCGGGCCCGCGGATTGTCAGTGCCGGATGGGATCCTTGAAGAGTGGGGAACGCTCCGGCCGCTGACGGCCCGGAACGTCGTCATGCCGTCAACAGTCCATCGGGCAAGGGGGATTGACGCCATGAAGGGTGACCGTGTGGAGATAGTCGTGGACGCGGGTGACACGACGAGAACGTACGAAGTGGTGGCCACCAGGGCAGGGCGCAGGGTGGAGACGGCGGTACGCCGAGGGGTGGTGGAAGTGAGCGAAGTCACCCGATCCGGCTCGGTCGTGCGCACCGCCCGTTTCATGGCCACCCGGGTCCTCGCCCTGGTCGAGCAGCCCGTGCCGAGAGGCGAGGCGGAGGAGGACGAGCGGGAGTGACGGGCCCCGTCCGCGGCCGCCGGGGTGATCCCCTCGGGGATGTCCCGGGGGCGCGGCGGGGTTCCTCCACCCAGGGGAGTACGCGAGCGGTCCCCGAGTCATCCTCGGGGAGGCCGGTGAAGCGGTACGAAGGCATGACGACCGCTGCCGGCGGCGCGCCTAGTGTTGAGGTCAAGCGGCGGGCGGAGCACTCGTCCCCCGAGGTCAAACGCCCGCCGCCCCGACATCTGTGAATGACCACGACCACGTCCCGGGAGAGGGCCATGGCGAACACGGTGGGCCGTACGGTGCGGCCGGCGCGCGGCAGAAGGATCGCCGCCTTCGGCATACGCCCGTCGGGCACCCGGCATCCGCTGGTGGCGGTGGCCATGGTGCTGCCGCTCGCGGTGCTGCTCGCGGTGGCCTTCGGCGGCTGGGATGCGGTGGTCACACAGGCGTCGTCCGTGGCCGGTCTGATGGGGCGCTGACAGATCGCCCCGCGGGCCCGGAAGAGCGGTCCGGGTCCGCTACGGCCGGTGGTGAACCAACCCCGTGGGGACGGGGGTCCGGCGGACGGCATGAATGCCCGGGTACCTGTGGCGGTACCCGGGCATCACACCCGGCATTGCCAGTACGCGGCAACCTGCCGCACAGTGGGCCGGTGACACGGGCAGTGGGGGATGAAGTGACCGGCAGCGGAGCACCGCTGGCGCGCGCCCTGGGGGCGGTCGCCGCCGCGGCCTCGCGCGTTCCCGGCCAGCGGTCCGCGGTGCTCGCCGAGCGGCCCGACGCCACCGTCGTCCGCAGCGGCCGCCTCGTCGCCAAGGCCCACGCACCGGACACCGATCACGAGCGGCTCGCCGTGCGACTGCGGGTGGCCGCCCATCCGCTGCTGGCCGGGATCCTGCTGCCCCCGGCGCCCCTGCCCGATCACGGGGGCGCGCCGAGCGCCGTGCTCCTCGGCCGTCCGGTGAGCCTGTGGCCCCTGGGCGAGCCGGTCGACCGCGACGACCCGGAGTCCGCGCCGTGGGCGGAGGCCGGGGCGCTGCTGGCGCGCCTGCACGCCGTGCCGGTCGCCGCACTGCCCGGCCCGCTGCCGGTGATGCGGGGCCCGGTCAGCGCGGCCCGGGCGGTCGCCAGGATGCTGGCGACCGGCGATGGCGACCCGGCGGTGCTGGCCGCCTGGCAGGGCCTGCCGCCCTGGGCGCGTGGCGAGGCCCCTCAGCCGCGAGCCCGCGTGCTCTGCCACGGAGACCTCCACCTCGGCCAACTGGTGCGCCACCCGGCGCCCGACGGGCCGTGGTGCCTCATAGACGTGGACGACCTCGGGCTCGGCGAGCCCGCCTGGGATCTGGCCCGGCCGGCCATGTGGTTCGCCGCCGGGCTCCTCGACCCCGCCGACTGGGGCCGCTTCCTCGGCGCGTACCGCGCCGGCGGCGGCCCCGCCGTCCCCACGGACGGCGACCCGTGGCCGCATCTCGACGTGGCGGCACGGGCGTTGGCGGTCCAGACCGCGGCGACAGCCGTCGCCAAGGCCGCGCAGGAGGGCCGCGCACCGGACGGGACGGAACGGGCCGTCCTCGATACGTGCCGCCGAATCGCGGAAGTAAAGTGCAGTTCTACGCCGGGGGAAGACCCCCGGCCGGCGCGAATGAGGAGTTGAGCCGACGATGCTCTGTCCCAAGTGTCATGGCCCGATGCAGACGTACACCCGCAGCGGTGTCCAGATCGAGCAGTGCGGCAACTGCCGGGGGATCTTCCTGGACTACGGGGAGCTCGAGGCCCTGACCCGGATGGAGGGGCAGTACGCCCAGCCCGCCCCGCCGCCGCCGGCGGGCTACCCGCAGCAGCACGCCGCCCCGGCCTGGGGTGCCCCGCACGGCGGTCACCACGGGGGCCACCACGGCCACCACAAGCACCAGAGCTGGGCGCACATGCTCTTCTCGTCGTGACACGACCGAGGGCCGGAGCGAACGCTCCGGCCCTCGGCTGGTGGTGGACGATACTGGGATTGAACCAGTGACCTCTTCCGTGTCAGGGAAGCGCTCTCCCGCTGAGCTAATCGTCCTCGGTACTGCGGGTGCTGCAGGTGATGCGGCGTGCGCGATACTGGGATTGAACCAGTGACCTCTTCCGTGTCAGGGAAGCGCTCTCCCGCTGAGCTAATCGCGCCGGAGTCCCCCTGCCGAAGCGTGGGGAAGGCCCTCGCGGGCCCAGTGGACGATACTGGGATTGAACCAGTGACCTCTTCCGTGTCAGGGAAGCGCTCTCCCGCTGAGCTAATCGTCCTCAGAGGTGGAGACGGGATTTGAACCCGTGTAGACGGCTTTGCAGGCCGTTGCCTCGCCTCTCGGCCACTCCACCAGCGCGGGGGCGGGAAACCCCCACTTCGAGCGGACGACGAGATTCGAACTCGCGACCCTCACCTTGGCAAGGTGATGCTCTACCAACTGAGCCACGTCCGCAGTGTCTCCCCCGGAGCTCGAACCCGGGCGGGACCTCCGCCGGGCGCTTCCGCGTCCCGGCGACGAGTTGAACTCTAGCGGATTACGGCGCCGCCACCAAAACGCGTTTCCGCAGCGTGCCGGGTCGGTGACCAGCACATCTCGGTCGCCGCCGCCGACTTAGACTCGCACTCGCCCCTCCGGACCGACCTGGGAAGCCCCGTGCCCGACCTCGCGCCCCTCGCCAGATTCGGCGGCCTTCTCGCCTCCGACCTGCGGGATGTCACCACCGACCCCGCCGCGCTGGACTCCTCCGGCTTCTGGGCGGTGGTCGCCGGTTTCGAGGGCGCGACGGTCTGCGCGCGCTTCGGGAACGTACGGCCGGAACCCCGGACGACGGCCCCGCGCCGGCCGTGGACGGGCCCCGCCCGCTCCGACTGGACGTCCTCGCTGGACCGGGCCGGATACACCGCCGGAGTGCGCCGCATCCGTGAGTACATCGCGGCCGGCGAGGTCTACCAGGCGAACCTCTGCCGGGTGCTCACCGCGCAGCTGCCCGACCCGGACGCGGACATCGACGCCCTGGCGGCCGCCCTCGCCAGCGGCAACCCGGCTCCGTACGCCGGAACGATCCGGCTGCCCGGGCACGGGATAGAGGTCGCCAGCGCCTCCCCCGAGCTCTTCCTGCGCCGCCGCGGCGACATGATCGAGTCCGGCCCCATCAAGGGCACCGGCCGCACCGAGGCCGACCTGCTGCCCAAGGACCACGCCGAGAACGTCATGATCGTCGACCTGGTCCGCAACGACCTCGGTCGGGTCTGCGCCACCGGCACGGTCACCGTCCCCGACCTCTGCGTCGTGGAGAAGCACCCCGGCCTGGTCCACCTCGTCTCCACCGTCCGCGGTGAACTGCGCGAGGGCGCCGGCTGGGCGGAGCTGCTGGAGGCCGCGTTCCCGCCCGGCTCCGTCACCGGCGCGCCCAAGTCCAGCGCCCTGCGCATCATCGAGGAACTGGAGACGGCCCCCCGCGGCCCGTACTGCGGCGGCATCGGCTGGGTGGACGCCGACCGCGGGACCGGCGAGCTCGCCGTGGGCATCCGCACCTTCTGGATCGACCGCTCCGCCCCCGGCGGTCCCGTGCTGCGCTTCGGCACCGGCGCCGGGATCACCTGGGGCTCCGATCCGGACCGCGAATGGGACGAGACCGAACTGAAGGCCTCCCGGCTGCTGGCGGTAGCGTCGGGTACGTACGACTCGAACGAAGGCGAACAGAACCATGGGGCAGAGTGACACCGTGAGCACGACCACCGTGGGCGCGATCTGGGTCAACGGCGCGCTGCGCGAGACCGACGAGGCGTTCGTGTCCGTCATGGACCACGGCCTGACCGTCGGGGACGGCGTCTTCGAGACGCTCAAGACCACCGGAGGCAGCGCCTTCGCGGTCGACCGCCACCTCCGTCGGCTGGCCCGCTCCGCGCGGGGCCTCGGCCTGCCCGAGCCCGACCTGGACGAGGTGCGCCACGCCTGCGAGGCCGTCCTCGCCGCCAACCCGATGCCCCACGGCAGGCTCCGCGTCACCTACACCGGTGGCACCTCGCCGCTGGGCTCCGAGCGCGGCACCACCGGCCCCACCCTGGTCGTCGCCCTCGGCGCCGCGACCGTGCGCCCGGACACCACGGCCGTCGTCACGGTCCCCTGGACCCGCAACGAGAAGGGCGCGCTCGCCGGGCTCAAGACCACCTCGTACGGCGAGAACGTCGTCGCCCTGGCCCGTGCCCACCAGCACGGCGCCTCCGAGGCGCTGTTCGCCAACACGCAGGGACGCCTCTGCGAGGGCACCGGCTCCAATGTCTTCGTCGTCATCGGCGGCAAGCTGCTCACCCCGCCGCTGGCCTCCGGCTGCCTCGCCGGGATCACGCGGGAGCTCGTCGTGGAGTGGGCCGGTGCCGAGGAGGCCGACCTGCCGTTCGAGGCGCTGGCCGACGCCGAGGAGATCTTCGTGACGTCCTCGCTCCGGGACGTCCAGGGCGTCCACCGCGTCGACGACCGCGAGCTCGCCACCGGGTCCCACCCCGGCCCGGTCACGGCCAAGGCGATGCGGGTCTTCGCGGAGCGGTCCGCGGAGCACCCGAACCCCTGAGACGGGGCGGTTCCGGATGGTTGAACCCGTGACGTGACTGCGCCGACCCGGTAGAACTCCACACCATGACCACCACCCTGCGCCCGGCCGAGCCCGAGCAGCGCTGGCGCGGCGGAGTACGCGCCCGCCGCTTCCACGTCTGTGTCAACGGGCGCCCGGTGGGGGAGACCACCGTGTGCACCGACGCCCGGTTCGGGCCCGAGGTGGGGCGCATCGCCGCGCTGCGGATCGACCACGACCAGCAGCGCCGCGGCCGCGGCACGGTCGCGGCGCTCGCCGCGGAGGAGGTGCTGAGGGGGTGGGGCTGCCGCCGCATCGAGGTCTCGGTGCGGACGGAGGACGCCGCCGCGCTCCGGCTCGCCGGCGTGCTGGGGTACGTGGTCCGCAACCGGAGCATGCTCAAGGAACTGCCCGGCGTGCCGCCGGTCCTGCCGGAGGGCAGCGTCGTACGGCCCATGACGGAGGCGGAGTACCCGGGCTGGGTGGCCCGCAAGCGGGACGAGTACGTCGACGCCTGGACGGGGCGCGGCGTGCCCGAGGCGCAGGCCCGCGCCAAGGCCGACGCGGACGACCGGGCCGCCCTTCCCGATGGGCTCGCGACGCCCGGTGCGACGCTGCGCGTGCTGGAGGCGGACGGGGAGGCCGTCGGTGACCTGTGGGTGGGGCGCAGCGACGAGGACACGGGGTTCGTCTTCAACGTCCGCGTCGCGGAGGGGCGCCGGGGGCGGGGCCACGGGCGCACGCTCATGCTCGCCGCGGAGCGGGAGTGCCTGGCGGCGGGGCTGAGCCGGCTCGGGCTCAACGTCTTCGCGGGGAACGAGGCGGCGGAGGGGCTTTACGCTTCGCTGGGGTACGGGGTGACGCGGGTGCATCTGGCCAAGCCGCTTGTTTGAGGGCCTGGGGTGTGGGTGCGGTGCGTTGTTGTGTGCGGGTGCGTTGTGGTTGCGGTGGGGTTTTTCCCCGCCCGCCCGCCCGATTGCCCGGCGCGGTCAGGCACCGCCTCGCGCGTGTGTGGGTGGGCCGGGTGCGGGGCCTCCGGGGCTGGGCATTCTGGACGCATATTTACGTGCGTGGCGGGCACTTGCTTGTGTCGTCCCGGGTGCCGCACACAAATACGCCCAGTGTCCAGAACGCCCACCCTCCCCCAGCCTTCGGCCGGGGGTGCCCCCAACTCCCCCGCCCCCTCCGTCTCGTAGCGCGCCTGATCCCCGGAGGGGAGTAAGGGGGCGGTCCGGGGGCACCCCGACCGGCAGGGGGGTGCCATTGTCACGTCAGGCCCGGTAGGGGGTTATCGGCTCAGGGCGGCGTCTGCGAGGGATTCGATGCGGGCGCGGAGGCCGTCTTGGGACTTGCCGCCGTCGAGGCGTTCGCCGGAGATGACGTAGGTGGGGGTCCCGGTGACGCCGATGGCCTTGCCCTCGGCGTGGTCCGCGTCCACGACGAGAAGGTGGCGACCGTCGACCAGCGCCGTGTCGACCTCCTCCGCGTCGAGCCCCAGTTCCGCCGCGATCTCGACCAGCAGCGCCTCGCCCCGCTCGCCGAGTTCGTCCGTGCGCGCGAGGACCGCCTCGGCGTACTCCCAGCCGCGTCCCTGGGCGAACGCCTCCTCCGCGGCCTGGGCGGCGGCGTAGGAGTGCTTGTGCTTCTCCAGGGGGAAGTGCCGCAGCTGGATCTCCAGGGCGTCGCCGTACCGCTCGCGCAGGGCGTGGAGGTCGGTGAGGGCGGCGGCGCAGTCGGGGCACTGGAGTTCGCACCAGTACTCGAGGACGACGGGGGTCGGTTCGTTCATGGGGCCAGTCTCCCACCGGGGGAGGAGCCGCCCCCGAGATCACCCTGAGGTTGCCGCCGGGCCGTGGCCCACGGGCGGGCCACAGGTGCACGATGGAGCGAGCAGACCACTTCGGAGGAGCTCCGCATGCTGACCTCGACCGTGTGTGTCGCGCTGTCCGCGGCGGGCCTGGCGATCGCCCTGCTCGCCGCCTACCGGCGCCGTTTCCGCAGAGCGACCCTGATCGCCGCGGTGGCGCTGCTGCCCGTGGGCCTGTACATGACGGGTCTGGTCTCGCTCGCCGGGACGGTGATCCGGGCCGTGGGGGAGTGGGCGGCGGATCTGGTGTTCAAGCCCTCGGTGTGGGCGGGCTTCGGCGTTCTCGCCCTCTCCGTGGTGCTGTACGTCCTCGCGCGGGTCGCCGGTCGCCGCAAGGGCGTCCCGGAGGCGGGCGGGGGCGGGGCGGTCGCGCGGGGCGCGGCGGCGCCCGCTCTGGCACCGGGGAAGAAACCGGTCCCGAAGAAGCCGAAGACCGATCCCGACCTGGCCGAATTCGGAGAGATCGAGGAGATCCTCAAGCGCAGGGGCATCTGAGCGGCGTGTTGGTGGCAGGGGGTGGCGGGGTTACGCCATCATCGCCCTGGCGGACCTCAACTACCGCCCCCTGAGCGGGATTTGGTGCGTCCGGGGGCGTACGGTTGTGCGAGTTCGCGCCCCTCCGAGCACACCCGTAAGGCCATGGAAGCCGAAGCAGACGACGATGAGCCACGCGGCTGCCTGTTCGCGCTCTCCCAGCCGCCGCTGATGCTGTTCCTGACCGTGATCGGCAGCCTGCTCGCCTTCGGCGGGCTCTACGACCTCTGGCCGTTCTGAGCGGGCACGGCGACGGCTTCGCGGCGGCGCGCCCGGTAGGCGGCGACGTGGAGCCGGTTGCCGCAGGTGCGGCTGTCGCAGTAGCGGCGCGAGCGGTTCCGGGAGAGGTCCACGAAGGCGCGCCGGCAGTCCGGGGCGTCGCAGCGGCGCAGCCGCTCCCGTTCCCCGGCGACGAGGAGGAACGCCAGAGCCATACCGCAGTCGGCGGCCAGGTGGTCGGCGAGGGAGGCGCCCGGGGCGAAGTAGTGCACGTGCCAGTCGTAGCCGTCGTGGTCGGTGAGCCGCGGTGTGGTGCCGGCCTCGGCGACCAATGAGTTGATCAGCGCCGCCGCCTCGGGCGTGGTGGGCGCGGAGAACGCCTGTGCGAAGAGCTGCCGTACCGCGCGCACCGCGCCGAGGTCGTCCTCGTCGAGCGAGTCGACGTCGCTGATCGCGTTGCGCTCCACGAAGGCGCGCAGCGCCGCGAGGTCGGGCAGACCCTCGCGCCCGTCACTCTCCGGCGTGGTGTTGATGAGATCCACCACGCAGTCGAGTGCGCACCTGGTGTCATGGTTGATCAGCACGGAATCGCTCTCTCCCTGGCCTCGTGGGTCGGGCGTTCCGGTGACTGTAGCGCGAGAGCCGCCGTCGTGGAGCGTGCTGCTCCACGACGACGGCTTCGCAGGTCGGGTCCGCGCCGTACCCCCGAGATGCGTACGGCGACGGACGGTCGGTGGACTCAGCTCTCGGCGAGGATGTGCGAGAGCTCGGTGTCCAGGTCGAAATGACGGTGTTCGGTGCCGGGGGGCACCGCGGCGTCGGTCCGCTTGAGGAACGACTCCAGGGCCCGCGCAGGGGCCTCCAGCAGCGCCTCCCCCTCCGGAGAGCTGAGGGCGATGCACACGACGCCCTGGCCGTGACTGCGGGACGGCCAGACCCGGACGTCGCCGGTGCCGGTGGGTCGGTGCAGGCCTTCGGCGAGCAGGTCGCGGGCGAAGACCCATTCGACTGTCTCCTCGGCACCGGTGTGGAAGGTGGCGTGCACGGCGTAGGGATCGGCCGTGTCGTACCGCAAGCCCGCGGGTACGGGCAGTGACGATTCGCTCGACACAACGAGGCGCAGGTGCAGCTCGCAGCTGACCGTGGTGTTCATAAGCGCCAGGGCCTTTCGCTCAGTGTGCGCTCGGGGATTCGCACGTCGGCGAAATCGACATGCCACCTGCGGGGACGTTGTAAACCCCTCTGACGGGTTTGTGAGGGTTCCGGTACCTCGTCCGGCCGAGTTCTTTTCCTCCCCGGCGAGCCATTCCGGTGACGAAGGAGGTTCGGGTAAGTTTGGGAGTATGACTGCGGAGAGTGACGAGCGGGAGGTGGCCGTGGCCACGGATCCCGCGATCGTCGACAACGGGGACGACGGGGACGACAGGCCGGAGGGCTCCGAGCGCCCGCTGGGGTCGAGGGCGCCGCATTTCATCCAGCGGTCCCGCGCGCTGCACGTGAGCTGGCAGGTCGGCGTCTTCCTGGTGGGCCTGGCGATCGTCGGGACGGGCATCGTGCTGCTCCCGCTGCCGGGGCCCGGCTGGGTGGTGATCTTCGCCGGAATGGCGGTCTGGGCGACCGAATTCGTCTGGGCCCAGCTCGTGCTGCGCTGGACCAAGCGGAAGGTGACCGAGGCGGCACAGAAAGCACTCGATCCGAAGGTGCGTCGGCGGAATCTGACGCTGACCGTCATCGGGCTGGTGATCATCGGCGTCCTGATGGGCTACTACCTGTGGCGGTTCGGCTTCGTGATGCCGTGGAAGGCCGACCTGCACTGAGGGTGCGCCGTCCGTGGTGGTCGGGGCACCCGCTGACATGCGGTAATGTTGTCCCCGCACCGGGGCGATTAGCTCAGCGGGAGAGCACTTCGTTCACACCGAAGGGGTCACTGGTTCGATCCCAGTATCGCCCACCCGGACCGAGGGCCCGGAAGCCGATCAAGGCTTCCGGGCCCTCGGCGTGTGCCCGGCGATGCGCCCAGTGCGGGTCGGCGACCCGCACTGCCCGCTGCCGATGCCAGGCGTCGGCTTGCTGGCCGCGGGGAAGGGGTGGACGCCCGATGACCTCCACCGTGCACGGCCCCTCGCCGGCCCGGCATCCGGCATCGCCTTCTTCGTCAACTCGCTCGTCCTGGGTGTCGGTTCTCTGCTCTTTGCGGCGAAGATCTCGACCTGATCAACACTTATATCCCGCTGCGGTTGGGGAAATACCGCGCCGCGAACGCTTTCTCCGTTTCCCCGATGGCGCAATTCATGCGCAACTCCCAGGGAATTGGACGAGGCGGCACCTATCGACGGCTGCGGCATCTGCGCGCCTATTGGAGCATGGTCCGCCGTGCCGGTGTGTGGCGCCTGAGGCGCGCGGTCCCCGCGCTCCCTCCGGCCGAGGGGAGCACCCCGCCACACCCCCTGCCGGTCGGGGTGCCTGTCGGCCCGGTGGGGGGTCAGCAAGGCACTCGCGGCGACCCCGAACCGCTTCCTCACCCCGCCCTTCCCCAGCTACTGCTGGGCGGTGCCCCGTGGGGCGCCTGCCCCGGTGGGGTTCAGGAAGCATGCGCGGTGCCCCCGGACCGCCCCCTTACCCCCTCCGGGGATCAGGCGCGCTACGAGAGGGAGGGGGCGGGGTCGGAGGGGTGGGCGTTCTGGACACTGGGCGTATTTGTGTGCGGCACCCGGGACGACAAGAGCAGGTGCCCGCCATGCACGTAAATATGCGTCCAGAATGCCCAGCCCCGGAGGCCCCGCACCCGGCCCACCCCCACACGCAGCGGCGCGGTACCTGACCGCGCCGGGTGCTCGGGCGGGAGGGTGGGGGACAGCCCGCCGCAGGCGCAACGAACCCGCACACAACCACCGGGCCGCACACAACGCCCCCCCCCGCCACACCTCACCGCAGGCGCCCCAGCGCCTCCCGCACACGCCGGACGTCGCGCAAGCGACGCTCATACGTCGCCCCGACCCCCAGCAGAAGCACGCCCGCCAGAGCGAGCGGCACCCACCGCGGGACCGCGCCCAGGGCCTGGGCGATATAGGGGGCCAACTCGTGGAGCGCGTCGAGCGCGAGCACCCCCGCCCCCAGCACAAGCGGCGCCGCCAACCGGTGGCGGGCCCCGAGCAGCAGCACGGCGAGCGCGGCCGCGCCGAGGGACAGGGGCCGGATCCACCCCGGGTCGCTCCAGGCCGCGGCGAGGCTCGGGAGGAGGGTCGCGCAGAGCCCGGGCGCGTAGGCGACCCAGGAGGACGACGAGGGGTCGCGGCGCCGCCGCAGGGCCCCGATGGCCAGGGCGGCGGCCGTGACGGGGAGCGTGTACGCCTCCGGGACGTCGACGTCGGACGCCGCGAGCCGGACCCAACTCGCCGCGATCGTCAGGCAGGTGGCGACGTACGCCATCCACCGCCGGTCGGCCCGCACCACGGCGACGCCCGCCGCGAGGACGCCCGCCGTGGCCAGTGCCAGGGCCAGCAGCGCGGGGTCGTCGGCGACGAGGCAGACCCCGACGAGGGCGGCGGCGTGGCCGGGATGCTCGAAGAGGCGCCCCGTGTCGCGCAGGGCGGCGGCCTGGGCGGCCGCGGCGATCGCGAGGAGGGTGAACGCCGCCGCGTGCGCGGGCAGTCCGGTCCAGGCGAGGCCCGCCGCGCAGGCGACCACCGCGGCGGCGCTCACCGCGCGGGTCCGGGACGCCACGGCGAACAGCGCGCCGAAGCAGGCCAGGAGTACGGCGAGGACGGTCAGGGTCGTCGCACGCTCGGGATACGCCCAGACGACCGCCGTCGCGGCGAGCCCGCCCGCGGTGACCAGGGTGGTCCAGGCCAGCGCCCTGACCGACAGCGCGAGCAGAGCCGCCACGACGACCAGCCGCACCGGCAGCGGACCAGGCAGCGGACCCGGCAGCGCCACCGGCACGCACACCGCGACCGCACCGAGCACCACGGCCCCGGAAGCGGCGACCGGGCCGTACGGGGAGCCGCGATACCGCCACGCGGCCGCACCCAGTACCGCGGCGAGCAGCCCCGCCGCCGCGACCGCGCTGTCGGGGCCCTCCCACCCGCCGGGCGTGAGCACGCCGACCGTCAGTGAGGGCAGCGCCCACAGCAGCGCGAGGGCGTGCACGGTGCCGGCCCCGGCCGCGAGGCCGGCGGCCACCGGGCGCGCCGGGACCACGAGGACCGCGGCGGCCAGGACGGCCGTCGCGCACACCAGGTACCCGGGCACGATCCAGTCGCCCGGCACACCGACCCGGACGACCCCGCCCGCCGCGCCCGCCACCGCGACCGCCGCGACCCCGGACAGGGTCCCGGCCACGGCGGCCGGCACCGCGGGCCGCAGCGCGACGGCGACGGCCACCACACCGGCGCCCAGCAGCAACGCACCGGCCCGCAGTGCCGCCCCGCCGTCGCCGGCCGAGACGGAGAGCCCGCCCGCGGTGAGCAGCCCGGCCGCCCCCATGAGCGTGCCGGCGATCGCGGCCGTGATCCGCGTGCCGCGTCCGCCGGTGAGGAGGGCGAGTGCCGCGTCCACCGCGGCCGTGACGAGGAGGGCGGACGCGAGTCCGTACGCCGACTCCGCGGCCGACGCCCACAGAGCCAGGGGGAGTTGCGCGATGACCGCGGCGAGCGGCACCGGCAGCACGAGCCGCCCGAGCACCTTCCCGTACCCGGCCCAGACAGCGGCGACGACGGCCAGGGACGCCGCCGCGTAGCGCAGCCCGTCGGTGCCGCCGAGCGCGACCTGGCGGAGCGCGTAGGCGTCGAGCAGCAGCAGGACCAGCCCGAGGCAGGCGACCACCTCGGCCGTCGCGGTCAGCGAGCGGCGCAGCAGCAGCGCGGGGACACCCGTCGCCGCGAGCGTCAGCGCGCCCAGGACGGCGGCGCGGCCGCCGATGCCGAGGTGGCCCCAGCTGATGACCGTGAACGCGATCGCGGCGACGGCGAGCAGCACGCCGCCGAGGGCGAGCAGCAGGTTCTGCACCGCGCGCGGCGAGGTCTCGCGGCGCGGCGGGGCACCCCACGGCGCGCCCGGCCGTGGACCCCACGGCGCCGGCGGGTACGGCGGCCGCAACTGGGCCAGCAACTGCCCGCGCCGGGCGATGAGGCGGCCGCGCTCTGCGTCGAGCCGCAGGAGCGCGCGATCGGTCTCGCGCAACTCCTCGGCGACCGGCCCGACCAGGGGCAGCCCGCAACGCGGGCACGCGGGCGGCGCCGTGGCGGGCAGGTAGCCGCCGCACGCGGGGCAGCGGTCGTGCGGCGGGGGCGTCGTCGTCATGCCTCGGAGTGTGGCGCGGGCCACGTTCGCGGTCATGCGCGCTGGTACTCAGTTCCGCGCTGAGTACGCACACTGGGCCCATGGACTGGAGCCGCTACCGCTTCCGCAGTCTCTGGCGGATCACCGCCCCGCCCGAGGCCGTCTACGACCTCCTGGAGCGCCCGGACGAGTATCCGTTCTGGTGGCCGCAGGTCCGCGAGGTGCGGAGGACCGGTGAGACCACCGGCACCCTGCGCTTCCGCTCGCTGCTGCCGTACGACCTGTTCGTGACCGCGCACCAGACGCGCCGCGACCCGCGGGCGCGGGTGCTGGAGGCGGCGATGTACGGCGACCTGGAGGGGTGGGTGCGGTGGACCGTCGGCGCGGACGGCGCGGGCGCCGGCACCCGGCTGCTCTTCGAGGAGGACGTGATCGTCAACAAGCCGCTGATGCGGCGGCTGGCCGTCCCCTGCCGGCCGCTGTTCCGGGCCAACCACGCCCTGATGATGCGGCAGGGCCGGCGCGGTATGAACGCCCGTCTGGGCGCGGACGGGGCGCCCGGCCGGGAAGCCGTTTGAACGCAGCCGCCCGCGCCCTGTATTGTTCAGGTCGTTCCCGGGCGATTAGCTCAGCGGGAGAGCACTTCGTTCACACCGAAGGGGTCACTGGTTCGATCCCAGTATCGCCCACTTGTCACGGAGGGCCGGTCCATCAGGACCGGCCCTCCGTCGTTTCGCTAGGCCGCCGGCTCCTCCCGCGTCCGCAGCGGCGGCGACGGCCGCAGCGGCCAGGCCGGGTCGACGTGTTCCTCCGTGCCGCTGCGGGCGAACCACGCCTGCAGGCCGCGTGCCTGGCCGGCGTGCCAGACCGCCTGCCGGGCGTGCAGTTCGGCGGGCGGCACCCCGCCGATCCGCCCGGAGAAGCGGTGGCCCAGCACCCGCACGAGCGCGAGCGCGGCGAGGGCGTCGGCCGCGGCGTCGTGGGCGTCGGTCAGCACCACGCCGTAGTGGGCGCACAGGTCGGTGAGGGTACGGCGGCCCTTGCGGTAGCGGTCGAGGTGCTTGTCCAGGACCCGGGGGTCGAGCACGCGCAGCGGCCCGCGCACCAGATACGCGTCGAGCGCCATCCCCCGGTGCCGCTTCAACTCCCGGTCCAGCAGGGTCAGATCGAAGGGCGCGTTCATCACGACCAGCGGCACCCCGGCCGCCGCCTGGTCGCCCAGGGCCCGCGCGAGCTCCTCCATCACCGGCCCGGGCCGGCGGCCGTTGGCCTGCAGATAGGCGTCGTCCAGTCCATGCACCGCGCGGGCCCCTTCGGGCACCGGGACCCCGGGGTCCACCAGCCAGCGGATCGTCCTCGGCGGTATGCCCGGGGCGTCCTCGACCACCAACGCGGCGGAGACGACCCGGTCGTGCTCCACGTCGACCCCCGTGGTCTCCGTGTCGAAGGCGGCCAGCGGGCCGTCGTACCAGTGCGGCATGGCGCACCTCCCGTGCGGATCGCAGGATGCGGGAGGCCGGCGGGCCGCCCTTACAGTACGTACCCGTGACCGCACGTCACCGAACCGCAACGGTTTGCGACTTGTCGCTGGTGGGGATGAAGATGGCAACGGGGATCGCCAGGATTCCCGCGCCCGGAAAGGCACGGAGAGCGATGGCGCTCGAGCAGCCCGGTCCGGGTGGGCTGCTGTCGGAGCTGAACGCACCGCTGCGCGGCGGACTCGCCACCACCAGCTGCATGGAAACCCTCCAAGTGGGATATCTGCACGCGGTGGCGGCGGCCGCCGGCTGCTCGCTCGCGCAGCCCTTCCCGGACAACGGCATCGATTGGCACATAAGCCACAGTTCGCACGGCCACGACGTCGACGACGAGGTCACGATCAAGGTGCAGTTGAAGTGCACCTACCAGGTCGCCCCGCGGCCCCCCGGTCCCACCTTCGCCTTCACGCTCGAGAACGAGCACCTGGTGAAGCTGGCCCGGACCCCGGTCTCGGTGCACAAGATCCTCGTCGTGATGCTCGTGCCC
Organism: Streptomyces sp. NPDC026673; assembly: GCF_040638135.1. Lineage (NCBI taxonomy): Bacteria > Bacillati > Actinomycetota > Actinomycetes > Kitasatosporales > Streptomycetaceae > Streptomyces > Streptomyces sp. NPDC026673. Next base: position 1,487 of record NZ_JBEZXR010000046.1, on the reverse strand, counting down.
CGCACCCAGGAGGAGTGGCTGCGCGCCGGTCACGACCGGCTGGAGCTGCGGCACTGCTGCTACTGGACGAACCTCGCCGGCCACGCCGTGACCGGCAGGCGCAAGACGACCGTGCGGATACCCACCGCGCGGATCTTCGACGACCGGGCCCTGTGCGAGATCATGACGCGGGTCGGGGCGGGAGGGAGGCCCTGATGAGCCGGACGGCCGACGACGCACTCGTCCCGCCCGACCCCGAGCGCGTCGACCCCGGCGTCCTCGTCGCGCTGCTCGCCCGGCACGGCTGGCGGCTGCGCGGTGGCGCCCCGGGCCGCTACACGCGCTGGACGCCCCCGGGACAACCGGAGTCCGCCTCCCGGATCAGCCTCCTGGTGCCCGAGCGGCGCACGACGGGCGCCCGCTACGCCGACCACTGCGAGCTGCTGGGCGAGGCGCTCGACGCCCTCGCCCGATGCGGCGTGCCCTCGGCGCGCGAGGTGCTCACCGCGCTCGCCGTCCCCGGTGACGAGATCCGCTGGCACCGCGAACTGCCGCCGGTCGCCGGCGAGGCGGTGCCGTGGACGGCGGCGGAGCAGCTGCGCGCCGCCGCCCGTGCCATGCTCATGTCCGCCGCCCGCGCCGAACGGGACCGGTTCGGCTACTTCGGCGCGCGCCACACGGGACACGCCGACGCCTTCCTCGAGCGGGTGCTGGTCGGTCCCGCACCGGTCGGGCACCAGCTCACCGCGTATGTGCCGGTCCCCGAGGGCCGGCGTGCGGTGACCACGCTGCTGCGGGCGCTGCAGGCCACCCGTGATGCCGTGGACTACCAGCGGACCACCGGCGGCATGGACGCCTTCGACGCGGCCGTGGGCCTCGGCGTCTGCCATGAGCTGGCCGAGTCCCTGATCCGGATGGTGCGCGGCACCGAGGGCGTGGTCATCGCCCTCGCCTGGGCTCCGGCGGCCGGGGCCCCCGGGGGGTTCGCCGCCGTGCCCGAGCCGGTCGAGTTCTCCCCCGGCGACCTTCCGGCCCTGGAGGCCGCCAGCGAGCGTTTCGTGCGGGAGGAGCCCTCCGTCGACGTACGTGTCACCGGCACCGTCACGCGCCTGCGCCGGCCGCGCCCCTCCGGGGGCGGCACCATCCGGCTGCGCGTCCTGGCCGGCGCCGACGTGCGCCATGTGCGCGTCCGCCTGCCGGAGGAGGGGTACCGCATCGCCGCCCAGGCGCATCTGGTCGGGCTGCCCGTCCGGCTCTCCGGACGGCTGGAGAGGCGTACCGGCTTCCGTCACCTCACCCACCCGACCGCGCCGGCCCCCGTCCACGTCGACGAGGCGGACCGCGACCGGCTGATGAAGGCCCTGCACGGCGGCGTCGACACCTTCGAGGACTCCTTCGGCGGCTGACCGGACCCCCCGATCGCCCGCGGCCGCGCGGCGCCGCGGGGTGCGGTCGCGGGGCGCCCCCCCGGCGCGGGAGGGTTAAACCGTGGAGGCTATGGGAGGCGG
>NZ_JBEZXR010000045.1:0-73392 GCF_040638135.1 Streptomyces sp. NPDC026673 | reverse complement strand
CCGGAGGGGGTGTGGCGGGGTGCGCCCATGGGGGTCCCCCCGGCCGAAGGCTGGGGGAGACGAGCGGCGGACCCGGTGCCGAATGATGTGGGGGTAAACCGCGAGCGTTGAGGACGTGCGCCGGCGCGGCACCGACCCCAGGCACACGGTGCGCGGCCCGCACCGACCGCGCCGGATGGGGGCACCCCCGGCCGAAGGCTGGGGGAGGGCGGGAGGGTGGGGGAAAAACCCCAACAGCAACCACAACGGACCCGCGCGCAACGACAACCGCCGGCCCGGCGCAGCCGAACGTGTGACCCCGCCCACCCGCACTGTGCACATCGGTTACCCGCGAGTAGCATGGTCCGCGGAGCCGCCGTCTTCTGCCCGCGGCAAGCGAACCCGCACCTTGAGGAGAGCCAACGTGCCTCGTACCGCTAGGGACGTCGTCTTCGTCGACGGCGTCCGCACCCCGTTCGGCAAGGCGGGCCCGAAGGGCATCTACCACGAGACCCGTGCCGACGACCTGGTCATCAAGTCCATCCGGGAGCTGCTGCGGCGCAACCCCGCGCTCTCCCCGGAGCGCATCGACGAGGTCGCCATCGCCGCGACGACCCAGATCGGCGACCAGGGCCTGACCCTGGGCCGTACGGCCGCGATCCTGGCGGGGCTACCCAAGTCGGTGCCCGGTTTCTCCATCGACCGCATGTGCGCGGGCGCGATGACCGCGGTCACCAGCGTCGCCGGCGGCGTCGCCTTCGGGGCGTACGACGTGGCGGTCGCGGGCGGCGTGGAGCACATGGGCCGGCACCCGATGGGCGAGGGCGTGGACCCCAACCCGCGCTTCGTGTCGGAGAAGCTGGTCGACGAGTCCGCGCTGTTCATGGGCATGACGGCGGAGAACCTGCACGACCGCTTCCCGCACCTGACCAGGCAGCGCGCCGACGAGTACGCGGTGCGCAGCCAGGAGAAGGCCGCGAAGGCGTACGCGAACGGCAGGATCCAGCCGGACCTGGTGCCGATCTCGGTGCGCCGCACCTCCCCCGAGGGCGGCGAGACCGGCTGGGGCCTGGCCACGGCCGACGAGCCGATGCGCCCGGGCACCACGCTGGAGAACCTGGCGGGCCTCAAGACCCCGTTCCGCGCCCACGGCAACGTGACCGCGGGCAACTCGGCGGGGCTCAACGACGGCGCCACGGCCTCCCTGATCGCCGCCGAGGACGTCGCCCGGGAGCTGGAGCTCCCGGTGAAGATGCGCCTGGTCTCCTACGCCTTCGTGGGCGTCGAGCCCGAGGTGATGGGCGTAGGCCCCATCCCGGCGACGGAGAAGGCGCTCGCCAAGGCGGGCCTGTCCATCTCCGACATCGGCCTGTTCGAGGTCAACGAGGCATTCGCCGTCCAGGTGCTGTCGTTCCTCGACCACTACGGCATCGCCGACGACGACGCGCGCGTCAACCAGTACGGCGGCGCCATCGCGTTCGGCCACCCCCTCGCCTCCTCCGGCGTCCGTCTGATGACGCAGCTGGCCCGCCAGTTCGAGGAGCAGCCGCACGTCCGCTACGGCCTGACCACCATGTGCGTCGGCTTCGGCATGGGCGGCACCGTGATCTGGGAGAACCCGCACTTCGACGGAGGCAGCAAGTGACCACCACCGCCGAGCTCCTCAAGGGAGCGGCCGAGCTGTTCCCGGACGAGGTCGTGACGCAGGCGCACGTGCGCCACCTCGACCTCCCCCTGGGTGCCGGGCGCTTCGCGCTCGTCACCCTGGACAACGGCCTGGACCACACCAAGCCGACCACCTTCGGCCCGCAGTCGCTGGCGAACCTGAGCGCGGCGCTGGACCAGGTCGAGAAGGAGGCCGCGGACGGCGAGATCGTCGGTGTCGGCCTCACCGGCAAGCCGTTCATCTTCGCGGTCGGCGCCGACCTCAAGGGCGTCGAGCTGCTGAAGCGCCGTGAGGACGCGCTGGCCATCGGCAAGGGCGGCCACGACGTCTTCCGCCGTCTGCAGGGTCTCGCGGTGCCGACGTTCGCGTACTACAACGGCGCGGCCATGGGCGGCGGCGTCGAGGTCGGCCTGCACTGCTCCTACCGCACCGTGTCCTCGGCCATCCCGGCGTTCTCCCTCCCCGAGGTCTTCCTGGGCCTGGTCCCGGGCTGGGGCGGCTGCGCGCTGCTGCCGAACCTCATCGGCGCCGAGCGCGCGGTGAGCGTCATCATCGAGAACTCGCTCAACCAGAACAAGCAGCTCAAGGGCGGTCAGGTCTACGACCTGGGCATCGCCGACGCGCTGTTCGACGGCGCGGACTTCCTGGAGCAGTCGCTCTCCTGGACCGCCGCCGTGCTCAAGGGCGAGATCCAGATCGTCCGCCCCGAGGTGGACCGCGGCGCGGCGTGGGACGAGGCCGTCGCCAAGGGCCGTGCCTTCGCCGACTCCAAGGTGCACGGCGCAGCCCCGGCCGCGTACCGCGCCCTGGACATCATCGCCGCCGCCAAGGACGGTGACCTGTCCGCCGGTTTCGACGCCGAGGACGAGGCCCTGGCGGACCTCATCATGGGCGGCGAGCTGCGTTCCGGCATCTACGCCTTCAACCTGGTGCAGAAGCGCGGCAAGCGCCCGGCCGGTGCCCCGGACAAGAACCTGGCCCGCCCGGTCACCAAGGTCGGCGTCGTCGGCGCCGGTCTGATGGCCTCGCAGCTGGCGCTGCTCTTCGCGCGCCGCCTGGAGGTGCCGGTGGTCCTCACCGACATCGACCAGGAGCGCGTGGACAAGGGCGTCGGCTACGTCCACGGCGAGATCGACAAGCTGCTGCTCAAGGGCCGCGTCAACCAGGACAAGGCGAACCGCCTCAAGGCCCTGGTCTCCGGCTCCCTCGACAAGGCCGCCGCCTTCGGCGACGCGGACTTCGTCATCGAGGCGGTCTTCGAGGAGATCGGCGTCAAGCAGCAGGTCTTCGCCGAGGTCGAGGCGGTGGTGAAGCCGGAGACGATCCTGGCCACCAACACCTCCTCGCTGTCGGTGAGCGAGATGGCCTCCAAGCTGGAGCACCCTGAGCGGGTCGTCGGCTTCCACTTCTTCAACCCGGTCGCGGTGCTGCCGCTGCTGGAGATCGTGCGCGGCGAGCAGACCGACGACGCGTCGCTGGCCACCGCGTTCGGCGTGGCGAAGAAGCTGAAGAAGACCGCGGTGCTGACCAAGGACGCCCCGGCGTTCGTGGTGAACCGCATCCTGACCCGCTTCATGGGCGAGATCCAGAACGTCATCGACGAGGGCACCCCGGTCGCGACGGCGGAGAAGGCCATCGAGCCGCTCGGCCTGCCGATGTCCCCGCTGGTGCTGCTGGAGCTGGTCGGCCCGGCGATCGGTCTGCACGTCTCCGAGACGCTCAACCGCGCCTTCCCGGACCGCTTCACGGTCTCCCCCAACCTCGCGGCCGTCGTCAAGGCGGGCAAGCGCGGCTTCTACGTCTACTCCGCCGAGAACGGCTTCAAGCCGGAGCTGGACCCCGAGGTCGCCGCGCTCCTGGTGCAGGGCGACAGCGTCCTGACGGAGGAGCGGGTGCGCGACCGCGTCCTGGACGCGGTCGCGCAGGAGATCGGCATCATGCTGGACGAGGGTGTCGTCGCCGAGGCGCAGGACATCGACCTGTGCCTGATCACCGGTGCCGGCTGGCCCTTCCACCTGGGCGGCATCACGCCGTACCTGGACCGTGAGGGCGTCTCGGTGCGGGTGAACGGCAAGCCGTTCCTGGCCCCGGGTGTGGCCTCCGTCCCGGCGTAACGCGTATCGCGACGCGAAGGGGCCCCCGCCGTTCGGCGGGGGCCCCTTCGCCTTCTGCGCCTCAGGCGGTCTGTGCCCCGGCCTCGGGGACGTGGGCCGTGCAGTAGGCGACCGTCAGATCCCTTACGAGGGCCTTGCGTTCGTAGTCGTCGAGGTCGACCAGGCCGCGTTCGGTCAGGCCCCGCACGGTCTCCCCGACGGCCGTGAGCGCGGCGTCGAGGGCGGCGCGGCGGTGCCGGTCGTCCAGGGCGGCCAGTTGGGCGCGGCGCAGCGTGGAGGCCACGGCGGGTGCGTAGTCGATGCGGACGGGCTGAACGGAGAACACCTCGATGCCGGCGGGCTTCAGGTCCTGGACGAGCATCCGGGTGAGGTCGTCCGTGAGGCGGTCGGTGTCGCGGAGCGTGGGGCCGGGGCCCCGGAAGTCGTCGGCGGGCAGCCGGGACACGCAGCGGGCGACCGCGGCCTCCACCAGTGCGCGCAGGTAGCGGACGTGGTCGTGGACGGCGAAGGCGGCCCGCGCGGTGTCGCGGACCCGCCACACCATCAGGACCGTGACCTGCAGCGGAGTGCCGTCGGCATCGGTGGCCTCGATGGGGCTGCTGCGCCAGTGGCGGAGGCTGGTGTCGACGCGGCGGCGGACGAGCAGCGGGCTGATCCACAGCAGCCCGGTGCGGCGGACGGTGCCGCGGTAGGCGCCGTGCCGGGTGAGCAGCCAGACGGAGCCGGGGCGGCCCCGGGCGAGGCCGAGCGCGGTCAGGGCGGTCACCGCGGCGAGGACGGCCGCGGCGCCGCCGAGGACGGCGGGGGACGTCCCGGCGGGGCCCAGCAGGAGCGCGGCCGTGCCGCAGGCCGCCGCCAGGGCCGTGAGCACGGCGACGCCGCCGGGCAGGCAACGCCCCGGACGTTCGGTGATGTCCGACAGTGGTGACACGACGGGCGGGCCGGGGACCGTGTCCTTCGCGGGGGCCTGAGCGGGCACGGGGAACCCGGCAGGGCTCCCCTGGGGGGTGATCGTCATGAGAAGAGCCGCCTCCATGTCTCGGGGCCGGGATAGCCGTCTGCCTGGTTTCCGGACCAGCCCTGGGCCCGCTGGAAGGCCTCCACCGCGCGCCGGTCGGCCTCGCCCCAGCGGGGGCCGGGGCCCTGCGCGTAGAACCGGCCGAAGCCCTTGGCGGCCAGCCGCCGTCCCAGCGCGAACACGTGCGGGCCCGACTGGCCGGGCCTGAAGCCCCCGATGCCCGGGTAGGCCGGCGGGGCCAGGCGGGACGGGCGGACCGGGGGCGCCGCTGCCGGGCGGCCGCCGTCGATGTTCGATCCGGCCCCCCGGGTGAGGTAACGCCACGTCAGGGGGCCGGGGAAGCCGTCGGCCTGATCGCCCTTCCAGCCCTGGGCGCGCTGGAAGGCACGGGTGGCCTCGCGGTCGGCGTCGCTCCAGCGGGGCCCCGGGCCGTCGTGGTAGTACGCGCCCCCGCCGCGCTGCCGCAGCATCCGCCCGAGCTTCGTCACATAGCCGTTGGAGGCTCCGGGGCCGAAGGACCAGCTGCCCGGGTAGCCCAGGTCGCCGAGGTCGATGTCCCCGTACAGGTCGTCGTAGAAGTCGTCGTAGCCCTCGCCGCTGAGGTACTTGTACCGGTAGGGCACGTAGCGCTTGGAGTGGTCCCAGTAGGCGTACGGCGTGGAGCGCACCCGGGGGCGCGGCCGGGTCTGCTCGTAGGCCACGTAGCGGCTGTGCGCGGCGTTCGCCCAGCCCCCGAAGATCGTGACGTGGGAGCCCTCGACGGGGTCGCGGGGGTTGTGGAAGAGCAGGATGTCGCCGGGTTCGAGCTCGTCGCGGCTGATCCGTTCCGCGAAGCGGGGCAGGGTGCCGGTCCACTGGCTGCTGCCCAGGCCCCAGGCCATGGAGACGAATCCGGAGCAGTCCTGCCGGTAGCCGTCCCGCCAGCGGCGGCGCATGTCGTACGGGACCTTGGCGTCGATCCAGCGCCTGGCCCGCTCCAGGATCTGATCGCGGGTCAGCCGGAGCGGGGCCACGGCGCCGATCCGGTCGGGTTGCGCCTGCTCGGTGCGGGCGGCGGCCGCGGCCTGCCCGGCGTCCTCCGCGGGGGCCGCCACGGCGGCAGGCGCCATGGCGGTCGCGCCGGCCGCGACCAGGACGACCAGCGCGGCGGGGGCGGTGACCGGTGGGGCGCACCGGGGCGTCGCACGGGTCGCCGCCAGGATCAGCCGCCGCCGTGCGCAGTCCTCACAGACGCAGCCCGGCTGCGGCCCGACCTCGTCGAACAACGGTGTGGACATGTGCACCACCACTCCTCGCGATCGAGTGCCACATGCCCTTATTACCCGATTTCCATATAAATCTGATGGAATGACAGCGGGTGGTGTGGTCAGCCTGTCGCGGTGGTGCTGTCCACGACCTCGGCAACGGCCTTGTCGACCAGCTGCGTCAATCGGGCGGGGGTGAGCTCCGAGGCGCCGCCCGTGGGATCGGTGACGGTCTCGCCGTTCACCTGCACGACCGGCGCGGAGGTGAACCCGGCCGCGGCGAACTCCTCCTGGGAGCGCCGCACCCACCCGTCGTGGTCCCCGCCCTGGACGCACGGGACGAAGTGCGTCTCGTCCACGCCGCCGGCCTTCTTCGCCAGGTCCTTCAGGAACGTGTCGCCGGTGAACGGGTCGTCCTGGACGTCGGCGGGCTGGGCGTCCCACACCTGCGCGACGTACTCCTGGAAGCGGCCCACGTCCTGGGCGCACGCGGCCGCGTTGGCCGCCGCCAGGGAGCCGCTGCCGCCGTCCGCGGTGTCGGTCGGCGTCACCAGGCGGTAGTCGATCTCCACCTGGCCGGTGGCGACCAGCTTCGCCAGGGTGTCCGCGTACTCGGCGGCGAAGGCCTTCGACTCCGGGCTGCGCAGGTCCTCGTACACGGTCAGCGTCACCGGCAGCTTCGTCGGCCTGACCGGCACCGCCAGCTGCTCCTCGCCCGAGGCGCCGACCGGAGCCTTGACCTCGTGCTGCTTCTCACTGCGCACATGCGCCCCGAGGACGGCGGAGCCCCCGAACACCACGCCCAGGACGATCACCGTCCCGGCGTAGGACCGCCAGCGCTTGGACTTCGTCTGCTTCACCGGGACTTTCTACCACCGCCTACGAACGCGGCCCCGGGGAGGGTCCGGGCTCGCGCGACGGGGAGCGGGCCCGAAGGGCTTCCCGGGCCGGGCCTTCTGGGCATACCCGTCCTCGGGCCCCTCTCATGCCCGAGACGCCTCCCGCGAACCGCGGGCCGGGAGCAACGGGCAGGGCTCCGCAAGGGCGTCCCGCTCCGGGCCCGTTGTGACAGAGTGGGCCGGTGAACGCCGAGACAGCACCCCTGGTGGTCGTCGACGCCGCCAACACCGTGGGATCCGTCCCGGACGGCTGGTGGCGGGACCGGCACGGGGCGACGGAACGTCTGCGGGACGGCCTCGCCGCGCTGGCGGGCACCGGGCTCCCGGAACGGGCGGACGTGCCGGAGTGGGCCCGGCTGCCGCCGCTGGACATCGTGCTCGTCGTGGAGGGCGCGGCCCGGAAGGTGGCGGCCGTACCGGGAGTACGGGTCGAGGCGGCGCCCGGCAGCGGTGACGACCTGATCGCCGCACTCGCCGCGGACCGCCCGCCGGAGCGGCACTGCCTCGTCGTCACGGCCGACCGCGAGCTGCGCCGCCGGGTGACCGCCCACGGCGCGGTCGTCGCGGGGCCGCGGTCGGTCCGTGCGTGACTACCGGTCCGGCGGCCGCGCGTAGAACACCGCGCCGTCGACGGCGGCGACGCGCTCGTACCCGCCCTCGGCGAGCAGGCGGCGCAGTCCGGGGATGTGCGCCGGACCGTAGGGGGCGCCTCGGGAGTCGTCGACCACCACGGCCGGGGGCGCCGCGGAGAACTCGCGACGGAAGGCGGCCCAGGCGCCCGGTACGGCGTACGTCTCGCCGACCCGGGCGCCGCCGCGGCCGCCGCTGAAGTTGGTGAGGAAGCCCGCGGTGAGGAAGCGGCCGGCCGGCGCGCGTCCGGCGAGCCAGTACTGCTCGGGGTGCATGCCCCACACGAGGACGGTCTCGTCCTCGCCGGTGTGCGCGCGGATCGCCGCGGCGACGGCGTGGGCGTGATCGAGTTCGGTACGCGGGGCCGCCAGGCCCCAGCCGGTGAAGACAGACGCCGCCAGTACCGTCCAGACGGCCGCGGCCCTCCTGGCCGGCCCCCGCCCGGGCAGCCGGCGCAGCGCGGCCACCCCGACGAGGGTGAGCGGGGGCAGCAGCTGCAGGTAGTAGTGGCCGTAGAACTGGTAGCCCGCCACGACGGCGACGGCGGCCGCGCCGAGCCAGATCCACAGCTCGGTCCCGGCGAAGGGCCTGCGCCGCGCCGCGAGCCGGACGGCCGGCAGCACCAGGCCCGCGCCCGCCGCCGTGAGGATCGCGGCGTTGCCGAGCCCCCGCCCGGCGCCGAGCAGCCACGCGCCCTCCGGGGACATGTAGGCGCCGGATCCGGTGACCGTCCAGAAGACGAAGCGTTCCACGCCCGTCGCCAGGGCCACGGCCGTGACGGGCAGCGCGCACCCCGCCGACAGCCGCGCCCACGCGCCCGCCGTCGGCGCCCGGCTCCCGCGCCGGGCCTGCCACAGCATCCAGACCACCGGGACCAGCGCCATCGCGCCGGTCTGCTTGGTCAGCGCCGCCCCGGCCACGGCCACCCCGGCCGCCCCCCAGCGCCCGCGGTCGGCGCAGAGCACGGCGGCGGCGGTCCACGGCAGGGTGAACACCTCGAAGCTGGCCGCCTGGGTGTCCTCGGGCGCCAGCCCCACGGACAGCAGCAGATAGCCGAATCCGGCGGCGGCCCCCCACCGGTCGCCCCAGCGCCGCCGGCCCAGGGCGACGAGCAGCGCCGCGGTCACCACGTGCGCGGCGACGGCCGCGGCACGCAGCGGCCACAGCGAGTCGTCCCCGAAGAGCGCGAACGCGCCCTCGTAGAGCCAGGGCAGGAGCGGGGGCTTGCGGTCGACGACGGTGTCGTAGAGGACTCCGCCGGAGGCGAGCATCCGGGCCTGCGTCGCGAGGTAGCCCTCGTCCGGGTTCCACACCGGGCGCAGGAAGGACGGCAGATGGACCAGGGCCGCCACGAGCGTCAGCAGCGGGACGAGCACCGGCCAGGAGAGACGGGTGAACCGGGAAGGCTCCCGGGCCCGGGTGGCTCCGGCCCGCGGCTCCGGAAGCGCGGGCGCGGCGACGCGGGCGCTCTCGGGGCGGGTCGGCACGCGCCCAACGTACCGGGCGCCCTCCCGCTCCGTCAGCTCAACCCTGCCGGACCGGCTTGCGCATCCGGCTGTGCCGGTAGCCGTAGAAGAAGTAGACGAGGAAGCCGAGGGCCATCCAGACGGCGAACCGCAGCCAGGTCTCGGCGGGCAGGTTGAGCATCAGCCACAGCGTGGCGAGCACCGACAGCGCGGGCAGCCACGGCACGAACGGGGTGCGGAAGGCGCGTGGCAGGTCCGGGCGGGTGCGGCGGAGCACCACGACGCCGATGGCGACGACGACGAACGCGAAGAGCGTTCCGATGTTCACGAGCTCGGCCAGTTCCTCGATGGTCGTGAAGCCCGCGACGATCGCGACGATGCCCCCGAGCAGGATCGTGGAACGGTAGGGGGTGCCCCGCGTGGGGTGCACCCGGGAGAAGAAGCGCGGCAGCAGGCCGTCGCGGCTCATCGCGAAGAAGACCCGGCTCTGCCCGAGCAGCAGGATCATGCAGACCGTCGTGAGGCCCACCACGGCGCCGAAGGCGATCAGTCCGGCCCAGAACGGGTGCCCGACCGACTTGAAGGCGTCGGCCAGCGGCGCGTCCACCGACAGGGCGGTGTACTTCTGCATGCCGGTGACGACGATGGAGACGGCGACGTACAGCACGGTGCAGATGAGCAGCGAGCCGAGGATGCCGCGCGGCACGTCCCGCTGGGGGTTCTTGGTCTCCTCGGCGGCGGTGGCGACGATGTCGAAGCCGATGTAGGCGAAGAAGACCACGGCCGCCGCGGTGAAGATGCCCATGACGCCGAACTGGGACGGTGTGAAACCCGAGATCAGCTGGATGAGCGGGGCCTTGAGCCCGGCCTCGGCCCCCTCGGACGTCACGGCGGGCGGGACGAACGGGGTGTAGTTGTGGCCCTTGACGAAGAACGAGCCCACGATGATCACGATCAGGACCACGACGACCTTGATCGCGACCACCACGGAGGTGACCCGGGCGGAGAGCTTCATCCCGGCGACCAGGATGCCGGTGAGCACCACGACCAGCAGGAAGGCCAGCAGGTCGAACTGGAACCCGGGCTGCTCCCCGCCGGACAGGACCTGCGGCATGTGCCAGCCCCAGTTGTCCATGATCGAGCGCAGATAGCCGGACCAGCCGACGGCGACCACGGCGCAGCCCAGCGCCAGCTCCAGCACGAGGTCCCAGCCGATGATCCAGGCGGGCAGTTCACCGAGGGTGGCGAAGGAGAAGGTGTACGCAGACCCGGCCACCGGCACGGTGGAGGCGAACTCCGCGTAACACAGGGCGGCGAGCGCGCAGACGACCCCCGCGGTGATGAAGGACAGCGCGACGGCGGGGCCCGCGTTCTCCTTCGCGACCTTGCCCGTGAGAACGAAGATTCCGGTGCCGATGATCACACCGACGCCGAATACCGTGAGGTCGAGGGCCGACAGGGACTTCTTGAGCGCGTGCTCGGGTTCCTGTGTGTCCCTCAGGGAGTCCTCGACCGATTTGGTCCGGAAGAACCCGCTCCGACTCTTCGCAGCGTTGCCGCCCACGTCCACCGGCGCACCTCCACAGTTGTTCCTGCATCACAGCACCCGCGGATGCGTGTGACCGGATCAGGCGCGCCTACACATCGACAGAAGGGCCGGGCGATCACCCATAAGGGTGTCGCCCGGCCCGGTGCCGTCGCGCGAGGTGGCGGAAGGGACGTCAGTCGCCCGCGACCTGGGGGGCCGGCTCGTCGGCGTAGCGGCCTTCGAGGCGGGAGACCAGGCCGGTGACCTGGCGCGCGATGTCCGGGGCGGTCAGGCCGATCTCGGACATGACCTCCTTGCGGCTCGCGTGGTCCAGGAACTGCGGCGGAATGCCGAAGTCGCGCAGCGGCACGTCGACGTTCGCGTCGCGGAGCGCCTGGGCGATGGACGAGCCGACACCGCCGGCGCGGCCGTTGTCCTCGACGGTGACGACGACCCGGTGGCGGGACGCGAGGCCGGGCAGGGCCTCGTCGACGGGCTTGACCCAGCGCGGGTCGACCACGGTGGTGGTGATGCCCTGCGCGTCGAGCAGGTCGGCGATCTCCAGGCACATCGGGGCGAGCGCGCCGACGGACACCAGCAGGACGTCGGGCCGGTCGCCCTCGGCCTGCGGCTTGGCCTCGCGCAGCACGTCCATGCCGCCGACCTTGCCGACGGCCTTGACCGCCGGGCCGACCGCGCCCTTGGAGTAGCGGACGACGGTCGGGACGTTCTTGACCTCGACGGCCTCCCGCAGCTGGGCGCGCACCTGGTCGGCGTCGCGGGGGGCGGCGATCCTCAGGTCCGGCACGACCTGGAGGATCGACATGTCCCACATGCCGTTGTGGGAGGCGCCGTCGGTGCCCGTGATGCCGGCCCGGTCCAGGACGAAGGTGACCCCGCACTTGTGCAGCGCGACGTCCATCAGGACCTGGTCGAAGGCGCGGTTGAGGAAGGTCGCGTAGACGGCGACGACGGGGTGCAGGCCGCCGGTGGCCAGGCCGGCCGCGGACACCACCGCGTGCTGCTCGGCGATCCCGACGTCGTACACGCGGTCGGGGAAAGCCTTGGCGAACTTGTCCAGGCCCACGGGCTGGAGCATCGCGGCGGTGATGGCCACGATGTCCTTGCGCTCCCTGCCGAGCTTGACCATCTCCTCGCCGAAGACCGAGGTCCAGTCGGCGCCGGAGGCGGCGATCGGCAGTCCGGTGTCGGGGTGGATCTTGCCGACGGCGTGGAAGCGGTCGGCCTCGTCCTCCAGGGCGGGGGTGTAGCCGCGGCCCTTCTCCGTGAGGCAGTGGACGATGACCGGGCCGCCGAAGCGCTTGGCGCGCTGCAGGGCGGACTCCAGGGCCTCCATGTCGTGGCCGTCGATCGGGCCGACGTACTTCAGGCCGAGGTCCTCGAACATGCCCTGCGGGGCGATGAAGTCCTTGAAGCCCTTCTTCGCGCCGTGCAGGGTCTCGTACAGGGGCTGGCCGATGAGCGGGGTGCGCTCCAGCAGTTCCTTCGTGCGGGTCAGGAAGCGCTCGTAGCCGTCGGTGGTGCGCAGCGTGGCGAGGTGGTTGGCGAGGCCGCCGATGGTCGGCGCGTAGGAGCGCTCGTTGTCGTTGACGACGATGACCAGCGGGCGGTCCTTGGCGGCGGCGATGTTGTTGAGCGCCTCCCAGGCCATGCCGCCCGTGAGGGCGCCGTCACCGATGACGGCCACGGTGTGGTGCCGCTTGCCGAGCAGCTCGTTGGCCTTGGCGAGGCCGTCGGCCCAGCCGAGCACCGTGGAGGCGTGGCTGTTCTCGATGACGTCGTGGTCGGACTCGGCGCGCGAGGGGTAGCCGGACAGGCCGCCCTTGCTCTTGAGCTTGGAGAAGTCCTGACGGCCGGTGAGCAGCTTGTGGACGTAGCTCTGGTGGCCGGTGTCCCAGAGCACCTTGTCCTTCGGCGAGTCGAAGACGCGGTGCAGCGCGAGGGTCAGCTCGACGACGCCGAGGTTCGGCCCCAGGTGCCCGCCGGTCTTGGACACCTCGTCGACCAGGAAGGTACGGATCTCTCCTGCCAGCTCGACCAGCTGCTCCGGGCTGAGCCGGTCGAGATCGCGCGGTCCCTTGATGCGGGTCAGCAGCGCCACCCGTGCCTCCTTGCTGTCGCTTGCCGGTTTCCCGAGTCTATGTGTTCGCGTTTCGAGCTCCGCACACACCTGTGCCCGGCGCTGGGATGATCTTCCCTGCGCCGGGCACGTCACGCCACTGGTGCGCGGTGTGAGCCGTCAGCCGCGGCCGGCGGCCTTCTGGCTCTTGCGGGACACCGAGTCGATGACCACGGCGGCGAGCAGCACCGCGGCGGTGATCATGTACTGGAGCGCGGTGTTCATGTTGAGCAGGTCCAGGCCGGTCTGGATGGACTGGATGACCAGCATGCCGAGCAGCGCCGACCAGACCGTGCCCCGGCCGCCGAAGAGGCTGGTGCCGCCGATGACCGCGGCCGCGATGGCCAGCATCAGGTAGTTGCCGCCGCCCGCGCCGAGCGAGGCGGTGTAGGTCTGGGCGGCGAAGAACAGACCGCCGATCGCCGCGAACGCACCGGAGATGGCGAACACGGAGATACGGATCATGGCGACGTTGATGCCGGCCCGGCGGGCCGCCTCGATGCCGCCGCCGACCGCGAAGATCTTGCGTCCGTAGGAGGTGCGGCGGAGCACGAAGTCGGTGATGACCAGGGCCGCCAGGAAGATGACCAGCGCGTTGGGGACACCGCTCGCCTGGTTCAGCACGTAGGCGACGACGAAGGAGACCACTGCGAGGGCACCGACACGGAGCGCGATCTCGCTGGTGGGCCGGAAGGGGACGCCGGCGGCACGACGGCGGCGCTGCTCGATGAGCGAACCGGCGAGCATGGCCACCGTGCCCAGGCCCGCCAGCAGGTAGGCGCCGAGGATGTCCTGGTCGAGGAAGAAGGACTGCTGGCCCAGGATGTGCAGCGGGCCCGTGTCCTGGATGGAGAGGCTTCCGCTGTCGCCGAGCAGCTGCAGCATCAGGCCGTTCCAGCCGAGGAAGCCGGCGAGGGTGACGACGAACGCGGGGACGCCGATCTTGGCGAAGAACCAGCCGTGCAGGGCACCGATGACGATGCCGGTCAGGATCGTCAGGATCAGGGCGAGCCACGGGTTCATCCCGTGGGTGGTCGCCAGGATCGCGAAGAGCGAGGACGCCAGACCGCTGACCGAACCCACCGACAGGTCGATCTCGCCGAGCAGCAGCACGAAGACCAGGCCGATGGCGAGCATGCCGGTGGCCGCCAGGAAGAAGCCGATGTTGGCCAGGTTGCCGGCGGTCAGGAAGTTGCTGGACTGGGTCTGGAAGACGGTCCAGATGATGATCAGGCCGATGATGACCGGCAGCGAGCCGAGCTCACCGCCGCGGACCTTGCGCTTGAACTCCGTGATGTAGCCCTTGAAGCCCTCTTCACGGACGAGCAGGCGAGGGTCGACCACGGGCACCGCAGCCGAGGACGCGTCCTCGACCGCTGCCACCGCGTCCTGCTTTACGGTCTTCGACGTGTCGCTCACTTTGCATCCTCCGTGCGCCGCGCCTGACGACGGGTCACGGCGTTGTCCGTGGCGCCCGTGATCGCGGAGATGATTTCTTCCTGGGACGTGCTCTTGACGTCGAACACGCCGTTGTTGCGTCCGAGCCGCAGTACCGCCACCTTGTCCGCGACGGCCTTGACGTCCACCATGTTGTGGCTGATGAGGATGACGGCGAGGCCGCGCTGGCGCAGCCGCTCCACCAGGTCGAGCACCTGGGCCGTCTGCTCCACGCCGAGGGCGGCGGTGGGCTCGTCGAGGATGACCAGCTTGGGGTCGCCGATCAGGGCGCGCGCGATCGCGACGACCTGCCGCTGACCACCCGACAGGCTGGCGATCGGGATGCGGACGCTGGGGATGCGGATCGACAGGGTGCTCAGCAGCTCCCTGGATCGCGCCTCCATGGTGACCTCGTCGATCACGCTGGCGCGCTTGATCTCGCGGCCGAGGTAGAGGTTGGCGACGACGTCGAGGTTGTCGCAGAGCGCGAGGTCCTGGTAGACCGTCGCGATTCCGAAGCCCTGGGCGTCGTGCGGCCTGTTGATGCTGACCGGCTTGCCCTCCCACTCGATGACGCCTTCATCGATGGGGTGGACACCCGCGATCGTCTTGACCAGGGTCGACTTACCTGCGCCGTTGTCGCCGACGAGCGCGACGACCTCACCGGCGTGGACCTCCAGGTCGACATCGGTGAGTGCCTGGACCGCACCGAATCGCTTGGAGACTCCGCGCAACGCCAGCACGGGCGTAGCGGACACGTGAACCATCTCCTTCGCCGCCTGACCGGCGGGGATGCCGCGCTTGGAGGGGCGCGGAGTGTTGTGCAAAGTGCACAGCTTTACATGATGAACGGAATGTCTGTCCGATGCCCGCCCCGTCAGCGGGGTCTGTGGACGGGGCGGGCACCGGACAGGTTCGCGTGGCGGCCTCCGGTGGGAGGCCTGCCGTGTTACTGGATGCCGGCGGCCTTGCAGGCCTTGGCGAACTCGGCGGTGCAGATCTCGTCGACCGAGTACAGCTTGTCGGCGATGACCGTGTCCTTGACGTTCGCCTTGGTGACCGAGACCGGGGTCAGCAGCTGGGACGGGACCTTGTCACCGGAACCGCTGGTCAGCGAGGTGGTGGCGAGCGAGTCGATGCTCTTGCCCTCGATCAGGTTCACCGCGAGGACGGCGGCGGCGTCGGCCTCGGGCTTGAACGCCTTGTAGACCGTGCTCGACTGCGTGCCCGCGATGATGCGCTGGATGCCCGCGAGTTCGGCGTCCTGACCGGTCAGCGGGATGCCGCTGATGCCGGCGCCCTTGAGGGCGGTCGCGATGCCGCCGGCCATGCCGTCGTTGGCGGCGTAGACGCCCGCGATGTTCTTGGCCTTGAGCTGCGTGATGGCCGCCGTCATCTTCTGGTTGGCGACGGTGTCCTTCCACAGACCGCTCTGCTCGTAGGCGATCTTCACCTTGCCGTCGAGGACCTTGTGGGCACCCGCCTTGAACAGCGCGGCGTTCGGGTCGGCGTCGTCACCGTTGATCATGACGACGTTCGCCGACGGCTTGGCCTTGGCGCCCAGCGCGTCGAGCAGCGCCTGGCCCTGCAGCTCGCCGACCTTCTCGTTGTCGAAGGAGACGTACGCGGAGACCGGACCCTGGGCGAGGCGGTCGTACGCGATGACCTTGATGCCCTTGTCGACGGCCGCCTGGACCGAGGACTTGATGGCCGCGGCGTCCTGCGCGCTGATCACGATCACCTTGACACCCTTGGTGATCATGGTGCTGACCTGCTGGGCCTGCTTGCCGGAGTCGCCCGCGGCGTTCGCGTACTGGACGTCGCAGTCCGCGCACAGCTCCTTGACCTTGGCCTCGAACAGGGGCTTGTCGAACTTGTCGTAGCGCGCGGTGACGCTGTCGGGAAGCAGCAGACCGATGGTCTTGCTCTTGCTGCCGGCGCTGCTGCTGCCGCCGTCCGCCTTGTCGTCGCCGGCCTTGCCGCACGCAGCAACGGAAAGGGCCATGGAGACGGCCGCGGTGCCGATCACGACGCGACGCATCATTGCGTTCATGTGGGGTTGCCTCCCTGACAGGGCCGCAAGAGACTGCGGCCGAGGTGAGCGTGAGTCAACTCGGCCACAGGCTTGACGTCAAGAAGTAAATACTTAACGAGATGGCAACGGTGCGTTTCGTTATCTAGATGAACGCAGAGTGATCTCTACGACACAGCCACCGCTGCGGGAACATTAGCATCCAAAAGGGTCGAATCCCCCACCTCGCTGAGGGCCAGCGCGAGAGCGCCCAGCACCTCCGCGCGGGCCCCCAGACCCCCTGAGACGACCGAGAGGCGGCGGGCGGCACTGGGGATCGCGTAGCGCGCCACGGACTCCCTTATCGGGGCCAGGACCAGCTCCCCGGCCTCCGCCAGGTCACCACCGAGCACGACCCGGCTCGGGTTCAGAAGATTGGCGAGGCTCGCGACGCCCATGCCGATGTGCCGGCCGACGTCCGCGATGACCCGGCGGCAGCCGGGGTCGCCCTCCCTGGCCAGCTGCACCATGCGCGCCAGGGTCAGGTCGGGGCCGTGGCTGCCGCGCAGCAGGTCCAGCACGTAGCGGGCGGCGGTGAAGGTCTCCAGGCAACCGCGGTTGCCGCAGCGGCAGACCGGGCCGGACTCGTCCAGCGTGATGTGGCCGATCTCGCCGGCGGTGCCGCCGGGCCCGCGGTAGATCCGGCCGTCGATCACCAGCCCCGCGCCGACACCGCTGGCCACCTTGATGTACGCCAGGTCCTTCACCCCGCGGCCGCCGCCCCAGACCAGCTCGCCCAGCGCCCCGAGGTTCGCGTCGTTGTCCACCTGCACCGGCATGCGCAGCCGCTCGGCCAGCTCGTGGCGCGGGTTGATGCCGCCCCACCCCGGCAGGATGGCGGTGGACCCCAGCGCGCCGGTCTCGACGTCGATCGGGCCCGGGACGCCGAGACCCACGCCGATCACCTTGTCGGCGCCGATCCCGCTCGACTCGATGAGGCGCGCGACCAGTTGCTCGGCCCGGTCGAAGCCCTCGGACGCCGAGGCGTCCACGTCGATCGGCTCGGACTGCTCGGCCAGCACCTGGTGGGCCAGGTTGCCGACCGCGACCCGCAGGTGCGAATGCCCGAAGTCGACGCCCACGACGACGCCGGCGTCCCCGGACAGGGTGACCGCGCGGGCCCGGCGGCCGCCCGAGGACGTGGGGGTGACCTGCACGGTGCCGTTGTCGCGCAACTCGCGGACGATGTTGGAGACCGTCGCCGCGGACAGCCCCGTCGTACGGGCGATCTCCGCCTGCGTCAGCGAACCCGCCAGCCGTACGGCCCGGACCACCCGTTCCAGGTTGGCCCGGTGCAGCGACGACTGGGATCCCGGAGTCTCCACGACCATTCCACTCCTGCCGAACCGGACGGGAGCCACGCCGATGAGACCCCGTCGTCTACAACATGTGAACTCTAAGCAAGCCTTTTGGCTCGCGTCCCGTCAAGGGGGAGAACCAGACCGCTCACGGAATGCCCAAAAAATCCGGAAGCGGCCCCGCATGTGGCGGGACCGCTTCCGCTCCGCGCCCGGACGACCCGGACGGCGGCGACGTGGAGTGACCGAACGACTACTTCAGGGTGCCGGCCGTCAGACCGGCCTGCACCTGCCGCTGGAAGGAGAGGTACACGACGAGCACCGGCAGCATCGCGATCGTCATGCCGGCGAAGAGCGCCGGGTAGTCGCCCGAGTACCCCTGCTGCTGCGCCAGGTTCACCAGCCCCTGGGCCAGCATCGAACGGTCCGGGTCGCTGCTGGACTGCTGCTGCTGCAGGGTCATCGGCAGGATGTACTGGTTCCACTGGCCCAGCACGTTGAAGATGCCCACGCTGATCAGGCCCGGCTTCGCCATCGGCAGCATCACCTGGAAGAAGGCCCGGGTGTGCGAGCAGCCGTCGATCATCGCCGCCTCGTGCACCGCGGTGGGCAGCGTTCTGAAGAACGAGTGCATGAAGAAGACGGTGAAGGGCAGCGAATAGGCGATGTAGACCAGGATCAGGCCCTGGTAGGTGTTGAGCATGCCCAGGTTGCTGACCATGAAAAACAACGGCACGAGGGCGAGGTACACCGGGAACATCGCGCCGCCGACGAACAGGTAGAAGATGATCCGGTTGCCGGGGAACTCGTAGCGCGCCAGCACATACGCGGTCATCGAGCCGAGGAGCATCGTCAGCGGCACGGAGAACACCAGAACGATCACGGTGTTCACGAAGAAGTCGCCGATGCCCTTCTCCCAGGCCCGGGAGAAGGCGTCGAAGGACCAGTGCGAGGGCCAGGACCAGGCGCTCGCGCCGATCTCCGAATTGTTCTTGAAGGAACCGAGGACGATCCATCCCAGGGGCAGGAGGATCATCACGCCCCACAGGACCAGGAAGCCGTGCGAGAAGACGTTGAGCGTCGCGCCGCCGTCGGCGAAGCGTTCCCGTTCCGTCTTCCTGCTGCTGATGACGGGGGGCCGCTCGAGGACGGGCACCGGGGTGGGCTGCTTGATGGGAGTGGCCATGGGATGCGCTCCCGCTCAGTACTCGATGCGATCGCGGCGGCTGAGCCGCAGCGCGATGGCGGAAAGGATCAGGGTGAGGAAGAGGATGACGACGCCCATGGCACAGGCGTAGCCGCTCTTTCCGAAGGTGAGGAAGTTGCGCATCAGGTAGGTCGCCATGACCTCACCGTGGTAGTCCGGGCCGCCGCCGAAGCTCGACCCCGGGGTGAGGACCGAGGCCAGTACGAAGAAGTCCATCGCGGCGATGGCCAGGTACACCCAGGCGGTCTGCACGCTGTCCCACAGCAGTGGGAGCGTCACCTTGTAGAAGGTCTGCAGACGGCCGGCGCCGTCCAGCAGGGCGGCCTCGTAGATGTCCTTGGGAACGGACTGCATGGCCGCCGAGAACAGCACCAGATAGAAGCCGACACCGGCCCAGATCTGTACGCCCAGCAGGCACCACATCACCAGGTTGGGACTGTTCAGCCATTCGATCGGGGCGTTCGGATCCTCGAGGTGCAATTTGATGAGGATGCCGTTCAGCAGGCCGCTTCCGTCACTGCGGTAGACCGCCTGGAACAGCACGACGAGAATCGCGACGGAGAGCACCTGGGGGAAGAAGAAGACCACCTTGTAGAAGGCGGATCCGTGCACGCCCCGGACACCCGTGGTGCCACCGCGGCCGCCCACGTTGAGCATGAAGGCGAAGAAGAGCGCCAGCAGGATCGTCACCAGCGGCAGGAACACCAGCAGCAGCACATTGTGCTGCAGCGCCTGCAGGAATACGTGGTCCCGGAAGAGCGTCGTGTAATTCTCCAGACCGACGAAATGCATCGTCTGGGACTGACCGGACCAGTCGGTGAGGGAGTACCCGAACGTCTGGAGGTAGGGCCAGATGACGAAGACGACGTAGAGCACGACCGGAATGAAGAGGAATCCCGCGATGAACGGGTACTTGCGATAGCGCATGGCGCTGCTCCTGCCATCGGGTGGATCGTCGCACCGGGGTCCCGAACGCCCCCTGGTCCATCAGGGGGCACCGGGACCCCGGTGCGCAAGGGCCGGTGGGAACGATTAGCCCTTCTTGGCCTTCTCGGCCGCGGCCTTGACCCGCTTGAGCCACTCGGCGGGCTTGATGCGCTTGGCCATCAGCTCGGCGCTGGCGTTCTGCACGTCCGTGTCGAAGGCGCTCTGCGTGTTGGGGTAGTTGTAGTTGAAGACGTTGCTCCCGGCCGCGCCGAGCGCCGTGACGGTGGACTTGGTGCCCGGGCGCAGCTGGACGTCGGAGCCGACGCCGTCCTTGAGCACGGTCAGCGAGTTGGCCGTCTGGGCGAACTTGCTCGACGCTTCCTTGGTGAGCATGATCCGCAGGAACTCCAGGCCGCCGGCCTGGTTCTTGGCCTTCTTCGGGACGATGAAGGGCTCACCGGCGCCGGCGCGCATCGCCTCGAAGGGCAGCTTGTCGCCGTCGAGCGAGGGGATCGGCAGGAAGGTCATCTCGAAGTCCGACGGGGTGGCCTTCAGCTGCTCGTTCTCCAGCCACGAACCGCAGGGGATGAAGGCGGCCTTGCCCTCGTTCCAGGCGGTCTGGGACTCGATGTGCGTCATGCCGTTGGTGCCGGGGAGCAGGTAGCCCTTGTCGGCGATCTGGTAGACGGCCTCGACGGCCGCCTTGGCGGCGGGCTCGTCCCAGACGGTCGGGTCCATGTCGTCGATGCGCTTCACCAGGTCCGGACCGCCGTGCTTGGCGATGAGGTCCATGACGACGATGTTGATGTAGTACGGGTACTTGCCCTGGTGGCAGAAGGGCGCGATGCCGGACTTCTTGATCTCCTCACAGAGCGACATGAAGTCGGCCCAGGTCTTGGGCGCGGTCCAGCCCTTCTCCTTGAAGAGCTTGCCCGAGTACCACAGGCCCCAGACGGTGTAGATGTAGGACAGCTGGTACATCTTGCCGTCGTCGAAGCTGCCCGTCTCGATGGTGCCGGGCTGCAGGACGTCCCGGACCTTCTTGCTCGGGTCGTCGAGGTAGGGCGCGTCGAGAAGCGGGGTGAGGTCGGTGAGCTGGCCGCTCTTGTAGAGCACGTCCAGCTTGATCTGCTGGGCACCGGAGTCGTCGATGACGTCCGGCGGGTTGCCGGCGTTGAAGCGGGGCTGGAGCTTGCCAGTGATCTCCTGGGTGCCCAGGTGGCTGATCTTCGCTCCGGAGAACTTCTTCTTGTAGATCTTCTCGAACTCGATGGCGTACGCGTCTCCGTAGCCGCCCTTGAAGATCACGACGTCCAGAGGGGCGTCGTTGGCCACGCCGAACGGGTTCTCCTTGGACTTCTCGCCCTTCTCGGTGCCCTTGTCGTTGCCGCTGCCGCTGGACGCGCAGGCACTCAGCAGACCCGCGGCGGGAGCGGCCAACAGGCCCACCGCTGCGGCCCGCTTGATCAGATCGCGCCGGTTGACGTCGGATCTCATGCTCAAGTCCTCACCTTCCCCAGGACCCATGCGGTGCGGAGTTGAATCTGTGCACGGGCCACGCACCCGTTGTTCCCCCCGCGCAAGCCCGCGTTCAGCGGGCCTCCTGGACGCCGACAGGTATAGTCCACTTCCCGCGAGGTGGGCAAGGTCATACGCGCTTTTGACGGACAGCTTTCCCTAGTTGAGACCTGCCGGTAACGCGAACGGGCCCGCACCCCGGGCGGGGGTGCGGACCCGTTCGTCGTGCCCGGCGGCCGTGATCCTTACTTGCGGATCAGGGAGCGCAGGACGTACTGCATGATGCCGCCGTTGCGGTAGTAGTCCGCCTCACCGGGGGTGTCGATGCGGACCACGGCGTCGAACTCGACGCCGGTGTCGGTCGTCACCTTGACGGTGCGCGGGGTGGTGCCGTCGTTGAGCTCGGTGATGCCGGTGAACGAGAAGGTCTCCTCACCGGTCAGGCCCAGCGAGTCCGCCGAGGCGCCCTCGGGGAACTGCAGCGGCAGAACACCCATGCCGATCAGGTTCGAGCGGTGGATGCGCTCGTAGGACTCGGCGATGACGGCCTTGACGCCCAGCAGCGCGGTGCCCTTCGCGGCCCAGTCGCGGGAGGAGCCGGAGCCGTACTCCTTGCCCGCCAGGACGACCAGCGGGGTGCCGGCGGCCTGGTAGTTCTGCGACGCGTCGTAGATGAAGGAGACCGGGCCGCCCTCCTGCGTGAAGTCGCGGGTGAAGCCGCCCTCGGTGCCCGGCGCGATCTGGTTGCGCAGGCGGATGTTGGCGAAGGTGCCGCGGATCATGACCTCGTGGTTGCCACGGCGGGAGCCGTAGGAGTTGAAGTCGCGGCGCTCCACACCGTGCTCGGTGAGGTACTGGCCGGCCGGGGTGTCGGCCTTGATGGCGCCGGCCGGGGAGATGTGGTCGGTGGTGACCGAGTCGCCCAGCTTCGCCAGCACACGGGCACCGGCGATGTCGGTGACCGCGTCCGGCTCCATGGTCATGCCCTCGAAGTACGGGGGCTTGCGGACGTAGGTCGACTGCGGGTCCCACTCGAAGGTGTTGCCGGTCGGGATCGGCAGCGACTGCCACTGGGCGTCGCCGGCGAAGACGTCCTGGTAGGAGGTGCTGAACATGTCCTGGCCGATCGCGGAGGCGACGACCTCGTTGACCTCCTGCTCGGAGGGCCAGATGTCCTGCAGGAAGACCGGCTTGCCGTCGGTGTCGGTGCCGATGGCGTCCTTGGTGACGTCCACCTTCATCGAGCCGGCGATGGCGTACGCGACGACCAGCGGCGGGGACGCCAGGTAGTTCATCTTGACGTCCGGGTTGATCCGGCCCTCGAAGTTGCGGTTGCCCGACAGGACCGAGGTGACGGCCAGGTCGTGCTCGTTGACGGCCTTGGAGACCTCGTCCGGCAGCGGGCCGGAGTTGCCGATGCAGGTGGTGCAGCCGTAGCCGACGAGGTTGAAGCCCATCTTGTCCAGGTACGGGGTGAGGCCGGCCCGGTCGTAGTAGTCCATGACGACCTTGGAGCCCGGGGCCAGGGTGGTCTTCACCCACGGCTTGCGGGTCAGGCCCTTCTCGACCGCCTTCTTCGCCACCAGGGCGGCGGCGACCATGACGTACGGGTTCGAGGTGTTGGTGCACGAGGTGATCGCGGCGACGGTGACGGCGCCGTGGTCGATCTCGTAGGTCGACCCGTCGGGGGCGGTGACCACGGTCGGGCGGGTCGGCACGCCGTTGCTGGCGGCCGGGGCGTCGGAGGCCGGGAAGGACTCCTTGCCCGCCTCGTCGGCGTCGTCCACGTAGTTGCGCACGTCGCTCGCGAACTGCTCGGCGGCGTTGGCGAGGATGATGCGGTCCTGCGGACGCTTGGGACCGGCGATGGAGGGTACGACCGTGGAGAGGTCGAGCTCCAGCTTCTCGGAGAAGTCCGGCTCGGCGGCCGGGTCCAGCCACAGGCCCTGCTCCTTGGCGTACGCCTCGACGAGCGCGAGCTGCTGCTCCGAACGGCCGGTCAGCTTCAGGTAGTTAATGGTCTCCGCATCGATCGGGAAGATGGCCGCGGTGGAGCCGAACTCCGGCGACATGTTGCCGATGGTGGCGCGGTTGGCGAGCGAGGTGGCGGAGACGCCCTCGCCGTAGAACTCGACGAACTTGCCGACGACACCGTGCTTGCGCAGCATCTCGGTGATGGTCAGCACGAGGTCGGTGGCGGTGGTGCCGGTGGGCAGCTCGCCGGTCAGCTTGAAGCCGACGACGCGCGGGATCAGCATGGAGACCGGCTGGCCGAGCATGGCGGCCTCGGCCTCGATGCCGCCGACGCCCCAGCCGAGCACGCCGAGGCCGTTGACCATGGTGGTGTGCGAGTCGGTGCCGACGAGGGTGTCGGGGTACGCCTGACCGTTCCGGACCATCACCGTGCGGGCCAGGTGCTCGATGTTGACCTGGTGGACGATGCCGGTGCCCGGCGGGACGACCTTGAACTCGTCGAACGCGGTCTGGCCCCAGCGCAGGAACTGGTAGCGCTCCTTGTTCCGGCCGTACTCCAGCTCCACGTTCTGCGCGAACGAGTCCGGGGTGCCGAACTTGTCGGCGATCACGGAGTGGTCGATGACCAGCTCGGCCGGGGCCAGCGGGTTGATGCGGGACGGGTCGCCGCCCAGCTCCTTGACCGCCTCGCGCATGGTGGCGAGGTCGACCACGCACGGCACGCCGGTGAAGTCCTGCATGATCACGCGGGCCGGCGTGAACTGGATCTCCTGGCTCGGCTGCGCCTGGGAGTCCCAGCCGCCGAGCGCGCGGATGTGGTCGGCCGTGATGTTGGCGCCGTCCTCGGTGCGGAGCAGGTTCTCCAGCAGCACCTTCAGGCTGTAAGGGAGGCGCGCGGAGCCCTCGACCTTGTCCAGCCGGAAGATCTCGTACGACTCGTCGCCCACCTGCAGGGTGCTGCGGGCGTCGAAGCTGTTCGCCGACACGACAGTCTCCTTCGTAACTTTGCGCGTACCACCGCAATGCTGCCGCTACGGCCCCCCGGGCCGATCCGCTAAGGTAAGGCTAACTAAGGTGAGCCTTACCTCTGGCGGCAGCGGTGCGCCTCGGCAGATATCTCGATGTCGAGATAACTCTAATACATCACCGCTGCGGGGTCATGCGCCGGGCCGCCTGTGTGCGGTGTCACCCTGCCCCGTGCGCCCGGACCACGGTCGGCCAGGGCTGCCCGCGGCGGCACCCCGCACCCGTCCCCCCACGCCTTCCCGGACGGCCCCCGGGCATTCGGGGACCGGACGGCCCGCGGCTTCGTCCGGGCACCGCGCGTCGGCGTGACGTCCGGCCCGGCCGCCGGACGTCACGCCGGCACCGCCCTCACGCCTCCGGGCGCAGCAGCGCGTTGAGGTCGCCCCAGGGGATGCCGCCCTCGACGGCGGTGTAGGTGCCGGCGGCCGACAGCTCACGGGCGGCGCGGTCGACGAGGGCGTACGCGGCTTCGGCGACGGCGCTGCCGAGGCTGACGCGGGCGGCGCCGGCGGAGGCGAGTACGGACACCGGCGGCGCTCCCGGCCCGGCGAGGATGCCGACGGGCGCGTCGATGCCCTCGGCCAGGGCGCCGACGACGGCGGGGTCGGTCACGCCGGGCACGAAGACGCCGTCCGCGCCCGCCGCGATGTACTGGGCGGCGCGCTCCAAGGTCTCCGCGAGATCCCCGGGGCCGCGCAGGAAGGTGTCGGTGCGGGCGTGCACGAACAGCGGCACCCCCGCCTCGTCGGCGGCGCGCCGGGCGGCGGCGATGCGGGCCGCCTGGTCGGCGGCCGCGCGCAGCGGCCCGGGGCCGCCCTCGTACGAGTCCTCGATGTTGACGCCGACGGCGCCCGCGGCCAGGACGGCCCGCACGGTGGCCGCGACGCCCTCCGGGTCGGCCGCGTAGCCGCCCTCGATGTCGGCGCTGACGGGGACCGCGACGGCCGCGGCGACCCGCGCGGTCAGTTCCAGCGCGAGTCCCGGGTCGACGTGGCCGCCGTCCGCGGTGCCCAGGGTCCAGGAGACCCCGGAACTGGTCGTGGCGACGGCGGCGGCCCCGGCGCGCTCGGCGACGCGGGCACTGGCGGCGTCCCAGGCGTTGGCCAGCAGCAGCGGGCGGCCCGGGACGTGGAGGGAGCGGAAGAGTTCGGCCTTGGCCTTGAGTTCGCTGATCACGGACCGCAGTCCATCACCGCTCCGCGGGGGCGTCCGGCGGATTTCCGACACCTGCGTCCCGGGGCGCCCCGCCGCACGTCGATGTCGCATTCTCGCTAGCCCCGGCCCCGCCCGGCCGCCGATGCTGAGGGGGTGCACGAGGACTTCGAGCGCTGTGTGCGCGCCGTTCAGTCGAAGGACTCCCGTTTCGACGGGTGGTTCTTCACCGCGGTGCTGACCACGCGCATCTACTGCCGGCCCGGCTGCCCGGCCGTGCCGCCCAAGCCGCGGAACATGACCTTCTACCCGAGCGCGGCCGCCGCCCAGCAGGCCGGGTTCCGCGCCTGCAAGCGCTGCCGTCCCGACGCCGCCCCCGGATCCCCGCGGTGGAACGAGCGGGCGGACCTGGTGGCCCGCGCGATGCGGCTGATCGCGGACGGGGTGGTCGACCGGGACGGTGTGCCCGGGCTGGCGGCCCGCCTCGGCTACAGCACGCGCCAGGTCGAGCGGCAGCTGCGCGCCGAGCTGGGGGCCGGGCCGCTGGCCCTCGCCCGGGCGCAGCGGGCGCAGACGGCCCGCCTGCTGGTCGAGACCTCGGCACTGCCCATGGCCGACGTCGCCTTCGCCGCCGGCTTCAGCAGCATCCGCGCCTTCAACGACACCGTGCGCGAGGTCTTCGCGCTCACCCCGACCGAGCTGCGGACCCGGGCCGCCCGCCGGCGCCACCGCGCCCCGGCCGCGGACGTCTCCGGGTTGCTGACGCTGCGGCTGCCCTTCCGGGCGCCGCTGTGCCCCGACAACCTCTTCGGGCACCTCGCCGCGACCGCCGTGCCGGGCGTCGAGGAGTGGCGGGACGGCGCGTACCGCCGCACGCTGCGACTGCCGTACGGCCATGGGATCGTCGCCCTGCGGCCCGGGTCCGACCACATCGTCTGCCGGCTCTCCCTCACCGACTGGCGGGATCTGTCGCACGCGATCAGCCGCTGCCGTCGGCTGCTCGACCTGGACGCCGACCCGGTCGCCGTGGACGGGCTGCTGCGCGAGGATCCGCTGCTCGCGCCGTACGTGGACAAGCACCCCGGCCGCCGGGTGCCGAGGACGGTGGACGGCGCGGAGTTCGCGGTCCGCGTGGTGCTCGGCCAGCAGGTGTCGACGGCGGCGGCGCGCACCCTGGCCGGGCGCCTGGTGACGGCCCACGGCGAGCCCGTGGCCGACCCCGAGGGCGGGCTGACCCACCTCTTCCCGGCGCCCTGGACGCTGACGGCCCTGGATCCGGAATCCCTGGCGATGCCGCGCAGCCGGCGGGCCACGCTGGCCGCGCTGGTGGCGGCGCTCACCGAGGGCGGCCTCGACCTGGACGTCGGCAGCGACTGGGAGAAGGCGCGGGAGCGGCTCACCGCGCTGCCCGGCTTTGGCCCATGGTCGGTCGAGGCGGTCGCGATGCGGGCGCTCGGCGACCCGGACGCCTTCCTCCCCACCGATTTGGGTGTACGGCTGGCCGCGGAAAAACTGGGCCTCCCGGGCACCCCCGCCGCCCTCGTCCGGCGGGCCGCGGCCTGGCGGCCGTGGCGCGCGTACGCCGTCCAGCACCTGTGGGCGACCGGCGACCACCCGATCAACGTCCCCCCCACCGAAGGAGCCTGAAGCACGCTCATGTCTGCTCGCACACACACCCTCATCGACAGCCCGGTCGGCCCGCTGACCCTGGTCGCGACCGACGGCGTCCTGTCCGGTCTCTACATGACGGGGCAGCGCCACCGGCCGCCGGAGGAGTCCTTCGGCGAGCGCCACGACCCGGCCGGGTCCCCGTTCGCCCGGGCCGCCGAACAGCTCGGGGCCTACTTCGCGGGCGAGTTGACCGCCTTCGACCTGCCGCTCGACCTGCGCGGCACCCCCTTCCAGCAGCGCGTCTGGGCGGGTCTGCGGGCCATCCCGTACGGCACGGTCATGACATACGGTCAGCTCGCGGACAAGCTCGGCAGCCCCGGTGCGTCGCGCGCCGTCGGGCTCGCCAACGGACGCAACCCGGTCGGCGTCATCGTGCCCTGCCATCGCGTGGTCGGCGCCTCCGGCGGCCTCACCGGATACGGGGGCGGGCTGGAGCGCAAGCGCTACCTACTGGACCTCGAACTCGGGTTGACATCTCATATGTGAGATACTCTCTCCTCATGGGAGACGACTACCTCGCACGCATCGGCAAGCTCATCCGTGACGCCCGCCAGCACCGGGGCTGGACCCAGTCGCAACTGGCGGAGGCTTTGGGAACCAGCCAAAGCGCGGTGAACCGTATTGAACGCGGGAACCAGAACATCAGCCTTGAGATGATCGCCCGAATCGGTGAAGCACTCGACAGCGAGATCGTCTCTCTCGGCTACGCGGGCCCCATGCATCTGCGCGTCGTCGGCGGGCGCCGGCTCTCCGGCTCCATCGACGTCAAGACCAGCAAGAACGCGTGCGTCGCGCTGCTGTGCGCCACGCTGCTGAACTCCGGGCGGACCACCCTGCGCCGCGTCGCGCGGATCGAGGAGGTCTACCGCATCCTGGAGGTGCTCAACAGCGTCGGCGTGCGCACCCGCTGGATCAACGACGGCAACGACCTGGAGATCGTCCCGCCCGCCCGCCTGGAGCTGGACGCCATGGACACCGACGCCGCCCGCCGCACGCGCAGCGTCATCATGTTCCTCGGCCCCCTGATGCACCGCACCGACCGCTTCCGCATCCCGTACGCGGGCGGCTGCGACCTCGGCACCCGTACCGTCCAGCCGCACATGACCGCCCTGCGCCACTTCGGCCTGGAGGTCACCGCCACCAGCGGGATGTACCACGCCCGGGTCACCCCCTCGGTGGCCCCGCGGCGGCCGATCGTGCTGACCGAGCGCGGCGACACCGTGACCGAGAACGCGCTGCTGGCCGCCGCCCGGCACGACGGGGTCACCGTCATCCGCAACGCCAGCTCGAACTACATGGTCCAGGACCTGTGCTTCTTCCTGGAGGAGCTGGGGGTGCGGGTGGACGGCATCGGCACCACCACGCTGACCGTGCACGGCGTCAAGGACATCGACCGGGACGTGGACTACGCGCCGTCGGAGGACCCGGTGGAGGCCATGAGCCTGCTGGCGGCGGCCGTGGTCACCGAGTCCGAGCTGACCATCCGCCGAGTGCCGGTGGAGTTCCTGGAGATCGAGCTGGCGGTCCTGGAGGAGATGGGCCTGGACCACGAGCGCTCGCCCGAGTACCCCGCCGACAACGGCCGCACCCGGCTGATCGACCTCACGGTGCGCCCCTCCAAGCTGCGCTCCCCCATCGACAAGATCCACCCCATGCCCTTCCCGGGCCTCAACATCGACAACGTGCCCTTCTTCGCGGCCATCGCCGCCACGGCCCAGGGCTCGACCCTCATCCACGACTGGGTCTACGACAACCGCGCCATCTACCTCACCGAGCTGACCCGGCTCGGCGCCAACGTCAAGCTGCTGGACCCCCACCGGGTCCTCGTCGAGGGACCCACCCGCTGGCGCACCGCCGAGATGATGTGCCCGCCGGCCCTGCGGCCCGCCGTGGTGACCCTGCTGGCGATGCTCGCCGCCGAGGGCACCTCGGTGCTGCGCAACGTGTACGTCATCAACCGCGGCTACGAGGAGCTGGCCGAGCGGCTGAACTCCATCGGGGCGCAGATCGAGACCTTCCGCGACATCTGACCCGTCCCGCCCCTCCCGGCCGGGAAACCGGCTACTCCCCCGCAAGGCGGCCGTGATAGTCATGCTCCGGGCCGCGATCATGGCCCATGGGGGAGGAACCGCCAGGCCAGGAGGGGGTCTGCAAGGTGACGGTCGGAGGGGGTCCCGCGAGCGGGACGGTGGACGGGGGCACGAGGAGCGGATCGGCGTTCTCGCTGAGACGCTGGGCGCCGCGTCCCGTGGCGCGGCTGAGCCCGGCACAGGGGAACCCGCGGCTCGCACGACTGCTCGCGGCGGCCAAGGCGGCCGACTGGCCGGCAATGCGCGAGGAGCTGTCGGCGGTGGCCGACGACGGCGAGCGCGGCTGGCTGATCGCGAACGCCACGGAGGTCGCGGGCTACGAGCAGTGGATGCCCAAGGCCGTCGAGAACGAGCCCGATTCGGGCCTGGCGCTGCTGGTGGCCGGTGCCCGTCAGGTCGCCTGGGCCTGGGAGGCGCGGACCGGACTGCGGGCCAAGCACGTCTCGCGTGAGCAGTTCCGGATCTTCCACGAGCGCCTCGAGGTCGCCGAGGACCTGCTCTACCGGGCCGCCGAGCTCGAACCCGGCTGGGCGTCCCCCTGGTACTTCCTGCAGATGTCGGCGCGGGGGCTGCAGCTGGGCCAGGACATCTCCCGTCTGCGCTTCGAGGCCGCCGTCCGGCGGTTCCCGGAGCACCTGGGCGCGCACCAGCAGCAACTGCAGCAGGTCTGCGCGAAATGGGGCGGCTCCCACGACGAGATGCACGCGTTCGCGCGCGCGTCCGTGCGGGGCGCCCCCGAAGGCAGCGTGCTGGGCGTGCTCGTGGCGGTCGCACACCTGGAGCACTGGCTCGACCTCGACGGCACCACCGACAGCGCGTACATGCGGCGGGGCGACGTCGTCGCGGAACTGCACGCGGCCGCCGACCGCTCGTACCGGCACCCCGCGTACGGAGAGCCGGTCAGCCGGCTGGGCACCCTTAACACCTTCGCCCTGGCCTTCACCCTGGCCGGCGAGAAGAAGGCGGCCGCGGCGGCCTTCACCGCCACCGGCGGACTGGTCACGGAGTTCCCGTGGCAGTACCTCGACGGCGACGTCCCGGTCTCGCCCTACCGCACCATGCGGTTCCGCGCCGGACGCCCCTGACCGCCCCGCGCCCCGTTCCCCGTCCCGCGCTCCGCCCGGAAGGCCTTCTCGGTGTCCCAGTCCCCGTCAGCGCACACGTTCCAGGTCGACCTGCGCGGCCTGGTCGACCTGCTCTCCCACCACCTCTACTCCAGCCCCCGCGTCTACCTGCGGGAGCTGCTGCAGAACGCCGTCGACGCGATCACCGCCCGGCAGGCGCTCCAGCCCGGCGCCCCGGCCAGGATCACCGTGCGGACGGGGGACACGCTCAGCGTCACCGACACCGGTGTCGGGCTGAGCGAGGCCGACGTGCACACCTTCCTCGCCACCATCGGGCGCAGTTCCAAGCGCGCCGCCGACGGCGAGCTCGAGGCCGCCCGCGGCGACTTCATCGGCCAGTTCGGCATCGGCCTGCTGGCCTGCTTCGTGGTGGCCGACGAGATCACCGTCGTGAGCCGGCCCGCGACCGCCCCCGGGGCCCCCGCCGTCGAGTGGCGCGGCCGCTCGGACGGCAGCTACACCATCCGCACGCTCCCGCCGGACGCGCTGCCCGAACCGGGCACCCGTGTGACGCTGACGCCGCGCGCGGACGGCACCGAGTGGACGCGACCCGACCGGGTGGTCTCCCTCGCCCGGCACTACGGCAGCCTGCTGCGGCACGAGGTGACCGTCGTCGACCCCGGCGGCGGCACCACACGGATCAACGACACCGCGCCCTGGGAGCGCCGCCACGGCTCCCCGCTGGCCCGCCGCGAGGCACTGGCCGAGCACTGCCGGACGACGTTCGGCTTCACCCCGCTGGACACCATCGACCTCGACCTGCCGGTCGCCGGGCTGCGCGGGGTGGCCTACGTCCTGCCGACCGCCGTGAACCCGTCGGAGCGGGCCGGGCACCGGGTGCACCTGAAGGGCATGCTCCTCTCGGACCGGGCCGCCGAACTCCTCCCGGAGTGGGCCTTCTTCGTCCGCTGCGTCGTGGACGTCACCAGCCTGCGCCCGACGGCCTCCCGCGAGGCGCTGTACGAGGACGAGACGCTCGCTGCCGTCCGTGACGCCCTGGGCGCCCGCATCCGCGACTGGCTGACCTCGCTCGCCGCGAGCGACCCGGCGCTGCTCCAGCGCTTCATCGACAGCCACCACCTCGCCGTCAAGGCCCTGGCCCGCTACGACGACGAACTGCTGCGCATGCTGCTGCCCTGGCTGCCCTTCGAGACCACGGACGGCAACGTCACCCTGGAGGAGTTCTCCCGAACCCACCGCACGGTGCTGGTCACCCGCAGCGTCGACGAGTTCCGGCAGGTCGCCCCCATCGCGGCGGCGGCCGGACTCGGCGTCGTAAACGGCGGTTACACCTACGACCGGGACCTGGTGCACCGGCTGCCCGAGATCCGGCCCGGCACCACGGTCACCGATCTGGACCCGGCCACCGTGACCGCGCACCTCGACCCGGTCGACTCCGCGGCCGAACTCGCCGCCGCCTCCTTCCTGGCGGTCGCCCGCGAGGTCGTCGGCCAGTACGACTGCGACGTCGTCCTGCGCGCCTTCCAGCCGGTCACCGCCCCCGCGCTGCTCCTGGACAACCGCGAGGCGCGCCACGAGCGCACCCGGGCCGGTCTCGCGGAGGACAGCGACGGGCTCTGGGCGGACATCCTCGGCTCGCTCCGGACCGAGGCGCCGCGGGCGCAGCTCGTCCTCAACCACCTCAATCCGCTGGTGCGCCGGGCCGCCACCGTCACCGAGCGCGGGCTGGCCCTCACCACGGCCGAGGCCCTGTACGGGCAGGCGCTGCTGCTCACCCGCCGCCCTCTGAAGGCGTCGGAGAGCGCGCTGCTGAACCGCGCCTTCATCGGCCTGCTCACCCACGCCATGCACGACCAGGACACCCCCGCGTCCGGGCCGGACGCCAAGGAGCACTGATGCTGGACACCCCCGAGGCCGTGTTCGAGGCGCTCCGCGAGAACAACGAGCGCCCCTACGGAACGCCCCGCACCGTGACCGCCGAGGAACTGGTCGAGGCGGCCGAGCAGTTCGAGGAGAAGGACGTCCTCGTCACGGCGCTGCTCGAACTCATGTCGGCGTACGAGTACGCCGCCGAGCACCGCAAGTCGCCGGTGGCCTTCGCCCGGATCCTGAAGCTGTGGGAGGAGGTGCCCGGCTCCTTCAGCGAGTGGGAGGCCCGCCAGGTGCTGTGGCGCCACAAGTGGGTGACGACCTCGCTGCTCCAGGTCCCGGACGTCCCGCTGACCGCGGTCCACGGGTGGGTCGGCCAGATGGGCGAGCGCTACCGCGCGGCCGGCGAGGGCCTGCAGCCGGTGGCCGCCATGCGGCACCGGATCGCCGCCCACACCGGCGCCGACCGCGAGGCGGCCTGGGATCTGTGGGTCACCCGGCGCCGGGAGCGCCTGAGCGACTGCGAGGCCTGCGAGACCCGCCACCAGGCACTGCACCACCTCGCCTCGGGCGACGACGAGCGGGCCCTGCGGACCTGGGAACCGGTCCTCGGCGGTGGCCAGAGCTGCGAGGAGGAGCCGGGGGTCAGCCAGGCCCACGCCCTGCTGCCGCTGCTGCGCCTCGGACGCGCCGACGAGGCCCGCTCCCACCACCTGACGGGCTACCGGTCCGCCCGCGGGCGGATCGGCATGGCGGAGGAGGTCGGTCTCCACCTGGAGTTCTGCGCGCTGTCCGGCAACGAGGGCCGGGCGCTGGAGATCCTCGCGGAGAACCGCCCGCTCTTCGACACCACCGGGGCGCCGCTGTCGCTGCTGGGCTTCCTCACCGGCGTCCAGGTGCTGACCGGGCGTCTGGTCGAGGACGGGTACGACGAGACTCCCGTAGCCGGGCCGCTGGGCCGCGGCTGGACGGCGCGTGAGCTGCTGGACCATGTGCGCGAGCAGGGTGACGCCCTCGCCGCGGCCTTCGACCGGCGCAACGGGACCGGCACGGTCGGAGAGCGCCGCCGCGCCCGGCTCGCCGGGCGCCCCCCGCTCGCCGAGCCGCTGCAACTCGGCCTGCGTACCGCGGGCGTACCGTCCCGCGTGGCCGGAACCGCGGTGCCGGCCCCTGCGAGGCCCGTGCCGGACGTCCCCGAGGACTTCGTCGAACTGGTCGAGCGGGCCCGTGAGATGGCCGAGGCCGCCCGCCCCGGCGATGAGGTGCTGTGGCGGCGGATCGCCGGACGCATCGAGGCCGCGGACCATGTCCACGACCCCCGGCTGGGACCGGAGGAGCGGCTGCGGGGCGAGCTCGCGGAGCAGCGCGCCTTCGCCTCCTCCCAGGACGAGAGCCGCGAGGAGGCCAGGGCGGCGCTCGCCGAGGCACGCGAGCTGTTCGCCCGGGCCGGCATGCCCGAGCGCGTCCTGGCGACCCGGGCGCGGCTGGCCTCGGTGGGCGTGGAGCCCGGCCCGGAGGCCGTCGAGGCCCGGGCGGAGCTGGACACCGTGCTGGCGGAGGCGCGCGCGCTGGCGGACGAGGACTCCACCGCCGCCCGGCTCGCCTACTGCGTCGTCCTGCAGTGCCGCGCCTTCCTCGCGCACACGGAGGCGGCGGACGCCCTGCCGGACGTCCCGGCGGAGCTGCGCGAGCGCTTCGAGGCGGTCACGGCGGAGGCCCTGGCGGAATCGGCGCGGCTCGGCGTCCCGGAACGCACCGTCAACACCCGGGTGTACGTCGCCGATCTCGCGGCGCGCTCCGGGGACCTCGACCGGGCCGCGCGGGAGCTGCGGGCCGCGCTGGAGGCCGCCGAGGCGGCCGGGACGCCTTGGCGCACCACGCGTCCGCGGGGTCTGCTCGGCCAGATCCTGCTCCAGCAGCACCGCGCCGAGGAGGCCGTGGAGCAGCTGCACGCCGCGCTCGCCTCGGCCACCGCCCACGGCGACACCGCGTTCCCGGTGGCACGCACCCACGCGCTGCTCGGGCACGCCGCCGCCCACGCGGGGGACCTGACCTCCGCAGTGCGCCATCTGTCAGAGGGCGCCGCGCGGCTGGACCGCGAGGGCGACCCGTCCGGCGCCGCCGGGATACGGGTGGAGCTGGCGGAGGTACTCGCCCGCTCCGACCGGCAGGCGGACGCCGTCGCCGTGCTGGAGTCACTGGTCTCCGACGAGGCGGCCGCCGGCCTGGACGAGCGGGCGCTGGCCCAGGCCCGGCTGCTGCTGGCCCGGGGCCTGCGGGAGCTGGAGGAGCACCGGGCCGGCGCCGAGCAGTTCCTGCTGCTGGCCGACGCCGTCGAGCCGTGGGAGGAGCAGTTCACGCACACCCTCGTCGCCTCCGAAGCCGCCGTCGCCCTGCTCGAGGCGGGCCGCGACGAGGCGGCGCGTACCGCGTACGACCGTGCCGTCGCCTCGCACGCGAAGGCGCCGAACCCCCACGCGGTCGCGGAGATGATGCGCATCTTCGCCGTGTACGCCACGTCGGCCGACGAGGCGGACGGGGCCGGCGGCCTGGAGACCGCCCTGGAGCACCTGCGGGCGGCGGAGGAGGTGCTGGCGGCCGTCGCCGAGGACGACGAGGAGGTCGCCCTCTGGTACGAGCAGGGCGCCACGCACTACCAGCGCGGCCGGGCCTATGCCGCCGCCGAGCGCTTCCCCGAGGCCCTGGCCGAGCTGGAGCGGGCGATCGCCGCCCACGACCGGGGAGGACCCCAGGGCGAGGCGCCGCGCGCCGAGGCCGTCCGGGTCGCCGCCCTGGTCGAGGCGAACGGCCTGGGCCGGCGCGACGCGGCCGTCTCGCGGCTCGGCGCCGCCATCACCCGGTGCAGGGCGGCGGGGCTCGACCACGCGGTCGAGATCCTCTCCCACGTGCGGCAGGAGGTGTCGTCGCGCCGCGGCGGCTGACCCCCGCGGTACGAACGTGGC
Organism: Streptomyces sp. NPDC026673; assembly: GCF_040638135.1. Taxonomy (NCBI): domain Bacteria; kingdom Bacillati; phylum Actinomycetota; class Actinomycetes; order Kitasatosporales; family Streptomycetaceae; genus Streptomyces; species Streptomyces sp. NPDC026673. The sequence continues at coordinate 38,420 of NZ_JBEZXR010000045.1, read as the reverse complement.
GACCGCCCTCGCCGGGCGGTCGCCGTTCGTGCGGAGGGGGGACACCGGCACGGGGGCCGGCCCGGACCGCGGGTCAGGTGAGCACGGCGAGGCCGTCGAGTTCGACCATGGCCTCCTCGTCCCACAGGCGGGTGATGCCGATGACCGCCATCGCCGGGTAGTCCCGGCCGGCCAGGGCGCGCCAGATGCGGCCCAGTTCGGGCGCGTGGTCGCGGTAGGCGGCGACGTCGGTGGTGTGGACGGTGAGCCGGGCGAGGTCCGCGGGGGTGCCGCCGGCCGCCTCGAGTGCCGTGAGCAGGTTGATCAGGGCGTGCTCGAACTGGGCGGGGAGCGTGTCGCCGACGACCTTGCCCGCGGAGTCCAGCGCGGTCTGGCCCGCGAGGAGGACGAGGGTGCGGCCGGTGGCGGTGACGGCGTGGCTGAACCCGGTGGGCGGGGAGAGCTCGGGCGGGTTGATCCGGTGCAGGGTCATGCGAACAGCTCCTTGGCGATGATCGACCGCTGGACTTCGGTGGCGCCTTCGTAGATACGCGGTGCGCGGACCTCGCGGTAGAGGTGTTCGAGCAGATGCCCGCGCTCCAGGGCGCGGGCCCCGTGGATCTGGACGGCGGAGTCGACGGCGTACTGCGCGGTCTCGGTGGCGAAGAGCTTGGCCATGGCGGAGCTGCGGGCGGTCCCGGGGGCGCCGCAGTCGTAGGCCGCGGCCGCGGCGTAGACCAGCAGGCGGGCGGCCTCGGTGCGGGTGGCCATCTCGGCGAGGGTGTGGGAGACGGCCTGGAGGTCCTTCAGGGGCGCGCCGAACGCCGTGCGCGAGGCGGCGTGGTCGGTCGCCGCGTCGAGGGCGGCCTGCGCCATGCCGACGGCGAAGGCGCCGACGCTGGGACGGAAGCGGTTGAGGGTGGTCATCGCGACGCGGAAGCCCCGGTCGCGCTCCCCGATGACGTCGCGTTCCCCGACCGGTACGGCGTCGAAGCACAGCCGTCCGATGGGGTGCGGAGAGAGCATGTCGAGGTGTTCGCCGGTGAGCCCCGGACGGTCGGCGGGGACCGCGAAGGCGGTGACGCCGCGGGCGCCGGCGCCGGGGGTGGTCCGGGCGAAGACCGTGTAGAGGTCGGCTTCGGGGGCGTTGGAGATCCAGCACTTCTCGCCGGTCAGCCGCCAGCCGCCCTCCGGCGCGGGTTCCGCGGCCAGTTCCAGGGCGGCGGCGTCCGAGCCGGCTCCGGGCTCCGTGAGCGCGAAGGCCGCGACGGCCTCGCCGGAGACGATCCGCGGGATCCAGCGGGCGGCCAGCTCCGGGGAGTCCAGCAGCGGGTGGGCGCCCAGCCCCTGGAGGGCGAGCGCGGTCTCGGCCTCGGTGCACTCGCGGGCCAGGGACTCCCGCAGCAGGCACAGCTCGAGGGCGGTGCCGGGGAAGAGCCGGGCGAGCAGGCCGAGTTCGCCGAGGGCGGCGAGCAGGGGTCGGTTGACCCGCCCGGGTTCGCCGGACTCCGCCAGCGGCCGCAACCGCTCGGCGGCCCAATCGCGGACCTGCGCGCACCACTTGAGCTGTTCCGGATCGAGCGCGAACGATGCCACGCGGCACCTCCCGTATCGCGTACCGTTGACTGCCGTCACAAACACGTTACGCTGAATCCGTCCGCAACCAGGTGCCAACGAGGGGCGAACCCGCCATGGACCTGCTGCCATCAGCACACGTGGACACTTTCCCGCGGGATCACCTCCCGCCGCGTGACCAGTGGCCCGTCCTGACCCGAGACCTTCCCGAGCTGGTCTATCCCGACCGGCTCAACTGCGGCACCGAACTCCTGGCCGCGGGCGTGCCCGACGCGCCGTGCCTGCGCATGCCGGACGGCGAGGTCTGGTCGTACGCGGACCTGCGCGCCGCGGCCGACCGCATCGCGCACGTGCTCGCCGACGACCTCGGGGTGGTGCCCGGCAACCGCGTGCTGCTGCGCGGGCCCACCACGCCCTGGCTGGTGGCGTGCTGGCTGGCCGTCATGAAGGCGGGCGCCGTCGCGGTGACCGTGCTCGCGGCGCACCGCCCGCACGAACTGGCGACGATCTGCGAGATCGCCGCCGTCCGGCACGCGCTGTGCGACATCCGCTCGGTCGACGACCTCGCCAAGTGCGAGGCGCCCGGGCTGCGCATCGCCACATACGGCGGCGAGGCGCCGGACGACCTGCTGCGCGTCGCGGCCCGCAAGCCGGACTCCTTCACCCCGGTGGAGACCTCGGCCGACGACGTGGCGCTGATCGCCTTCACCTCCGGGACCACCGGACGGCCCAAGGGCTGCATGCACTTCCACCGGGACGTGCTGGCGATCGCCGACACCTTCTCCGCGCACATACTGCGGCCCACCGCCGCGGACGTGTTCGCCGGCAGCCCGCCGCTGGGCTTCACCTTCGGGCTGGGCGGGCTCGTCGTCTTCCCGCTGCGCGTGGGGGCGTCGGCGCTGCTGCTGGAGCAGGCCGGCCCCGAGCAGCTGGCCCGGGCCGTCGCGGAGCACGGGGTGACGGTGCTGTTCACCGCGCCCACCGCCTACCGGGCCATACTCGCCTCGCACGGCTCCCGCGACCTGTCCTCGCTGCGGCGCTGCGTGTCGGCGGGCGAGAACCTGCCCGAGGCGACCTGGCACGAGTGGCACGAGACCACGGGGCTGCGGATCATCAACGGCATAGGGGCCACGGAGCTGCTGCACATCTTCATCTCCGCCGCCGACGACGTGATCCGGCCGGGCACCACGGGCCTGCCGGTGCCCGGCTACCAGGCCCGGGTCGTCGACCCCCTGACGCTCTCCCCCGTCCCGGACGGCGACCCGGGGCTGCTCGCGGTGCGCGGCCCGACGGGCTGCCGCTATCTGGCGGACGAACGGCAGCGGGACTACGTCCGCGACGGCTGGAACCTGACCGGCGACACCTATGTGCGCGAGCCGGACGGCTACTTCCGCTATGTGGCCCGTGCCGACGACATGATCATCTCGTCCGGGTACAACATCGCGGGCCCCGAGGTCGAGGAGGCGCTGCTGCGCCACCCCGACGTGCGGGAGGCCGCGGTCATCGGTGTGCCCGACGAGCAGCGCGGTCAGATCGTCCGGGCCTTCGTCGTGCTGCGGGACGGCCCACCGCGCGACGAGCACACGATCGAGGCGCTGCGCGCCTTCACCCGCGAGGAGATCGCGAGCTACAAGTGCCCGCGAGAGATCGTCTTCCTGGACGCCCTGCCGCGTACGCCCACGGGGAAGCTGCAACGCTTCCGGCTGCGCGACCTACAGTGATCACGTGACCGAGCACACCCCCAGTTCGCTGATCGTGACCTTCTTCGGCGCCTACGGCCGGGCCGACGGATGGGACGGCCGGATACCCGTCGCCGGGCTGATCCGGCTGATGGGCGCGGTCGACGTGGACCCGCAGTCGGTGCGCTCGGCGGTCTCCCGGCTCAAGCGGCGCGGCCTGCTGGAGCCGGACCGCGTCGACGGCGCGGCGGGCTACGCCCTGTCCGGGGACGCCCGGCAGCTGCTCGCCGACGGCGACCGGCGCATATACGGTCACCCCGTCGGCGCAGCGGCCGGCGACGCATGGGTGCTCGCGGTCTTCTCCGTCCCGGAGAGCGAGCGCCACAAGCGGCATCTGCTCCGCTCGCGCCTGGCCCGGCTGGGCTTCGGCACCGCCGCGCCGGGCGTCTGGATCGCGCCCGCCCGCCTCCGCGAGGAGGCCCTGCACACCCTGCGCCGGCTGGGCCTCGACACCTATGTGGACCTCTTCACGGGCACCCACCTCGGCTTCGAGCCGACGGCCGCGGCGGTGCACCGGTGGTGGGACCTGGACGCCGTCGCCAAGCGCCACCACGCCTTCCTGGACGCCCACGAGCCCGTGCTGCGCGCCTGGGCCGCCCGGGAGGCGACTCCGCCGCAGGAGGCCTTCGCGGACTACCTGCGCGCCCTCGACTCCTGGCGCCGCCTCCCCTACGCCGACCCGGGCCTGCCGCCGGACCTGCTCCCGCCCGACTGGCCGGGCGGCCGCGCGGCGGCGGTCTTCGAAGGCCTGCACGCGCGGCTGCGCGACACGGGGGCGGAGTTCGCGCGGTCCCCCGACCCCACGACGTGACCGGCCTCCCCGGGTGATCGTTGGCGTAGGCACACGCCCGCACGGCGATCCAGGAGGGACGCGCATGTCGGCTCACCCCGGGCAGGGCCGCTCGACGGCGGGTGAGGCGGCCGTACTGGCCGCGTTCCTCGAACTCGTCGTGCCGGAGGGCTACCGCGCGGAACTGATCGAAGGAGAGATCGTCGTCGCCCCGCCGCCCGACGGCGACCACCAGGACGCGGTGGCCCGACTGGCTTGTGCGGTCGCCGCGGAGTCGGCCGCCGATCTCTACGTCGCGTTCACCAAGGGCCTGATCAGTCCGCTCGGACGATTCGTCCCCGACGCCGCCGTCGCCCCCACGGGGCACTTCAGGGGACAGCCGCCCTGGGCCGACCCGGCGGGAGTGGTGATGGCGGTCCGGGTGACGGCGGCGCGCCCGGCGAGGGACCGCGGCCCACGGCGACGCGGCTACGCGGCCGCCGGCATCCCCTTCTACCTGCTGGTGGACCGCACCGAGGGCACGGTGACCCTGTACAGCGAGCCGGACGCCGAGGACTACCGGCAGGACGTCCGTGTGCTGTTCGGCAAGGAGCTCGACCTCCCCGAGCCGTTCGCGTTCGCCCTCGACACCTCCGCCTTCCGCTGAGGCGGCCGCCCCCTCACACGTCCAGCGTGAGCCGGGGCCGGGGGGCGTCCGTGCGGCCCGTGGGCGGGCGGCGGCTGCCCGCCTGGTACGGGAGGGGCCAGGGGGCGCCGGGGCCGGAGTAGCCCTGTTCGGCGGCGGCGTGGAGCGTCCAGTTGGGGTCGTAGAGGTGGGGGCGGGCCAGCGCGCACAGGTCGGCGCGGCCGGCGAGGATCAGGGAGTTGACGTCGTCCCAGGAGGAGATGGCGCCCACGGCGATGACGGGTACGCCGAGCTCGTTGCGGATGCGGTCGGCGTAGGGGGTCTGGTAGGAGCGGCCGTAGTCGGGGGCCTCGTCGGGGACGACCTGGCCGGTGGAGACGTCGATGGCGTCCGCGCCGCGGGCGGCGAAGGCCCGGGCGATCTCGACCGCCTCGTCGGCCGTCGTACCGCCCTCGGCCCAGTCGGTGGCGGAGATGCGGACGGTCATCGGGCGGTCGTCGGGCCAGACCTCGCGGACGGCGTCGAAGACCTCCAGCGGGAAGCGCAGCCGCCCGGCCAGGTCGCGGCCGTAGGCGTCGGTACGCCGGTTGGTGAGCGGGGAGAGGAAGGACGACAGCAGGTAGCCGTGGGCGCAGTGCAGCTCCAGCAGGTCGAACCCGGCGCGGGCACCGCGCGCGGCGGAGGCGGCGAACTGCTCGCGGATCGCGGCGAGCCCGGCGGTGTCCAGGGAGTGCGGTACCTGGCTGACGTGGGGGTGGTACGGCAGCGGGGAGGGGGCCGCGAGCGGCCAGTTGCCCTCGGGGAGCGGCTGGTCGATGCCCTCCCACATCAGCCGGGTGGAGCCCTTGCGGCCGCTGTGGCCGAGCTGGAGGCCGATCGCGGCGCCGGGCCGGGCGTGCACGAAGTCGGTGACACGGCGCCAGGCGGACTCCTGCCCGTCGTTCCACAGTCCGGCGCAGCCGGGCGTGATCCGGCCCTCGGGGCTGACGCAGACCATCTCGGTCATCACCAGGCCGGCGCCGCCCAGGGCGCGGGCGCCGAGGTGGACGAGGTGGAAGTCGCCGGGGGTGCCGTCGGTGGCGGAGTACATGTCCATCGGCGAGACGACGACCCGGTTGCGCAGGGTCAGACCGCGCAGGGTCAAGGGGGTGAACATCGGCGGGGTGTCCGGCCCGGTGCCGAACTCCCGCTCCACGGACGCGGTGAACTCCGGGTCGCGCAGCCTCAGGTTGTCGTGGGTGACCCGGCGGCTGCGGGTGAGCAGGTTGAAGGCGAACTGCCGGGGCGGCTGGCCCGCGTACTGGTCCAGGGACTCGAACCACTCCAGGCTGGCCCGCGCCGCGCGCTGCGTGCTGGCGACCACCGGCTTGCGCTCGGCCTCGTACGCGGCCAGCGCCTCGGGGACGCCGGGCTGCTCGTGCAGGCAGGCGGCGAGGGCGAGGGCGTCCTCCATGGCGAGCTTGGTGCCGGAGCCGATGGAGAAGTGCGCGGTGTGCGCGGCGTCGCCGAGCAGCACGATGTTCCCGTGGTGCCAGCGCTCGTTGGCGACGGTGGTGAAGGCGATCCAGCGGGAGCGGTTGCCGCGCAGGCCGTGGCCTTGCAGGGCGTCGGCGAAGATCTTCTCGCAGCGGGCGATCGACTCGGCCTCGTCCAGCCGGTCCAGTCCGGCGCGCCGCCAGACGTCCTCGCGCATCTCGACGATGAAGGTGCCCGCGTCCGGCCGGTACGGATAGCCGTGGGCCTGCATCACGCCGTGCTCGGTCTCGGCGATCTCGAAGCGGAAGGCGTCGAGGACGAGGTCGGTGGCGAGCCAGATGTAGCGGCAGCGGTGCCCGGTGAGGGCGGGCCGGAAGACGGCGGCGTGGGCCGCGCGGGTGGCGCTGTTGGCGCCGTCGGCGGCGATGACGAGGTCGTGGTCGCGGGCCAGCCCTTCGGCGGCCGGGGCGAGTTCGCGACTGCGGACGGTCACGCCGAGATCGCGGCAGCGGTCGCTCAGGATCGCGAGCAGCGTGCGTCGGTCCACGGCCGCGAACCCATGGCCGCCGGAGGTGACGGCATGGCCGCGATGGTGCACGTCGATGTCGTCCCAGCGGGTGAACTCGCGTTCCAGGGCACGGAAGACGACCGGGTCGGCGTGCTCGATGCCGCCGAGCGTCTCGTCGGAGAGCACGACCCCGAAGCCGAAGGTGTCCTGCGGCGAGCCGCGGTCCCAGACGGTGATGTCGCGTTCCGGATCGATGCGTTTGAGCAGCGCCGCCGCGTACAGCCCGCCGGGGCCGCCGCCGATGATGGCCACCCGCACGGCTAGTGGCCCTTCCAGTTGGGGCTGCGCTTCTCGGTGAACGCGGCGTGGAACTCGGCGTAGTCGTCGCTGGTCATCAGCAGGGCCTGGGTCGCGGCGTCCATCTCCAGGGCGGCGCCGAGCGGCATGTCGAGCTCGGCGGTGAGCAGGGCCTTGGTCTGCTGGTAGGCCAGGGCGGGGCCGGCGGCCAGCCGCTTGGCGAGGGCGGCGGCGCTCGCGTCCGCCTGGCCGTCGTCGACGAGCTCGCTCACCAGGCCGATGCGGTCGGCCTCGGCGGCGCCGACGGTGTCGCCGAGCATGAGCAGCCGGGTGGCGTGCCCGAGGCCGACGATGCGGGGCAGCAGATAGGCGGCGCCCATGTCGGCGCCGGCGAGGCCCACCTTGGTGAAGAGGAAGGCGAAGCGGGCCGAGCGCTCGACGATCCGGAAGTCGGAGGCCAGGGCGATCACGGAGCCGGCGCCGGCCGCGACGCCGTGGACGGCGGCGACGACCGGGAAGGGGGCCTCGCGGATGGCGCGGACGACCTGGCCGGTCATGCGGGTGAAGTCCAGCAGCCCGCCCGCGCCCATGGCGAGGGTGGCGCCGATGATCTCGTCGACGTCGCCGCCGGAGCAGAAGCCGCGACCGGCCCCGGCCAGCACCAGGACGCGGGTGTCGCCGTGGTGCGGAAGCTCGGTGAGCAGGTCGCGCAGGTCGGCGTAGGCGCCGAAGGTGAGCGCGTTCAGCTTGTCGGGCCGGTCGAGGGTGACGGTGACGACGCCGTCGGCGCGCTCGACCCGCAGGTGCCGCCATTCCTCGGTACGGCCTGCGGAGCCTCGGTAGGGGCTCATGGGCACGTCCTCCTTCACGGGGGAGGCAGGCTTGCCAACACCGTGAAGTTATCACTCCTTCGTGACCGCCGTCACGAGTGCGCGATATGCGTGGCGCCTCACCCGCCGGTCAGCGTGGCGACGAGGACGGCCTTGATGGTGTGCATCCGGTTCTCGGCCTGGTCGAAGACGATGGACCGCGCCGACTCGAAGACCTCGTCGGTGACCTCGAGCGAGGTCAGCCCGTGCCGCTCGTGGATCTCCCGGGCGAGAGTCGTGCCCAGGTCGTGGAAGGCCGGCAGGCAGTGCATGAACTTCGCGTCGGGGCGGCCCGTCGCGCGCAGCACGTCCGCGGTCACGGCGTACGGCTTCAGCAGCGCGATCCGCTCGTCCCAGACCTCGGCGGGCTCGCCCATGGACACCCAGACGTCGGTGTGGACGAACTCCGCCCCCGCGACGCCCTCGGTGACGTCCTCGGTCAGGGTGACGCGGGCGCCGGTGGCGTCCGCGAGGCGCCGGGCCTCGGCGACGACCGCGTCGTCCGGCCACAGCCGCTCCGGGGCGACGATGCGCACGTCCATGCCGAGCAGGGCACCGGTGACCAGCAGCGAGTTGCCCATGTTGGAGCGGGCGTCGCCGAGGTAGGCGTAGGCGGTCTCGCCCAGCGGGGAGCGGGAGTGCTCGGCCATGGTGAGCACGTCGGCGAGCATCTGGGTCGGGTGCCACTGGTCGGTGAGGCCGTTCCACACCGGCACGCCGGCGTGGGCCGCCAGTTCCTCGACGACCTCCTGGCCGGTCCCCCGGTACTCGATGCCGTCGAACATCCGGCCCAGCACGCGGGCGGTGTCCTTGACCGACTCCTTGTGGCCGAGCTGGGAGCCCGCCGGGTCCAGGTAGGTCGTCGAGGCGCCCTGGTCGGCCGCGGCGACCTCGAAGGCGCAGCGGGTGCGGGTGGAGGTCTTGGCGAAGATCAGGGCGATGTTCCTGCCGTTCAGCCGCCGGACCTCGGTGCCCGCCTTCTTGGCCGCCTTCAGCTCGGCGGCCAGGTCCACCAGCCCGCGGAACTCCTCGGGGGCGAAGTCCAGCTCCTTGAGGAAGTGGCGGCCCGTGAGGTCGATGGCCATGGGGGCTCCTAGATCGCGGTCGGCCGGGTGCCGAACATGAGTACGCCGAACCATGGAAGTCTATACGAAGAAGCGCATCCTTATACAGTGCCGCGGGCCGGACCCGTCTGACGGCGGCCCGCGGCCCGTCGTCAGACGGGGTCCCGCTCGATGGGGCAGCTCATGCAGCGCGGGCCACCGCGGCCCCGCCCGAGTTCGCTCCCGGGGATCTCTATGACCTCGATGCCGCGCTTGCGCAGGAACGTGTTGGTGGTGACGTTGCGCTCGTAGGCCAGGACGACGCCCGGTTCCAGCGCGAGCACGTTGCACCCGTCGTCCCACTGCTCGCGCTCGGCGGAGTGGACGTCCTGGGTCGCGGTGAGCACGCGGATGTCGTCGAGGCCGAGGGCGGCCGCGATCGCCCGGTGCATGTGCTCCGGCGGGTGGTCGGTGACCTTCAGGTCGCGCTCCCCCGCACCGGGTTCGATGGTGTACGAGCGCAGCATGCCCAGGCCCGCGTACTTGGTGAAGGTGTCGCCGTCGACCATGGTCATCACGGTGTCCAGATGCATGAAGGCGCGGCGCTTGGGCATGTCCAGGGCCACGATCGTGGTGGCCGACCCGGCACTGAACAGGCGCTGGGCCAGCATCTCCACGGCCTGCGGGGTGGTGCGCTCGCTCATGCCGATGAGCACGGCGCCGTTGCCGATCACCAGGACGTCCCCGCCCTCGATGGTGGACGGGTAGGCCGCCTGCCCCTCGGACCACACGTGGAAGGAGCCGCCCGCGAAGAGCGGGTGGTGGCGGTAGATCGCCTCGTAGTGGATCGTCTCGTGCCAGCGGGCGGGCCAGCGCATCGCGTTGATGCTGACCCCGTCGTAGACCCAGGCCGAGGTGTCCCGGGTGAAGATGTGGTTGGGCAACGGGTTGAGCAGGAAGTCGTCCACGTCCATCACATGGAAGCGGACCGAGGTCGGCTCGGCGAAGCGCGCCAGGAACTCCCGCTTGGTCACGCCGCCGACCAGCGCCTCGGTCAGCTCGGCCGCGGACAGCTCGTCGAAGGCGGCGCGCAGGTGGTCGGTGACCACCGGGCCGTACTCCTTCTCGTGGAAGACCCGGTCCAGCACCATGCGCCGGGCCTCGGGCAGGGCCAGCGTCTCCCGCAGCAGGTCACCGAAGAGGTGCACGGCCACGCCCCGGTCGCGCAGCACGTCGGCGAAGCCGTCGTGCTCGGCGCGGGCCCGGCGCACCCACAGGACGTCGTCGAAGAGCAGGGCGTCCTTGTTCGACGGCGTGAGCCTTTTCAGCTCCAGGTCGGGGCGGTGGAGGATGACGCGGTGCAGCCGCCCTGCCTCGGAGTCCACATGGAATGCCATGGAGCTAGACATTCCCACTTGGCAAGGGTTTACCGCCAGGGAGGGGCGGGCACCCAGGTGCCCGCCCCCCACCCCTCACAGCCGGGGGTCCACCGGCTCGGACTCCAGGGCCAGGACGGCGAAGACCGCCTCGTGCACCCGCCACAGGGGCTCGCCCGCGGCCAGCCGGTCCAGCGCCTCCAGGCCCAGCGCGTACTCGCGCAGCGCGAGGGAGCGCTTGTGGCCCAGGGCCCGGGAGCGGAGCCTGGCCAGCTGGTCGGGCCGGGTGTACTCCGGTCCGTAGATGATCCGCAGATACTCCCGGCCGCGGCACTTGATGCCCGGCTGGACCAGGCGGTTGCCGTCCTCGGTGCGCACCAGGGCCTGGAGCGGCTTGACGACCATGCCCTCGCCGCCGGCCTCCGTCAGCTCCAGCCACCACCGGGTGCCGGCCGCCACGGACTCCTCGTCCGCGGTGTCGACCGTGATCCGGCGGGTCTCCTGGAGCAGCCCCGACGGGTCGTGCGCCACCAGCCGGTCGATCAGCCCCAGCTGCTCGCCGTGCGGGAGCGCGGCAAGGCTGCGGCCCTGGACGGCCAGGATCTGGAAGGGCGCGAGGCGCACCCCGTCCAGGCCGTCGGTCGTCCAGCAGTAGCGCCGGTACGCCTCGGTGAAGGCCGCGGCGTCCGCGGAGCGCCCACGCTGCCGCTCCAGCAGGCCCGCCACGTCGGTGCCGCGCGCGGCGGCGGCCTCCAGCGCGGCGAGGGCCTGCGGGAACACCGCGCCGGAGGCGGCGCCCACCGCGGCGTACTGTCTGCGCAGCAGGCCGGATGCCTTCAGCGACCAGGGCAGCAGCTCGGCGTCGAGCAGCAGCCAGTCCGTGCCGAGCTCCTCCCACAGCCCGGCGGCGGTGACCGACGCCCTCAGCCGGTCGAGGACCTGCTCGGTGACGGCCGGGTCGTCGAAGAACGGGCGGCCGGTGCGGGTGTGCAGGGCGCCCGTCACGCCGTCGGCCACCCCGAAGCGCTCGCGGGCCGTCGCCTCGTCTCGGCAGACCAGCGCCACGGCGCGGGAGCCCATGTGCTTCTCCTCGCACAGCACCTGGCCCACGCCGTCCGCGCGGTAGGCGGCGAACGCCTCGTGCGGATGCTCCAGATACCCCTCGAGCTGCGAGGTCGCGCAGGGCGACATCGTCGGCGGCAGGTACATCAGCAGGCGCGGGTCGACCGCGAAGCGGCTCATGACCTCCAGCGCGGCGGCCGCGTTCTCCTCGCGGACGGCGACCCGGCCCTGGTGCACGGTCTCCACGATCCGGCGGCCGGTGACGTCCGCGAGGTCGAGCGGCCGCCCGTCGTGGCCCCCGGGGGCCTCGGCGGCGAGCGGCTTGGCCGGCTCGTACCAGACCCGCTCGGCGGGGACGTCGACGATCTCGCGCTCGGGCCAGCGCAGGGCCGTCATCCGCCCGCCGAACACGGCGCCGGTGTCGAGGCAGATGGTGTTGTTGATCCACGAGGTGCTCGGCACGGGTGTGTGGCCGTAGACGACGGCGGCGCGGCCCCGGTAGTCCTCGGCCCACGGGTAGCGCACGGGCAGGCCGAACTCGTCGGTCTCGCCGGTGGTGTCGCCGTACAGGGCGTGCGAGCGGACCCGGCCGGAGGTGCGGCCGTGGTACTTCTCGGGCAGGCCGGCGTGGCAGACGACCAGCTTGCCGCCGTCGAGGACGTAGTGGCTGACGAGTCCTTCGATGAACTCGCGCACCTGCTCGCGGAAGGCGGGGTCCTTGGCGTCCTCCTTCTCCAGCTGCTCGATCGTCTCGGCGAGGCCGTGGGTGTGCTGGACCTTCTTGCCCTTGAGCCAGCGGCCCAGCTTGTTCTCGTGGTTGCCGGGCACGCACAGGGCGGTGCCGGCGGCGACCATGCCCATGACGCGGCGCAGCACGCCGGGGCTGTCGGGGCCGCGGTCGACGAGGTCGCCGACGAAGACGGCCGTGCGGCCCTCGGGGTGCGCGCCGTCGACGTAGCCCAGCTTGCCCAGCAGGGTCTCCAGCTCGGAGCTGCAGCCGTGGATGTCGCCGATGATGTCGAACGGGCCGGTGAGCTCGCGCTTGTCGTTGTAGCGGCGCTCCAGCACGACCTCGGCCGCCTCGACCTCCTCGACGCCGCGCAGGATGTGGACCTTGCGGAAGCCCTCGCGTTCCAGCTGCCGCAGGGAGCGGCGCAGCTCGCGCTGCTGGCGCTGCACGACGTGCCGGGGCAGGTGGGCGCGGTCGGGACGGGACGCGTTCCGCTCGATGCAGACCTGCTCGGGGACGTCCAGGACGATCGCGATGGGCAGCACGTTGTGTTCACGGGCGAGCCGGACGAGCTGACGGCGGCTCTCCTGCTGCACGCTGGTGGCGTCGACCACGGTGAGCCGGCCGGCGGCCAGCCGCTTGCCCGCGATGTAGTGCAGCACGTCGAAGGCGTCGCCGCTGGCGCTCTGGTCGTTCTCGTCGTCGCTGACCAGGCCGCGGCAGAAGTCCGAGGAGATCACCTCGGTGGGCTTGAAGTGGCGCCGGGCGAAGGTGGACTTGCCGGAGCCGGTGGTGCCGATCAGGACCACGAGGGACAGGTCGGTCACCGGGAGGGTGCGCTTGCCGGTCATGCGGACGTGACCTCCTTCGCGGTCATCGTGAAAACTGCCATCTGGGTCGGCGGGCCGACCTCCGGGTCGTCGGGGCCGACGGGAACGAACCGCACGTCGTAGCCGTGCCGTCCGGCCACCTGCCCGGCCCACGAGCGGAACTCCTCGCGGGTCCACTCGAAGCGGTGGTCGGCGTGCCGGGCGTGCCCGGCGGGCAGCGTCTCCCAGCGCACGTTGTACTCGACGTTCGGCGTGGTCACGACCACGGTCGCGGGACGTGCCGCGCCGAAGACGGAGTACTCCAGGGCGGGCAGCCGGGGCAGGTCGAGGTGTTCGACGACCTCGCTCAGTACCGCGGCGTCATAGCCCTTGAGCCGTGCGTCGGTGTATGCCAGGGAGCCCTGCATCAGCCGGACGCGGGAGGACTGCCGTTCGCCCATGCGGTCCAGCCGCAGCCTGCGCGCGGCCTCGCCCAGAGCCCGCGCCGACACGTCGACGCCGACGATCTCGGTGAAGCGGACGTCCTTGAGCAGCGCGCCGACCAGCTGGCCCTGGCCGCAGCCGAGGTCGAGGACCCGGCTCGCTCCGGCGTCGCGCAGCGCCGCCAGGATCGCCTCGCGTCGCTGCACCGCCAGCGGCAGCGGCTTCTCCTCGGTGTCCACCTCCTCGTCGACCGCGTTGTCCAGTTCCTCGGCCTCGCTGTCGTCGGCCTCGGCGAGCCGGGCGAGTTCCAGCCGCTCCATGGCCTGCCGGGTCAGCGACCAGCGGCGGGACAGATAGCGGCTGGTGATCAGCCGCTGCTCCGGGTGGCCGGCGAGCCATCCGTCGCCCATCCTCAGCAGTTTGTCGACCTCGTCGGGCGACACCCAGTAGTGCTTGGCGTCGTCCAGCACCGGAAGCAGCACATACAGATGCCGCAGTGCCTCGGACAGCCGCAGCTCGCCTTCGAGCACCAGGCGTACGTACCGCGACTCGCCCCACTCGGGGAACCGCTCGTCCAGTGCGACCGGTTCGGCCCCGACGGTCCAGCCCAGGGGCTCGAAGAGCCTGCGGACCAGGGCGGATCCGCCGCGCGCGGGCACGGCGGGGATCTCGATCCGCAGCGGCAGCGGCTGCGCCGCCCGCTCCGGGCGGGCGTCGCAGACACCCCTCAGGGCGCTGGCGAACACGGTGCGAAGGGCGACCGCGAGCAGCGACGAGGCCGCGTACGGACGGTCGTTGACGTACTGGGCGAGCGCGGAGTCGGGGGCACCGCCCCGGCCCTTGCCCCGGCCCCGCCGGACGAGCGCCACGGGATCGACCTCCAGCAGCAGCGCGGCGGTGCACTGTTGCTCGGACGCCATGGGGTAGAAAACGTGGGCGTCGCCGTAGGAGGTCGAGAAGACCTGGGCCTTCTCCGGATGCTTGTGCAGCAGGAAGCCGAGGTCCGTGGCGGGCGTACCGCCGCTGCCGGTGGTCGTTATCGTCAGGAACACCGCCCGAGTATCTCCCGGTCACCACGGCTCCGACCAGGGAATTTCCCCGGCCGCGGGGCAAGTGCGGAGACAAGGGCGGATATCTGCCCGGGGCCGACCCGGCAGCATCCGCCGATGAGCCGCGCCCCGGCCCGTTCCCAGTCGACCGCCCGTGCCGGGTCGAAGGCGGAGCCGCCTCGCCAGTCGCGGGCCCGCTCGTCCCAGGCCTCGCCGCTGTTGGGGTACACGACCACGGGCCGGTCCACGGTCGCTGCGGCCGTCTCCACCGCCTGGGCGGCGTCCGCGGGGTCGCAGCAGTTGACGCCGACGCCGATCACCGCGTCCGAATCCGCCGCGATCCGGAAGGCCGCCTCCAGCGGCTGGCCCGCCCGGGTCGTCTCCCCCGTGACGGTATAGCTCAGCCAGACCGGCACCCCGAGCCCGTCGACGGCCCTGAGCAGCGCCTCCGCCTCGTCGGTGTCCGGCACGGTCTCGAGCGCCAGCACGTCGGGACCGGCCTCCGCCAGCGTCTCGATCCTCGGCCGGTGGAAGCGCTCCAGCTCCGCGACGGTCAGCCCGTAGCGGCCGCGGTACTCGCTGCCGTCCGCGAGCATCGCGCCGTACGGTCCCACGGAGGCCGCCACCCACACGTCGTCGCGGTCGCGGGCGGCCGCACGGGCGAGGGCGACGCTGCGCCGCAGCAGGGCGGTCGCCTCCTCCCGTCCGATGCCGCGCGCGGCGAAACCCTCGTAGGTCGCCTGATAGCTGGAGGTGATGAGCACCCGCGCGCCCGCCCGCACATAAGCGGAGTGCGCCGCCTCGATCTGCTCCGGCGCGTCGGCGAGCAGCCGGGCCGACCAGAGCGCGTCGGACAGATCGCAGCCCTGGTCGGCGAGCTGGTTGGACAGGCCGCCGTCGAGGACGACGGGGCCCTCGGCGAGGGCCTGTGCCAGGGGCCGGCCGGGTGTCGCGGGCATCGCGGATGCTCCTTGCGGTGGTGTGCCGGGGTCAGCCGAGCTGCGACTGGACCTCGGAGGCGATCAGCTCCAGGTGCCCGAGGTCGCTCAGGTCCAGGATCTGCAGGTAGAAGCGGGTGGCACCGAGCTCGGCGTAGCGGCCGATCCTGTCGACGACCTCGGCCGGGGAACCGGCGAGGCCGTTGGCCTTGAGCTCGTCGACCTCGCGGCCGATGGCGGCGGCCCTGCGGGCGACCTCGGCGTCGTCCTTGCCGGCGCACACGACGAGGGCGTTGGAGTAGACGATGTCGTCCTTGCCCCGGCCGTGCTCCTCGGCGGCCTCCCGCACCCGGGTGAACTGCCGGGCGGTGTCCTCCAGCGAGCCGAAGGGCAGGTTGAACTCGTCGGCGTAGCGGGCGGCGAGCCGCGGGGTGCGCTTGGCGCCGTGCCCGCCGATGAGGACGGGGAGCTTCGCCTGGGCCGGCTTGGGCAGCGCGGGCGAGTTCTCCAGCGTGTAGTGGGCGCCCTTGAACTCGAAGGTCTCGCCGGCCGGCGTCTCCCACATGCCGGTGACGATGGCGAGCTGCTCCTCCAGCCGCGCGAACTTGTCCTTCGGGAACGGGATGCCGTACGCGGTGTGCTCCTCCGCGTACCACCCGGCGCCCAGGCCCAGCTCGACACGGCCGCCGGACATCTGGTCCACCTGCGCGACCTGGATGGCGAGGACGCCGGGCAGCCGGAACGTCGCGGCCGTCATCAGCGTGCCGAGCCGGATCCGCTTCGTCTCGCGGGCGATGCCCGCCAGGGTGATCCACGCGTCGGTCGGCCCCGGCTGACCGTCCACATCGCCCATCTTGAGGTAGTGGTCGGAGCGAAAGAAGGCGTCAAAACCGAGATCCTCGGTCGCCTTGGCGACCGAGAGCAGGGTGTCGTACGAGGCCCCTTGCTGGGGCTCGGTGAAGATTCGAAGATCCATGCTTCCATCCTGCACCTCTTCATTCAGATTCGATCGCCAACCGGTCACGTGTGGTGCTTCCTCGGACAGCGCACCCAAAGGGAGAATTCCCAATTCCGGGTACGCCGCGTCGGCTTACGAGGGAGAGGCATCAGAGACGGGGCCCGGGGCGGCGGCCGCAGCCATGGGCCGACCGGGACCCGGGCGAGCCTGAGCCGCCGCCCCGGCCACGCGCTCACGCGCCCTCCCGCTGCCGTGCCTCGACCGCCCGCAGCAGCACACCCACCCGGTCCTTGGACTCGTCGGCGGCGTCGACCGCCTCGATGCACTGCCAGTACTCCGTCGCGCTCTCGGCGGTGCAGGCCACCGAGACCAGGGCCATGCCCAGCTCCGACAGCAGCTCACGCAGCTCGCGCAAAGCCCCGGCCGGCTCGCGCACTTCGGTGAGCATGGCCGCACGCAGCGGGCCGGACGCGACCCCCGGCGGCCCCGTGGCGCCGCAGGCCCGGCCACCGGCCTCGCAGACCGCGAAACCCGGCGTCCGCAGCTCGGGCGCCCCGTGAAGGGCGAGATGGCTGCCGACGGCCTCCGCCAGCGCCTGCACCTGCCAGGCCTCCGCCATCAGCTCCCGCTCGGTCCCGCCGCTCTTCAGCGCCTCCCGCGTGGCCCGGATCAGCCGCACCGCGTCCATCGCACACCTCCACCCCGTCGATCCCCGCTCCTCACTCAGAGTGACGGATCACGACGCGCGGTGGAAGTGGCCTGTTCCCGCCTGTGGACAACGTGCTCACCCGCACGCGTGAACGAGTACGCCGGCCCGCGGCCGTACGTCAGTCCCCGGCCCCCGGCAACGGAAAGCGCAGCTCATTGCGGTCGATCTTGGCGGACAGCGCCTCGAGCACGTCGACGCCCAGTACCTCGCAGAACTGCAGCAGATACGCGAGCACGTCCGCCACCTCGTCCCGCACCCGGTGCGCGCTGTCCGCGTCGTCCATGACCCGGGCCGCCTGCTCGGGCGTGAGCCACTGGAAGATCTCCAGGAGTTCGGAGGCCTCAACGCTCAGGGCCACGGCCAGGTTCTTCGGCGTGTGGTACGGCTCCCAGCGCCGGGCCGCCGCGAAGGCGGCCAGCCTGCGCTGCAGCGCGTGCAGATCCTCGGTCACACCCGCAGGTCTACCGCATCGCCGCCGCTGCCCGCTGCGGGGCCTGCGGGTCCGGCGAGAGCCCCGCGGCCGGGGAGGCGGGGCCCGCCCCCTGGGCCGGTACGCGTTCCCGGCCCTCCTCGGCGCTCCCGAGGCGCAGCAGGGCGACCCCCTCCGCCCCCTCCGCGACCGCGGCGTCGTGGACCGTTCCCAGCAGCCTGATGTGACCGCGCTCGGCGACCTGTCCGGCCAGCGCCAGCAACTGCCGGGACTGCGCCCGGTCCAGACCCGCGTCCATCCCGTCGGCGAGCACCGTGAGCACCTGCACGGCGTCCGGCACCTCGCCGCTGGTGTCCACCGCCAGCACCCCGGGCCCGGTGAGCAGCACCAGCGCCAGCGCGAGGAAGCGCAGTTCCCCGTCCCCGAGCCGGTCCACCGGGACCAGCCCCAGCGGCCCGCGGTCGACCGCCGCCAGCACCGACTCCGCGTACGTCCCCCCGGCCGTCTCCGGGTCCCCTGCGGGGATCACCGTCAGCCCCTCGACGGGCGGGCTGCACACCGCCCGCAGGGCGCCGACCAGCGCCGCGTGCCGTGTCCGGCACTCGCCCTGGGTGCGGCGCAGCACCGCGGACAGGTTGTCGCAGCCGCCGCGGAGCAGGCCGTCGGCCACGCGGGCCGGCTTCCGCATCGCGTACGGCCGGGGGTCGACGGGGAACACCCCGCGCAGCGCGAGCACCGTCTGCTCCGCGGCGGCGAGCACCAGCCGCTGCCCCTCGGTGGTACCCGCGACGCGCAGCGGCAGCAGGGAGGTGGCCAGCCGGTCGTCGGGCAGCGGGGCCCGGGTCACCGGGACGAGCCCCGCCGTGTGCCAGGCCGCCTGGACGGTACGCCGCCCGGGGTCGCGCAGCGCGGTGGCGAGCAGGGTCTCCCCGGCGCCGGTCAACCGCTCGCCGACGATCCGCAGTTCGGGTTCGGTCTGCACGGCGACGTCGAGCGTCACGGGCCCCACCGCGCCGTCCACCGTGCAGCCGATGCGGAAGCCGCGCCGTCCCTCCGCGTCCGGCCGGGCGGCGTGGGGCACACAGGTCGGCACTCCCCCGCGGACGCCCTCGAACGCCGTCCCGAGTTCCTCACCGGCGGCGAGCCGCCCGAGCAGGCCGAGCCCCTCCAGAACGCTGGACTTGCCGGTCCCGCTCGCCCCGGCCAGCAGGGTGAGCGGGCCGAGCGGGAAGCTCGCGCCGCGATGCGACTTGAACGCGGAGAGCCGCAGTTCGGTGACGACCGGGCGGTCGCTCTTCGTGCTCATGGACGCGAACGTAGCGGCGGCGCCCGGTGCCGAACCGTTCCGCCGGGCCATCGGTCCTCCGAAAGTGGGTAAGCCCGGCGAGGCGATGGTTAATGTGGCGTGGTGACCGGATACGTGGCGCTCCTGCGCGGGATCAACGTCGGGCCGACGACCAGGCTCCCCATGCAGGATCTGAGCCGGCTGCTGGAAGGAATCGGCGGCAGCTCCGTGCGCACCCATCTGCAGAGCGGCAACGCCCTGTTCGAGCACGAGCAGGCCGACCCGGGGAAGCTGGCGGAGGCGCTGGAGTCGGCCATCGCCGCCGCGTTCGACGGGCGGAAGGTGCCGTGCGTCGTCCGCGAGGCGGCCGACCTCGACCGGATCGTCGAGGGGAACCCGTTCGACATGGCGGGCGTGGACCCGGCGCGCTTCCTGGTCGTCTTCCTGTCCGGGCCGGTCGAGCCGGACCGGATCGCGGATCTCGACCCGGCCGGCTTCGCTCCCGACGCATTCCGTCCCGGCGAGCGCGAGATCTATGTGCACTGCCCGGACGGCGTGCAGAAGAGCCGGCTCTCCCAGGCGCTGTGGGAGAGGCGACTCGGCCTGACGGCCACGGCGCGCAACTGGAACACCGTGACCCGCCTGGCGGCGATGGCCGCGGAGTGACGGGGCGGGGCCGGCGCGCGCCCCGTCAGCCCGGCCCGCTCAGCCCAGGCCCCAACCCGTCCCGAGCCGGTACGCCGCGCAGAGGTTGACGTCGAGCATGTAGGCGGCGGCCGTGCCGCACTGGGCCGCCCCGCTGCCCGGGTCGACGGGCTGGCCGTGGCCCATGCCCGTGATGCTGTACGTCTCGACGACGGCGGCGCCGGAGGCGTCCTTGTACGTCCGGCGCGGGAAGCCCGCGACGGTGTCGGAGGCGTCGGCGGTCTGGTCGGTGCCGTGCACGTCCGTCCACTGCCGTACGAGGTCGTCCATGTTGACGGGCTTGACCGTGTAGTCGGCGGTGCCCTGGAAGACGGTCAGCCGCGGCCACGGTCCGGTGTACCCGGGGAAGGCGGCCCGGACGCGGTCGCCCCACTGCTTCGGGGACTGTGTCGCGCCGACGTACATGCACACATACGGCGAACCCGCCGCCTGCGCGCAGCCGTACGGCAGCCCGGCGACCACGCCGCCCGCGGCATAGGTGTCCGGATACGCCGCCATCATGACCTCGGCCATCGCACCGCCCGCGGAGAGCCCGGTGACGTACACGCGGGCCGGATCGGCCCCGGCGTCGGCGACCTGGCGGGCGGTCATCTGCCGGATGGAGGCGGCCTCGCCCTGGCCGCGCGCGATGTCGCCGGTCTGGAACCAGTTGAAGCACTGGCTGAGGTTGTTGGCCGAGGTCTGCCCGGGCAGCACCACCGAGAAGCCCCAGCGGTCCGCCAGGGCGGTCCAGCCGCTCTGCGTCCCGTACCCCTGGGCGTTCTGCGTGCAGCCGTGGAGGGCGACGACCACGGGCCGGCCCTGCGGCAGCCCGGCGGGCGCGTAGCGGTACATCCTCAACGCCCCGGGGTTGGCGCCGAAGCCGGTCACCTCCTCGATCGTTCCGGCGGCGTGTGCGGGACGGGCGGGCACGAGCGCGGCGAGGAACGCCACGAGGACGGCGAGCAGGGCGGCACAGGGGCGGCCCCGGCGGAGTGCGGCTCTGAGTAAGGTCATGCGCCGGACGGTAGGAGCGCCCCGGTGGCCGCGACATGGCCCGGGGCACCACATCACGGGCGTCGCGCGTGGTGCCCCGGACCGCCTCGACAGTGCCCGCATCGCCTCGGTGCCGCCCGGACCACCGAGGGCGGCGCCGGGGTTCGTCGATGACGCCGGCGGTGTGCGGCAGCCGTTCGGTCAGGCTGGTCTTGCCCGTGTCAACATGCGCCAGGATTCCCAGGTTGAGCAGATGCGTGGAATGCCATGTCCTCCGAATGGGTGATGAATTCGGGCTGGGTGGACATGTGCAGCCCTCGCATGATCACGACCCCCGGGTCGTAGGGCTCTTTCGGCGGTGCCGGTGACGGCAGTCCGGCAAGGGCGCCGGGCGGGGGCAACCCGATCACCCCGGCCGGCGGCAGGTACGCGGTGCCGGGTCTCAGGGAATGACGACCATGCGGAAGCGCGCGGCCCCGGACATCATGCGGGCGAACGCCTCGTTGATGCCCTCCAGCGGCATCGTCTCGGTCATCGGGCGGATCCCGGCGAGCGCGCTGAAGTTCATGGCGTGCTCCACGTCGCGCGAGGTGCCGGACGGGTGTCCGACCACCGTGCGGGAGGGCAGGATCAACTGGGCCGGGGTGATCGGGACGGGCTCGGAGTCGATCCCGACGAGGACCAGCTCTCCGCCGGGCAGGAGTCCGTCCACCCCCGCCGCCATGGCCTGCGAGTTGGAGGCGGTGGCGAGCACCACCCTGGCCCCGCCGAGCTCCTGCAGCGCCTTGGCGGTGTCCGTGGCGGCGCTGTCGATGTAGTGATGGGCGCCGAGTTCCATGGCCAGGGCCCGCTTGTCCTCGCCGCGCGCGACGGCGACGGTCTCGAGGCCGGACTTCGCCGCGTACTGGACGGCCAGGTGCCCGAGGCCGCCGATGCCGATCACCGCGACCAGGTCGCCGGGCCGGGCGGCGCTCTTGCGGAAGGCGTTGTACGTGGTGACGCCGGCGCAGCCGAGCGGCGCGGCCTCGACGGCGGTGAGCCCCTCGGGAATCCGGGCGAGGGCGTTGACCGGCGCGACCATGTGGGTGGCGTAGCCGCCGTCGTACGCCCAGCCGGGTACCTGCAGGTTCCGGCAGACGATGAAATCGCCCTCCCGGCAGGGCGGGCAGTGCCCGCAGTGGCCGCCGAACCAGCCGACCTCCACCCGGTCGCCGACCGCCCAGTACCGCACGCCCTCGCCGAGGGCGTCGATGCGCCCGGCCACCTCGTGGCCCGCGACAAGGGGGAAGGACAGGTTGGGGAAGGCGTTGTGGACCATGCCGGCGTCGCTGTGACAGACACCGGACGCCTCGACGGCGATGCGCACGTGTCCGGGGCCCGGCTCGGGCAGTTCGCGCTCGACGATTTCGAATGGTCCGCCCGGTTCGGAGACCTGGGCCACCCGCATGGAGTTCATTGCCCGTCCGGTGTGTGAGGGGTGTGGCGCGTGTGGCGCCCTGTGCACCCATCGTGGCCCGGGAAGCGTGATTTCTCGCGTCGAGCACCGGTCGCGGGGGCCCGTACGGCGGGGCGTAGGCTGCGCGCAACCGACCAAGGGATCATCGTGGAACTCCCCGCCGACCTGCTCGACCTCCTGCACCGGCCGAGCCTGTGCTTCCTGGCGACGACCATGCCGGACGGCTCGCCGCAGCTGACCCAGACGTGGGTCGACACGGACGGCGAGCACGTGCTCGTGAACAGCGTGCAAAGCCATGTGAAGACACGGAACATCGCCCGGGACCCGCGCGTGGCCGTCGCCGTCTCCGACCCGGACGACCCGTCACGCTACTTCCAGGTCCGCGGGCGGGTGCGCGAGGTGACCACGGAGGGCGCGGTCGAGCACATCGAGAAGCTCTCGCACGCGTACACCGGCGGGCCGTACCCCTGGTACGGAGGCCGCGACCAGGTGCGCGTGATCTTCGTGATCGAGGCCGAGAGCATCAGCGGTACGGCCTGACCGCGTGGGTCCGCGGGCCGCCGGCGGCGACCGCGGACCCCGGGCCCGTTCACCCCGTGGCGCCCGGTACGCGCTCGATGACGGCGGCCAGGTCCGTACCGGTCGGGAGCGTGCCGAAGGCCAGGCCCCGGTCGCCGGCGAGACGGGAGGCGCAGAAGGCGTCCGCGACCGCGGCCGGGGCGTGCCGGACGAGCAGCGAGCCCTGCAGCACCAGGGCGAGGCGCTCGACGAGACGGCGGGCCCGCAACGGGGCGTCCTCGGTGGGCACGAGTTCGCCCTGCACCTGACGCCATGCGGCGTCGAGGCGTGCGTCCGCGCCGGCGGCGGCCTCGATCTCGGCGCGGAAGGCCTCCAGGGAGTCCGGCTCGCGGGTGAGGGCGCGCAGGACGTCGAGGGCGTTGACGTTGCCTGAGCCCTCCCAGATGCCGTTGAGCGGGGCCTCGCGGTAGAGCCGGGGCATGCCGGACGCCTCGTCGTAGCCGTTGCCGCCCAGGCACTCCAGGGCCTCCGCGACCGCCGCGGGCTGCCGCTTGCACACCCAGTACTTGCCGACCGCGGTGGCCAGCCGCAGGAACGCCCGCTCCTGGGCGTCCCCGCGCCGGGCCCGGTCGACGGCTCCGGCCACGCGCAGGGCGAGGGTGGTGGCCGCCTCGGACTCCAGGCCGAGGTCGGCGATGACGTTGCGCATCAGGGGCTGGTCGATGAGCCGGGCCCCGAACACCGAGCGGTGCCGGACGTGGTGGGCCGCCTGGGCGAGCGCGGCCCGGGTGCCCGAGGCGGAGCCGAGGATGCAGTCGAGCCGGGTCATGGTGACCATCTCGATGATCGTGCGCACGCCCTGCCCCTCCGGGCCGACCGGCCAGGCGACGGTGTCGTCGAACTCCGGCTCGCTGCTGGCGTTGCTGCGGTTGCCGAGTTTGTCCTTCAGCCGCTGGATGCGGAAGGTGTTGCGGCTGCCGTCCGGCAGCACCCTGGGCACGAGGAAGCAGGACAGGCCCCCGGGGGCCTGCGCGAGGACGAGGAACAGGTCGTTCATGGGCGCGCTGGTGAACCACTTGTGCCCGCGCAGCCGCCAGGTGCCGTCCGGCTGCTCGGCGGCGGTGGTGGTGTTGGCCCGTACGTCGGTGCCGCCCTGCTTCTCCGTCATCCCCATGCCGGCGAGGAGGCCGCGCTTGGCCGCGGGGGCGCGCAGGCCCGGGTCGTAGGCGCGGCTGGTGAGCAGCGGCTCGTACACCGCCGCCAACTCCGGGGCCGCGCGCAGCGCCGGGACGACGGCGTAGGTCATGGACACCGGGCAGCCGTGCCCGGCCTCGGCGGTGCTCCACACCATGAAGCCGGCCGCGCGGGCCACGTGCGCGCCGGGCCGGTCGTCGGCCCAGGGGGCGCCGCCGAGTCCCTCGGTGAGGGCGACCTCCATGAGCGCGTGATACGAGGGGTGGAAGTCCACCTCGTCGACGCGGTTGCCGTACCGGTCGTGGGTGCGCAGCACCGGCTCGTACCGGTTGGCCTCCTCGGCCCAGCGCTGTACCTGCTCCGATCCGGCGAGCCGGCCCAGCCGGTGCAGGTCGTCGAGGTACCACCCGGCCCCCTCGCGGCGCACGCCCTCCAGCAGGACGATGTCGTCGGCGACGTCGTGCCCCACCAGCGGCGGCGGCTGGTTGGTCACCTCGTGCGTACGCGCCGTGGGGTTGCTGCGCGGCGCGGTGTCTGCGATCGCGGTCATGGCAGTCGGGCCCTTCGTGGTCGTGGGAGTCAGACGGCGGGCGCGGCGCCCGCGCAGCGCAGGGACATCGCCACCAGTTCGGTGACGAGGTGGTCGGCGGCCGCTCCCTCGGCGGGGGCGGCCAGCGGGTCCACCAGGACCTCGCCGATGGCCCCGGTCAGCGCCGCCGCGGTGACCTCCGGGTCCTGGGCGGGCAGGAGTCCGGCGGCGATCCCCTCGCGGATCACCTCGGCGAAGACGGCGCGGTAGCGACGCCGGAAGACGAGCCGTTCCACGCCCACCGCCGGTTCCGCGGGGGCCGCGAGCAGGGCGTGGGCCAATCCCCGGTTCTCCATGGCGCGGCGGGCGAAGACGGTGACCCCCAGGGTCAGCCGCCGGACCGGGTCGCCGCCGCCGTCGCGCAGCACCTCGCCGAGGACCTCGGCCTCCCGTCCCGAGGCGCGGCGGAACACCTCGACCGCGAGCGCGCCCTTGGAGGGGAAGTGCTGGTAGACGGTGCCCACGGACATGCCCGCCGCGGCCGCCACCGCGGTGACGGAGGCGTTCGCCCAGCCCACATCGGCGACGACGGCCGTGGCCCGCGCCACCAGGTGCTCCCTGGCGGCGGCCAGGCGGTCCTGCACTGCGGGCGTCTTGCGGTAGGCCATGGAACAAGTGAAGCACCGTTCAGAGCTTCAAGCCACCCCGGGACGAACACTCAGCCCTCCCCGTCGCCCATCCCCAAAGCGCACGCCGGGACCAGGACGGGCCCATCAAGGGGCCCCGTTTCCCTTGCGTGTGAGCTCGGCCAGTAGGGCCACCACCGTGGCAGCTCCCGCGACAGCGGCACCGGCTTCTGGTGCGTACACGGTAAAGACCGTAACGAGGACACCGGCCAGCAAAAGGACAGCAATGCGCACACTCCCGGGTTTCATCGACATTCGCCTTCCGTACGGGACAAGACCAGGACGTGGCTACAGCATGTGCCCATCGCGGGGGACCCTGACGAGTCGGGACGCCTCCTGACAGCTTCGGCCAAAATTGCCCGCTCCCAACACGATCTCGGCCGAGAGTTGGGGATCTCGTGCGCACCTGTCGGTCCATCTGATTGACAAGGTCAGGCACAGGGCCGACGGAAGGGGATTACATGGTGGGCGTCCAGTCTTGGAGGCAGCCCGACTTGCACGAACGCCCGGTCCTCAAGAAGCTCAATGAGGGCCTGCACGACCTACGGTTGGACGCAGGGCTTCCGTCTGCGCGCAGCATCCGTGACCGGATCGGGAGGGATGCGCAGGACTACTGGATCGTGAACCATCAGGCCGTTCTGGACACCTTTCAGAAGTCAGACCTCCCCAGGCTGGGACGTCTGGAGCTCATCGTCACGGTCTTGTCCGAGGACGCGGGTCGCAACGACACCACAGCCGAAGTCCAGCGATTCAAGGACCTGTGGAAGCAGGCATACGACGAGATGGTCGCGCAGGCGTACGTGCAACCGCCAACGGAATCCCTTGCGTCTGGCGGCGACGACGGAACGAAGGCACCCGCCAAGTCCGCGCAAGAACAGCCCGGCCAAGACGCCGGAGAGACGCGACGGCAAGCGGCGCAGGACCCGCTGGCCGATGCAGAGAAGCCTTCTAACAACGATCACGCCGCCGCATCCGTCAACTACGCCGAAGAGTCCCTTAAAGGGCTGATCATCAACGCCGCTCAGGCCTTGTGGTACGACAAGGACGCGCTGAGCGTCTTCCTCGGGGTCGTGCGTCGGAGCGAGGGGTTCGTTCGGTTGGCTGACGCAGCGGCAGAACGAAGGCCGGCGAACGCCACGTTCTACGGGGTCAAGAGCAGGGAGTTCGAGGTGGATCACACCCCTGCGAGACATGAACTGGTCCTGCTGCACCGACTTCTCAACAAGCGCAGGACCAAACTCAGTATGACCTTCACTGCCCTAGGGCAACAGACCGGTGTCTCGTCGGACGATTGGATCCGTTGGTACACCCACGACGAGCTTCCGCGTCGTGAGGCGATCGTCGCCTTCTCACACGTGACCCATCTGCCCCTTGAAGATCACGCCCTCCTACTGGGGCTTTGGGACGCGGCCCACGAAGCACTTGACGCAAAGCGACGCTTCGAGGCTCTACCGACAGGAATCAGCTTCGATGAGGCGTGGTCGATGCGGGATCCGACCACGCCGAAATCGTGGGCTCTCGCGGGCGTCGCAGGAGAGGAACGTCGCGCCTGCGGCCCTGACCTCACGACCGGAATCGCTCCGGCTTTCACTGTTGCGGGACCGCCAAGGTCGGGGCGGTCCACAGTCTTGGTGAACATCGCGCGCTCCCTGATCGCCGTCGGCACCCGCGTCGTACTAGCCGCACCTGAATCATCCCCTGTACGAGAATTGGCCGACCAGAATGGCGTGGTGGCCTGTTTCGTACGCGACGGCCTCCGGCCCGAGGAACTGGAGGAAACCTTGTCGTCGGCGTCCCCCGAAAGACCGGTCGTCGTGGTGATCGACGACGCTGATGCACTCGCCAAGTGCGAGGCAGGGCGCCTGCTGGAAGGACTGGTGCAGCATGGCTTCGAAGAAGGTACAGCCCTGGTGGTGGGCCGCCGCGAGGGCAAGATCCCGTTCGGCTCCGGCTGGCTCAAGCAAACGCAGAAGGCCCATCGCGGTCTTCTGCTTTCCCCGCAGGAACGGACTGCGGGCAACCTGATCGGCGTCAGAATCGGCGATTCCGTGATCGGATGGCCGATCGTCCCCGGCCGGGGCTGGCTGCACCTCGGAGACGGCAAGATACTACCTGTGGCCGTACCGGGGTGAGGACTCTCCACGGCGACTCGGCTTGACGTCGGCTGCGCTGCCTATGGCACCGTAGCCGGCCTTCTCTGTCAGCAACTACACATCTGCCTCGCCGCACGCGGTCCTGCAGCACGCAAGCAAATCCAACTGATCATCAGGGTAAGAGTCACTCAAGCGCTTCGGCCACGACGCCCGCACTGCACTAGTGCGCACCCAGAAATGCGCAGGCCAGCACCGTTACTTCGCCGGCTCCAGGATCGCCACGCACTCCACGTGGTGCGTCATCGGGAAGAGGTCGAACGCGCGCATCCGCCGCGGGGTGTAGCCGGCCGCGGCGAAGTAGCCGAGGTCGCGGGCGAGGGCGGCGGGGTCGCAGGCGACGTAGGCGATGCGGCGGGGTCCGAGGGAGGCGACGTGCTCGACGGTGGCGCGGCCCGCGCCGGTGCGGGGCGGGTCGAGGACGACGAGGTCGGCCTCGGTGATCCCGGTGCGCGGCAGCACCGACTCGACCTTGCCCTGCTCGATGCGGACCCGGTCGAGGTCGGCCAGGTTGTGGCGGGCGTCCTCCACGGCGCGCTTGCCGGACTCGATGCCGAGGACGGCACCGGTCTCGCCGACCCGCTCGGCGAGGGCGCCCGCGAACAGGCCGACGCCGCAGTACAGGTCGAGGGCGGTCTCGCCCTTGCGCGGCATGAGGCCCTGCATGACGGCCTCGACCAGGAGCTCGGCGGCCTTCGGGTGGACCTGCCAGAAGCCGCCGGAGCCGACGCGCCAGGTGCGGTCGATCGCGCGCTCGCGCACGAAACCGCGGCCGTGCACGCGGTGGACGCCGCCCTGTTCGTCGACCCGCAGGACGGAGACGGGACGGTCCAGTTCGACGATGGGGAGCCGGCCGCCGGGGCGCGGGGTGACGATCACCTGGCGGTCGGAGGAGCCCGTGGCGGCGATGGCCTCGACCGAGGCGATGCCCGGCCAGTCGCGGGACTCGACGCCGAGCTCGGAGACCCCGGGAGCGGCGATCAGGCAGCGGTCGATGCGCTCGACCTCGTGCGAGCGGTGCCGGCGCAGGCCCGCGTGGCCCTCGGCGTCGACCGCGTACTGGACGCGGGTGCGCCAGGCCGGGACCTCGCCCTTGGCGACCTTGTCGCCCGGGGCCGGCTCCACGGTGCCGTCCCAGCCGGCCTGCTCGGGGGTGAGGTGGGCGAGCCGCTCCAGCTGCTCGGTGATCACCTGCACCTTGAGCCGCCGCTGGGCACCGGGGGCGGCGTGCTGCCAGTCGCAGCCACCGCACTTGCCGGGGCCGGAGAAGGGGCAGGGCGCCTCGACGCGGTCCGGGGAGGCCTGCAGGACCTCCACGGCGTCCGCGCGCAGGAAGCGCGAGTCCGGACCGCCCTCGGTGATCTCGGCGACGACCCGCTCGCCGGGCAGCGCGTGCCGTACGAAGATCACCTGCGGCCGGTCGTGGCCCGGCAGGACGGTCCGCGCGATGCAGTGGCCGCCGTGCGCCACCGGGCCGACCTCGACCTCGTAGCGCTCGCCGACCAGGGCGTCGGCCTCGGGGGCCTTCGTACGGTGCTGCATGACGGAACAGGCTCCTGGGGCAGAGGACGGGGAAGGACGGCAGCTCACCAGTCTACGGCCCGCCGCCGCCCCCGGATCACGCCCGCCCGCTGGGCTCCCGGTCGCGCTGCGGGCGGACCGCCTCGCCGCGCCGTACGGAGCCGGGGGCGTTCCACTCGGCGCCCTTGCGGGCCCGGACCTTGGCCCGCTCGGAGGACTCCAGCTGCCAGGGCACCGAGGTGACCATGACGCCCGGGGTGAACAGCAGCCGCCCCTTGAGCCGCAGGGCGCTCTGGTTGTGCAGCAGGTGCTCGTACCAGCGGCCGACCACGTACTCCGGAATGAAGATCGACACGACGTCGCGCGGGCTGCTGCGGCGGAGGCTCTTGACGTAGTCGATGATCGGCCGGGTGATCTCGCGGTAGGGCGAGTCCAGCACCTTCAGCGGTACGTCGATGCCGCGGCGCTGCCACTCGGCCTGCAGGGCCTTGGTGTCCGCCGGGTCCACGTTGATGCTGAGCGCCTCCAGCGTGTCCGACCGGAAGAGCTTGGCGTACGACAGGGCCCGCAGCGTGGGCTTGTGCACCTTGGAGACCAGGACGATGGAGTGCACACGGGAGGGCTTGACCTCCTCCTCGCTGCGCTCCTCGGCGGCCGCGAGCTCGCTGGAGACGCGGTCGTAGTGGCGCCGGATGGCGGTCATCATGCCGTAGAAGAGCACCATGCCGAGGACGGCGACCCAGGCACCGTGGGTGAACTTGGTGAGCAGCACGACCACCAGGACGAGCCCGGTGAAGAAGGCTCCGAAGGTGTTGATCGCCCGCGAGCGGACCATGTGGCGGCGCACGGCGGGGTCGGTCTCGGTGGCCAGATGCCGGTTCCAGTGCCGGACCATGCCGATCTGGCTGAGGGTGAAGGAGACGAAGACGCCGACGATGTAGAGCTGGATCAGCCGCGTCGAGTCGGCCCCGTAGATGTAGACGAGCACGCACGCGAAGGCGGCGAGCAGCACGATGCCGTTGCTGAAGGCGAGCCGGTCGCCGCGGGTGTGCAGCTGGCGCGGCAGGTAGCGGTCCTGGGCGAGGATCGAGCCGAGCACCGGGAAGCCGTTGTAGGCGGTGTTCGCGGCCAGGAAGAGGACGAGCGCGGTCGCCCCGGCCAGGAAGATGAAGGGGATCGAGCCGTCGCCGAACACGGCGGAGGCGACCTGGGCGATCACCGGGTCCTGGGTGTAGCCGGGGCCGACCGGCTTGCCGTCGACGAGCAGGTCGGCGGCCGGGTTCTCGGCCATGCGCACATTGGTGTTGATGGCGAGCGCGATGATGCCGCAGAACATCGTCACGGCGAGCACGCCCATCAGCGTCAGGGTCGTGGCGGCGTTCTTCGACTTCGGCTTCCGGAAGGCGGGCACGCCGTTGCTGATCGCCTCGACGCCGGTGAGCGCGGCACAGCCGGAGGAGAAGGCCCGCAGCAGCAGGAAGACCAGCGCGAGATTCGCGAGGTTGCCGTGCTCGGCCTTGATCGTGAAGCCGGAGGTGGGGGCGTGCATCTCGTGGCCGGTCGCGATCCGGAAGATGCCCCAGGCCAGCATGCAGAAGACGCCGAAGACGAAGGCGTAGGTGGGGATGGCGAAGATCGTGCCCGACTCGCGCACGCCGCGCAGGTTCATCAGCATCAGCAGGATGATCATGCCGATGGCGCCCAGCACCTTGTGCTCGACGAAGAAGGGCACGGCGGAGCCGAGGTTCTCCACACCGGAGGCGACCGACACCGCCACGGTGAGGACGTAGTCCACGAGCAGGGCGCTGGCCACGGTGAGCCCGGCGCGCGGGCCGAGGTTGGTCGTCGCGACCTCGTAGTCACCGCCGCCGGAGGGGTACGCGTGCACGTTCTGCCGGTACGAGGCGACGACGGTGAACATCAGCACGACGACCGCGACCGCGATCCAGGGGCTGAAGTGGTAGGCCGACACTCCCGCGATCGACAGGACGAGGAGCACCTCTCCGGGCGCGTACGCCACGGACGACAGCGGGTCGGAGGCGAAGACGGGGAGCGCCAGCCTCTTGGGGAGGAGCGTCTCTCCGAGCCTGTCGCTGCGGAGCGCCCGCCCGATCAGGATCCGTTTCGGAAGGTCGGTCAGTTTGGACACCCCGCGATGTTAGAGGATCGTCAAGATTTCCGATCCCCCGCCCACCTATCAAGGGGTTACGTGCGTGTGTAGCTTTGGGCGCGGTCTGAGACCCTGAGAGGGATCGGCCGGAATTGTTGGCAGCCGGAAGGACGGTCGTGCACGTCGTGATTATGGGGTGTGGGCGAGTGGGTTCCACTCTCGCGCACTCCCTTGAGCAGCAGGGTCATACAGTGGCCGTGATCGACCAGGACCCGACGGCGTTCCGCCGCCTGGGCTCCGGGTTCAGCGGACGCCGCGTGACCGGGGTCGGGTTCGACCAGGACACGCTGCGCGAGGCCGGCATCGAGGAGGCGGGCGCCTTCGCGGCCGTCAGCAGTGGTGACAATTCCAACATCATCGCGGCCCGGGTGGCCCGTGAGATGTTCGGCATCGAGAACGTCGCCGCGCGCATCTACGACCCGCGGCGTGCCGAGGTGTACCAGCGCCTGGGCATCCCCACCGTCGCCACCGTCCGGTGGACGGCCGACCAGATGCTCCGCCGCCTGCTCCCGTCCGGCGCGGAGCCGCTGTGGCGCGACCCGAGCGGGGGTGTGCAGCTCGCCGAGGTGCACACGGACACCGCCTGGGTGGGCCACAAGATCAGTAGGCTCCAGGAGGAGACCGGAGTGCGCGTGGCGTTCCTCACCCGGCTGGGCGAGGCGATGCTCCCCACCTCGGAGACCGTCCTGCAGGAGGGCGACCTGGTGCACGTGATGATGCGCACAGGTGAGGTCGAACAGGTCGAGGCGGCGTTCGCCAAGGGGCCCGAGGAGGCGCACCGATGAGGGTCGCCATTGCCGGCGCCGGGGCCGTGGGCCGCTCGATCGCGGGCGAGCTGCTGGAGAACGGCCACGAAGTCCTGCTGATCGACAAGAACCCGACCTCGATCTCGGTCGAGCGGGTGCCGCAGGCGGAGTGGCTGCTGGCCGACGCCTGCGAGATCACCTCGCTGGACGAGGCGGCGCTGCAGCGCTGCAACGTGGTGATCGCCGCCACGGGTGACGACAAGGTCAACCTGGTCGTCTCGCTGCTCGCCAAGACGGAGTACGGCGTTCCGCGGGTCGTCGCCCGGGTGAACAACCCGAAGAACGAGTGGCTGTTCAACGAGGCCTGGGGCGTGGACGTCGCCGTCTCCACCCCGCGCCTGATGTCGGCCCTGGTGGAGGAGGCGGTGAGCGTCGGCGACCTCGTCCGGCTCATGCGCTTCAGCCAGGGCGACGCGAACCTGGTGGAGCTGACCCTCCCCGAGGAGGCCGCGCTGGTGGGCACCCGCGTCGGCGACGTCGCCTGGCCCGAGGACACCTCGCTGGTCACGATCATCCGCGGCCACCGCGTGCTCACGCCGTCCAAGGACGACGCGCTGGAGGCGGGTGACGAGCTGCTGTTCGTCGCCGCCCCGCACCGCGAGGAGCAACTGGAGGACCTGCTCTCGGTGCGCAGCGCCGACGCCGGGGCGTAACCGGACGGACGACGAGGGGGCGGCCGGAACCCGTGGGTTCCGGCCGCCCCCTCACGTGCGCTTCGGGGTGGGTCGGCTCAGTTGTTCGCGGCCTCGCGGTCGCCGCGTTCGGCCTTCTCGGCCCGCTCGGCCTCCTCCATCTCCGCGATCACGTCGATCGGCGGCGGCGCCTTGGCCAGGAAGATCCAGGTCAGGTAGACGCAGAGCAGGAACGGCGGGATGCCGAGGGCGACCTTGACCCAGCCGAGCTGGGTGGCGTTCCCCCAGAAGTAGAGCGGGAAGAGGATCGCCGACTTGACCAGCAGGATGATGCCCCAGGCCCAGGTGGCCTTGGTGTACGCGACGAGCCGCCCCGGGTTCCGCGTCCGCCAGGACAGGTTCTCCTTGAGGATCGGGCCGAGCAGCAGGCCGATCAGCGGATAGCGCACCAGCGCGGAGATCACATAGGCGACCGCGAGCCCGAGGGTGTAGAGCATGCCGGGCAGGTAGAAGTTCTTGGCGTCGCCCGACATCATCGCGAACAGCGCGCCGAAGGCGACGCCGAAGACGCCGCTGAAGGCGTGCTTGAGGGTCTGCCGACGGGCCAGCCGGGCCAGCGCCAGGACCAGCGAGAGGCCCAGGGCGGCGATGGCCGCGGTGTGGATGTCCCGGTTGATCGTGTAGATCAGGACGAAGACGAGGCCGGGCACCGTCGTGTCGATCATGCCCCAGACGCCCCCGAAGGCCTCCAGGAGCGCGTGGTCGGCCGCCGCCTTCGAGGCCGCCGCGTCGTGCTCCGGGCCTTGCTCGGTTTCGGTCGTGGGCTGTGCCCCGGTCCGCTTGTCGATCGACGCCACCGGCTACTCCTGTCCGACCGGACGCAATTCGTACTTGGGATTGAACAGCACCGGCCGGCCGCGGTTCATGGAGATCCGCCCCGACGCGATGATCCTTCGGCCGGGCTCGATGCCGACGATGCTGCGCCGGCCGAGCCACACCACGTCGAGCGGCGCGGAACCGTCGAACAGCTCCGCCTCCAGGGCGGGCACGCCGGCACGCGGCCGCAAGGTGACAGCGCGTAGTGTACCGGTCACGGTCACTATGTCGCGATCGTGGCAGTCGCAGATCCGCGTACACCCGACGTCGGCCGTGTCCTGCCGCAGCTCGTCGGAGTGCAGCTCCTCCTGGGAGGTGGACAGGCGATCCAGCATTCTGCGGAATCGGCCGGCCGGTCGGTCCGAACGGGTGGTACCACTCATACCTGGAAGGGTACCGGGCCCGGGTGAACGGATCACTGATCACTTCTCGAAGCGGTAACCCATGCCCGGTTCGGTGATGAAGTGTCGCGGATGCGAGGGATCGGTCTCGAGCTTGCGCCGCAGCTGCGCCATGTACACCCGCAGGTAGTTGCTCTCGGTGCCGTAGGAGGGTCCCCACACCTCCTGGAGCAGCTGTTTCTGGCTGACCAGGCGGCCCGTGTTGCGGACCAGGACCTCCAGCAGGTGCCACTCGGTGGGGGTGAGCCGGACGTCGGCCCCGTCGCGGTTGACCTTCTTGGCGGCCAGGTCGACGGTGAAGGTCTCGGTCTCCACGGTGGCGGCGCCGTCCTCGGGGCCGCCGGGCACGGCGCGGCGGACGGCGGCGCGCAGCCGGGCCAGCAGCTCGTCCATGCCGAAGGGCTTGGTGACGTAGTCGTCGGCGCCCGCGTCCAGGGCCTCGACCTTCTCGTCGGAGGCCTGGCGGGCGGAGAGCACGATGATCGGCACGCGGGTCCAGCCGCGCAGGCCGCGAATCACCTCGACGCCGTCCATGTCGGGCAGACCGAGGTCGAGCACGATGACGTCGGGGTGGCGGGCGGCGGCGAGCTGCAGCGCGGTCGCGCCGTCGTGGGCCGCGTCGACCTCGTACTTGCGGGCCCGCAGGTTGATCACGAGAGCGCGCACGATCTGCGGCTCGTCGTCGACCACGAGCACCCGGTTCATGGAGCCTGCCTTTCCTTCACGGTGAGGGGGGTGGAGCGGGGGTGCGGTGCGGGCGCGGTCAGGTCGTCGCCTCGGCGGGCAGGTCCGGCGCGGTGGGGACGCTGCCGGGCGCGGAGCGGAGGGTGAGCACCATGGTGAGACCGCCTCCCGGGGTGTCCTCGGGTTGCAGGGTGGCCCCCATGGCGTCGGCGAAGCCGCGGGCCACCGCAAGGCCCAGGCCCACGCCGTTGCCCCGGGGGGCGTCGCCGTACCGCTGGAACGGCTCGAAGATCCGCTCCTTGGCGGCGTCGGGCACTCCGGGGCCGCGGTCGACGACGCGCAGGTCCACGTGGTCGCCCAGGGCGCTGGCGGCGACCAGCACCCGGGTGCCGGCGGGGCTGTATTTGACCGCGTTCTCGACGATGTTGGCGACGCTGCGCTCGAGGAGGCCCGGGTCGACCGAGACCATCGGGAGGGTCTCGGGGACGTCCAGGGAGACACTGCCGTCGGGGACGCCGCGCAGCGCCTTGGGGACGACCTCGTCGAGGTCGACCTCGCGGATCAGCGGGGCGACGGTGCCCGTCTGCAGCCGCGACATGTCGAGGAGGTTGCCCACCAGGTTGTCGAGCCGGTCCGCGCCCTCCTCGATGGCCTCCAGCAGGTCGGCCTCGTCCTCCTCGGACCAGGCGACGTCGTCGGAGCGCAGCGAGCTGACGGCCGCCTTGATGGCGGCGAGGGGGGTGCGCAGGTCGTGCGAGACGGCCGCGAGCAGGGCGGTGCGGATCCGGTTGCCCTCGGCGAGCTCATGGGCCCTGCCGGCCTCGTCCTCCAGCCGCTGCCGGTCCAGGACGCCGGCGGCCTGGGCCGCGAAGGCGGACAGCACCCGGCGGTCGGAGGCGGGCAGCACCCGCCCGACCAGGGCCAGCGAGAGGGTGTCGCTCACCGGCACCTCGACGTCCGCGTCCTCGGGGCGCAGGCACTGACGGCTGCCGACGCCGGCGGCGCAGGTCCACGCGTCGTGCTCACTGGCCCGCTCCAGCAGGGACACGGCCTCCATGCCGAAGGTCTCCCGGACCCGTTCCAGCAGGGCTTCCAGGGAGTGCTCGCCGCGCAGCACGCTGCCCGCCAGGTACGACAGGATCTCCGCCTCGGACTGGAGTCTGGCGGCCTGGTGGGTGCGGCGGGCGGCCAGGTCCACGACGGAGGCCACCGCGACGCCGACCACCACGAAGATCACGATGGCGATCAGGTTCTCGGGCTGGGCGATGGTGAAGGTGTGCAGGGGTGGGGCGAAGAAGTAGTTCAGCAGCAGCGAGCCGCCGACGGCCGAGACGAGCGCCGGGTAGAGGCCGCCGGCGAGGGCCGCCGCGACCGTCAGGGTCATGAACAGCAGCATGTCGGTGGCGATGCCCAGGGCGGGGTGCAGCTGGGTGAGCGCCAGGCAGAGCAGCGCGGGGCCGAGCACACCGGTCAGCCAGCCGGCGATCACCCGGGAGCGGCCGAGCTGGGCGCCGCGCGCCACGGGCAGGCCGCGGCCCTTGGCCGCGTGCTCGTGCGTGACGATGTGCACGTCGAGGTCGGGCCCCGACTCGCGGGCCACGGTCGCGCCGACGCCCGGCCCGAAGACGTACTGCCACGCGGGGCGGCGGCTGGTGCCGAGGACCACCTGGGTGGCGTTGACGCCGCGGGCGAAGTCCAGCAGCGCTCTGGGGACGTCGTCGCCCACGACGTGGTGGAAGGAGCCGCCGAGGTCCTCGACGAGGGTGCGCTGGACGGCGAGTTCCTTGGGCGAGCCCGCCGTCAGCCCGTCGCTGCGGGCGATGTGGACGGCGAGGATCTCCCCGCCGGCGCCCTTGGCGGCCATGCGCGCGGCGCGCCGGATCAGCGTCCGCCCCTCGGGGCCGCCGGTGAGGCCGACCACGATGCGCTCCCGGGCCTGCCAGGTGGTCGAGATCCGGTGGTCGGTCCGGTACTGCCGCAGGTATTCGTCGACCCGGTCGGCCACCCACAGCAGGGCCAGCTCGCGGAGCGCGGTGAGGTTGCCGGGCCGGAAGTAGTTGGACAGGGCCGCGTCGACCTTGTCGGGGGCGTAGATGTTGCCGTGCGCCATACGGCGGCGCAGGGCCTGGGGCGACATGTCGACGAGTTCGATCTGGTCGGCGCGGCGGACCACCTCGTCGGGCACGGTCTCGCGCTGCCGCACGCCGGTGATCGACTCCACGACGTCGCCGAGCGACTCCAGGTGCTGGATGTTCACCGTCGATATGACGTTGATCCCGGCCTGGAGCAGTTCCTCGACGTCCTGCCAGCGCTTCTCGTTGCGGCTGCCCGGGATGTTGGTGTGCGCCATCTCGTCGACGAGGGCGACGTCGGGCCTGCGGGCGAGCACCGCGTCGACGTCCATCTCGGTGAAGACGGTGTCGCGGTACTCGATCTCCTTGCGCCGCACGACCTCCAGGCCGTGCAGCATGACCTCGGTCCGGGCACGGTTGTGGTGCTCGACGAAGGCGACGACGACGTCGGTGCCGCGCTCCATGCGGCGGTGCGCCTCGGAGAGCATGGCGTAGGTCTTGCCCACTCCGGGGGCGGCCCCCAGGTATATCCGCAAAGTCCCGCGTGCCATGGCTCCACGTTCCGCCTCGTGGCGCGCCCCTTCCGGGCGCGTCCGACGTTAGGAATCCTATGGTCCCAGCAGCGGACAAATAGGGCGTGATGTTCCTGCGGGGTGCACGTTGACGCGTCCTTGACGCCCTCTCGCGCCGCCGCCGGTCACCGGGACCCGCGGGACTGCGCAGGCCGGACGGGGTGCGCGGAGGGGAAGGTGTCGCCGGCGGTCCGGTGGACCACCGGGGGTGCTGCTCGCGGATCCCGTGCGGCGTCGCCGCCGCGGGAAGCCGTTCGGCGGGCGGAGTGCCCGTACCGCTGAGTGCGAGTGCGGGCGCGCGGCGCCGGCGATCCGGGGTGCGGGTGCGGGTGCGTGCGATCGCCCACCACGCGGCGTCCGCCCGCCCGCCGTCCGCAGCGGCCTCGGCCGGGCGGGCGCGGTGCCGGGGCGGCCGCGCGGCGACGCCGTCAACGCGCCACGCGGCCGGCCCGGCGACCCCCCACGGAAGGGAAGCCGTCGCGGAACACGGTGCCGTCTCCTGACCCGGAATCCCCACCGCCGTCCGGATCCGGACCAGGTGGCACCTGTCGCCGCTCCGCAGCGGTGGCGGTGTGCGCCATCCGCAGCCCCCTCCGCAGCGCCGAGCGGCCCCCGCCGGCTTCCCTCCGTGCCTCCACTGTCTCCCCGCCGGACACGAAAACGCCCTCCGTTGGCGGCCCCCTGACGGTGGACCCCTCTCGCTTGACGCCCTCCTGACGCGGTCCGGGACGCGGCCGGGTCGGCGCCCCGGGCACACCGGCGCCCCCACTCGGCCTCCGGGTCACCGGGTGGGGGCACGGGGCCGCGGGTCACCCGGCCAGCTTCTCCAGCGCGATGTTGAGTTCCAGGACGTTGACGGTCGGATCGCCGAGGATGCCGAACTGCCGTCCGTCCGTGTGCTCCTTCACCAGTTCGGCGACCTTGGCGGTGCTCAGGCCGTTGGCCTTGGCGACGCGCGCGGTCTGGATGGCGGCGTACTGCGGGGAGATGTCCGGGTCGAGGCCGGAGCCGGACGCCTGGACCGCGTCGGCCGGGACCTTCGACTCCGGAACCCCGTTGAAGGCGGCGACCTCCTTCTTGCGGTCCTTCACCAGGACGGTGAGCCTCTTGCCGGTGACGGCGAGGTTGGAGGCGCTGGTGTAGGTCGGGTCGTACGGCCCGGCGCCGGTGCCCGCGTCGGCCGCCGAGGGACGCGGCTGGAACCACTTCGGGTCCGGCGCGAAGTCCTTGCCGGTGGTGAAGTTCTGGCCGATCAGCGCGGATCCCACGACCTTGCCGCCGGCCTTCACCTCGGAGCCGTTTGCCTGGTCGTGGAAGGCCGTCTGGGCGACGCCCCACACCGCGAGCGGGTAGACGACACCGAGCACGACGGTCAGCACCAGCAGCGCGCGCAGGGCGCTCCAGGACTGCCGGGCGAAATTGCGTACGGAAGTGTTCATGGTTCTCGGCACGCCCTCGCGTCAGTGGAGTCCGGGGATCAGGGAGATGAGCAGGTCGATCAGCTTGATGCCGATGAACGGGGCGATCAGGCCGCCGAGACCGTAGATCCCGAGGTTCCGGCGGAGCATCCGGTCGGCGCCGGACGGCCGGTAGCGGACGCCGCGCAGGGCGAGCGGCACCAGCGCGACGA
This sequence comes from Streptomyces sp. NPDC026673, assembly GCF_040638135.1. Taxonomy (NCBI): domain Bacteria; kingdom Bacillati; phylum Actinomycetota; class Actinomycetes; order Kitasatosporales; family Streptomycetaceae; genus Streptomyces; species Streptomyces sp. NPDC026673. The sequence continues at coordinate 151 of NZ_JBEZXR010000045.1, read as the reverse complement.
TGATCAGCGCGTTGAAGACGACCGCCGACAGGATCGCGGACTGCGGCGAGGACAAGTGCATGATGTTGAGCTTGTCCAGGCCCGGGTAGGCGACGGCGAACATCGCGGGGATGATCGCGAAGTACTTCGCCACGTCGTTGGCGATGGAGAA
>NZ_JBEZXR010000044.1:0-73555 GCF_040638135.1 Streptomyces sp. NPDC026673 | reverse complement strand
TCCGCTTCGCGGACCGTGAACCCCTTCACTTCGTTCCGGGGTTGGGGCCCCGCCTTCGGGGCTGGCCTCACTTCGTTCGGCCTGCCCCTTACCGGTCCCTGGGTGGGCTTTCGCTTCGCTCCAGCCCACCTAAGGTTGCTGACACACCCTCATGGTCAGGCACGCTGCGCTTGCCTGACCGGCCCTCGGCTTCGCCTCGCACCGCTGGGGCCCGGGGCCCGCTGACGCGGGCCCGGCTGGCTGGAAGGAGGTGGGCTGGTGTGCTTCTGAATGTGATGCAGCATGTAGGGATGGGGAAACGGGGCCACCCCCTCCGGGCGCGCCCCGCTCCCCCAGGAAATGCCCGGGCCACTTCCCCGGGCTTACCCCACGCGGGCAGGTACTGACGCCACCTCACACGCCCTTACCGCAGGCCGTCGTGGGCCCGGCCCGATCCGCACCGCGCCGGGCCCACCACCCGGCGCCCCCTCCCCCACCCATGGCCAGCGCAGCGCAACCCACGGCTCCCGCCACCCGAGGGCAGCCCCGAAACCGCCGGCCACCACCCCACACCCACCAACACACACAGGCCCACACAGGAGAAGTCAAACCAACAAGCCACCCAAAAACACCACCTGACCAGCAGAAACACCCCACGGACCGTCAGCCCGGTGCACGGGATAATGCACGGCATGGTGCACGTCATGCCGCACGGGATGGTGCACGGGATCTTGCCCCGCCACAATCAAAGCGAGTATCATTACTTTCGTAGGATCGAACGTGGGCCCGGAGCGGCAACTCCGGCCAGCGCACACCAGCCCACCAAGGGAGTCACGTTGGCAGTCACCAAGTCCCGCAAGCGCCGTCCGGCCCCCAGCCCGGAGCAGCGCGCCGAATGGGATGCGATCCGAGACGCGCGCGTCGAGGATCTGAAGTCGCAGTTTGACCAGGCTGTTTCGCAGCTGGTCACCACGGATGCATGGGGCGCGATGCTTGAGGCCGCCGTCCGGTTCCGCCGCTACAGCTTCCGGAACATGCTCCTGATCTTGAGCCAGTGCCCGCACGCCACCCAAGTCGAGGGGTTCCGCGAGTGGATCAAGCGGGGCCGCGCCGTCCGGAAGGGTGAACGCGCCCTGTGGATCCTCGCCCCTATGACGCGGCGCGTGATCGGAGCCGAGACCGCCGCCGACAACGGCCAGGCCGCACCGGCCGCCGAGGGCAGCGAGGAGCGCCGGGTTTTCTTCGCTCCCGTGAAGGTGTTCGACATCTCGCAGACGTACCGGCTGGACGGGGAGCCGGACGCTGAGCCGATCAACCGTGCGCCGCAGTTGGAAGGCGAGGCCCCCGCGCTCATGTGGCCGAGTCTGGCCGCCTACGTCGAGGCCCAGGGTTATGCCCTTGAGCACGGCGACACCGCGCCCGCCGAAGGCTGGACGAGCCCCACCACCCGCACCGTGCGCATCAGCGACACCCTGTCAGACGCGCTCGGGGCGCAGGTGCTCGCCCACGAGGCCGCGCACATCGCATGCGGCCACCTCGACACCAGCGCGGCGGAGTACCGGCAGCACCGGGGCCGGATGGAGACCGAGGCCGAATCCGTCGCCTACATCGTGTGCCGGGCGTTCGGACTGGAGGCCGCCGCAGTGTCGGTCCCCTACGTGGCCGGTTGGGCAGGCAAGACCGCCGACGAGGTTCAGCAGACGATCAAGGACGCCGGACAGCAGGTGATCACCGCCGCGCAGGCCATCTTGACCGCGCTTGCCCCGGACGCCGAGCCCGAGCAGTAGCCGACCGCCCCACCACCCGCCGGGGCCCGGCAAGCCGGGCCCCGGCCCCCTCAGGAGGACACCGCCGTGAAGCTCACCACCGCCCAGCACCGCGCCATCATCAGCAGCGCCGGAGGCCGCATCCAGGCCCGCCCGAACACGCTGGAATCTCTGGTCAGGCTCGGACTGGTCGAGCAGCGGACCCAGTACGACACCGGCCGCGCCGTGCTGCGCCACGTGCTCACCGAGCAGGGCCGCGCCGTCCGCGACGAACTGCGCGCCACCCGGAACGCCGAGCGCGCCCAGCGCGGCGAACTGCCCGCCCAGTGGGCGACGCCGGGCGTGCGGATCTCTACCCCGATGGGGCGCGGCACGGTCACCGGCCGGACCTACTACCCCAACGACGACAGCCACGGGCTGACGTGGCGTAGTGACGAGAGCCGCCCCGGGGACGAAGAGCATGTGATCGCGGCCACCTCCCCCTATCTGCGCCGACTGTGCGAGCGCTGCGACACCGTCGGCGACGACTCCTTGCCCCCCAGGGGTGGTCTGTGCGGCTTCTGTGCGGCCCTGGACGACGCCGCCGACCAACCGGCCCAGCGGTCCGCCACGGAGCCCGCACAGGCCCGCCCAGAGGCCGGCCGAGCCCCCCAGCCCACCACCGAGAGGACCCCCGTCATACCCGAGCAGCAGCCCCAGGCCCCCACCCCCGCCCCGAAACCGACACCGCGTGCCGACGAGGCGCGCCGACTCGTGGCCGAGGTCACGCGCATGACCGGCACCACGGCCGAGATCGATTGGGCCGCCCTTGACCGGCTGGACGACATGCCCGAGGACGATGCCGTGAAGGTGCTGGACGGCATCATGCGGCCCCTCATGTCCGACTGACCACGGTCAATATCCACAGGCCAAAACCGCAGGTGAGGGGTTGTCACCACTCCTCGAACCGCGTAAAATTTGAGCTGTCGGACCGGGGGGCGGCAAACCCCCGGACCGGCAGACCAACCCACCGACGAAGGAGAACAGACCATGCGACTCCCCGAGGCCACCAACACCCAGCGCGCCGAGCGCGGCGCACAAGCCGTCGCCAAGTACGCCGAGAAGGCGAAGAAGTTCGCCCACGTGGGACCGGCCGCCTACGTGGCCGCCGCCCTGTACGCCGCCGAGGTGCACGCGAAGGCGGCAGGCAGCACCAGTCCCGGGCAGGACATGAAGAACGGACTGCGCGACGAAGCGTTCAGCAAGCTCAGTGACATGGTGGCCGACGTGCTGCACCACATGGACGGCGCGTGCCAGGGACACACCCTCACCAGCGCCGCATGGCACCTGTTCGAGATGCACACCGTGGGCGAGGACACCGAACTGATCGTTGTCTCCGACGCCACGGACACCGGCGACGCGATCGATCTGCTGGCGAACCTCTGCCACGCCGTTCACAACCTGGACGGTAACCCGCTGGACGTGCTGGCGAGCGGACTGCGGGAGTTCGAGGAGGAGGCCGAGGCCGAGCGCGTCATCCAGGTGCGCAAGGCCCGAGAGGACCGCCTGAACGGTTAGCCAGACAGCACCACCCGGGGGCGCGGGCGGCAACCCGCGCCCCCCCTCCAACCCACCACCCCAGGAAGGGACACCACCCGACATGACCAGCACCGAGCGCACCGCCGCCCAGGCCATCCGCGCCATAGTCGCCGCACTGGGCACGGGACTGCACCAGGTGGCCGTCACCGCCCAGCCGACCACCGGCCCCGTCATCCAGGCCACGGCATGGGTCGCCGCCCCCAGCGGCGAGACTCCCAACGAGCCGACCGGCGCGTTTCACCACGTGATGGCCAAGGCCATCACCGGCCGGGCCGCCGTTGTGATGGCCCGCACGTTCAAGCCCGGCAGCTACGACACGGTGCAGGCGTGGCACGTCGAGGGCGGATGGCTCATCCCCGCCGCCGCCCCCCAGGTGTTCGCCGCCGTAGCGGCAATGTTCGCGCACGGCACGGCAGGACTGGCCATCGAGACCGCGCCGAACCTCCCCCGCCCCACCGCCTAGCACCACCCCGAGGCGGGCGCGGGCGGCAACCCGCGCCCCCTTCCAGCCCACCACCCCAGGAAGGACCCCGCCATGCTCAGCAGAGACCGACTCGCCGCCGACGCGTTCCACGCCGTCACCACCGCGCTAGGCCCCGGAACCCATCACATCGTGGTCAGCGGCCAGGAATGGGACAGCCCCACCGTCCAGGTCTTCACCGCCCAGGTCGAGGTCACCGCCGACGCCGCGCCCGCCATGCCGTCCCCCGAGTTCGGCGATCTGCTGGCCGACGTGATGTTGGGCATCCCCGGCGGGATCATTGCCCGCACCAGCGGCCCCGCCAAGACCTACGCCGTGCGCGGATGGTTCATCGCTGCCGGATGGTTTCACGCCATGACGGCCGCCGAGATCTTCAACGCCTACTGCGCCCCGCACGGCGAGTTGCTTCCCCCGGAGCCCGGCGTCAGCTACGAGGCCGGGCACCCCATCCCGCGCCCCGTCCGCGCCTAGCCCCCAGCCCCCGCCGTCCGGCCCGCGCCAAGCACGGACCGGACGGCCCAGGAGAGGACCCCAGCAGTGGACTTCACCACGCGCCCGCGCGGCCACCACGTAGAGCGTGACGGCAAGGACCGCAACGGCAAGGCGCGGCACCGGATCCAGGTTCAGCACGTGGCCGAGGGTGACACGCTCGGCAGCTTCGGAAAGGTGCTCGCGCTGCGCGAGCTCCCCGCCGCGGACGGGTGGCGCATGTTCTACCTGCGCACCGAGCACCCCAAGCAGTGGCCCGAGGTCACCGACGAGCACACCGTGCCGGAATTCCTGTACTACCCGGTCACCGCACTGGCCGACTGAGCACCCCCCGCACGAGTCCCCCGCCCGCCGGCCGAAAGCGCCGGCGGGCCGGGCCGCAGCGCCCGCCACCACCCCACCCACAACAGGAAGGCCCCCGCGATGCCCACCACGAACACCACCGCCGTCCCCGACCAGCCCGCACCCACCGTGCGGCAGCGCGTGCCCCTCCCCGGCATGCCGGTCCGGCGATCCGAGCCGTTCCCTTGGTACGACGGCCCGGCGTACGTCGTCGTCGACGACGTGACGTTCCACGTCCGCTACCGGCAGACCATCACCGGCGACGGCCACCCCGTGCGTCAGTACCTTGGCCACCGGCCGGAGACCACCGGCAAGGACGTACGCAACTGGCTACGCGGCAGCATGCGTTTCTGGGGATGCAGCCAGGCCGCCGTCACCGACGGCGGAACGCTCTACTACCGGCAGACCGAGAACCACGCCGCACTGCGGTTCGACCCGGACCCGGCATCCGGCGTCCTCATCACCGCCCCCGACCGGCAGCTCACCGCCGACGCCTACCGCTTCACCGGCCCTGGCCAGAGCCCGCAACTGTGGACCCCGGCCACGCTGCGCGCCGCCGTCACCTACGCCACCGCCCCCGGCGTGATCGACTGGCCGGACGGATGGGCCCACCTCATGCCGGACGGCACCGTCAGGTTCGCCCAGCAGGGGTACCCGTGGAGCGCCGCCCCGGAGTACACCGCCGAGCCCACCGAGGCCCCCGCCGACTGGGGACCGCAGTGCGCGCGGTGCCGCCGACACGCCAGCGAGCACGATCCGGAACGCGGAGCATGGGGCACCCGGTGCGACGCGTTCCGCAACTATCCCCAGGTCTGCGCGACTTGATGTTGCAGTCACACAATCAAGCGCGTATTATTTGAGATGTTGGATCGAGGGGCGGCAACCCCCGGACCGGCAGCTCCAACCCACCACCCGGGGCGGTCAGACCACCGGCCACCCCGCCCGAACCCGAGGAGTCACATGACCAGCGGTCCCGCCACCGGCCCCGCCCAGCCGATCAGCCTGCCGCCCGAGCAGTACCGCGAGCGGCGCGGCCACGACTTCTACCCCGACCCCGAAGCGCTGGCCGCCATCCCCGCCCTGTACGCCACCGAGGACACGCCCACCGCCGAGAAGGTCATGCACCTGCACTACACCGGCGGTCTGGCCGAGTGGTACGTGTCCGAACTGGACCCGAGCAGCGGACTGGCGTTCGGCTGGGCCCGGATCTCCGACGGCGAGTGGGGAAGCATCTCCCTGACCGAACTGGAGCAGGTCACCTACGGCGGCGGCCTCATCGTGCGCGACCTGGCGTTCACCCCGACCCGCGCGGGCGACATCCCCGCGATCGCCTCCGGCCGCTGAGCATCCGGTGCGGGCCCCGCCCCGGGGCCCGCACCCCGTTCGAACCCCTGCGCCGCCCGGCAAGACGGCGCAGGCTCACCACCCAGCCCACCAGGAAAGGAACCCCATGAGCGACAGCAGGCTCACTCTGCCCGAGGTCACCGCGCACATCGCCGCGCACGCCAGCGGGGCCGACCTCACCCGCATCGGCGAGGTGGTCAAGGAGCGCCGCAAGGCCCTGGCAACCATGGCCGCCGCCCGGGTCACCGTTGGCGCCGAGGTCGAGATCGCCAACATCAGCCCGACCTACTACACGGGCAAGCGCGGCACCGTCGAAGCCATCGAGCGAGGCGCGGCGCGCGTGAAGTTCAACGCGGAGTCCACCAACGAACTGCGGTTCGCCCGCAGCCGGAAGATCAGCGTTCCGGACTGCGTCGCGGAGTGGACCCCGCTCGCGATGTTCCCGCTGACCTGCCTGCGCGTCATCGACTGACACACGCCACCCCCGGCGTTGCCGCCCGGCCCACCACGAGGCCGGGCGGCAACGCCCCGCAACCTCGCGCGCCGGCACGAGCGGCAACCCGCGCCCGCGCAGCCCCGCCCACCAAGATGGTCACCCATGCCCGAGGTCACCGCCGCCCTCAGACTTGCCGAACTCGCCGCCACCAGCCGCGGAACCATCCTCGCCGAGACCCGCGGCCGAGCCGTACTGCTCCGCGCCCAGGACTACGAGGCCACTGTCAGCGTCACCTGCCCCGCCGAACCCATCACCGCCGGGCGCACCTGCCTGGACTTTGCCGAACTCAAGCAGACCCTTGCCGCCGCCGTAGCAGGCGAGCCCAAGCGAGCCGCCGCCGAGTCCCCCGTCACCGTCGACGGCGCGCAGCTGTCGACGGCGCATCTGTCAGTGCCGATCTCAGCGCACTGCGTCGAGAAGTTCCCGACGCCACCGCCCGCCGCGCCGACTGTCGCCACCGTCGATGGCCCGGCATTTTTCCGGGAGCTGGCCCGCGTGCTGCCCGCCGTGGGAGTCGACCCCGCCGAACCGGCGTGCACGATGGTGCGCGTCGAGTTGTCCGGCACTCTGCTGCGGCTGGCCGCCACCGACCGGTTCCGCGTCGCGCTGGCCCACGTTCCGGGCCAGCCGTGGGAGACCACCGACGACGTCCCGGTGCGCACCGCGCTGCTGCCGACGCGTGTGCTGGCCCACGTCGCCAAGCAGCTCAGCGCCTACGCCGGGCCCGTCGCCGTCGGCATCACCGCCGACGAAACGGCACCCGCTGGCGACGCTGACCATCGGTGCCGCCGAGGTCACCATTCACGCGAGGAGCGCCGTCGACTTCCCGTCCCCGGACACACATGCCCATCGAGCGGCACCACGCCGTCACCATCGACCGGGCATCGATGCTGAGCGCAGCCCGGAAGGCGCAGGCCCTGACCAGGGCGCGGAACATGGACCATCGGTTCGCGCTCATCCGCTGGGACGACGAAGGCGCCATGACGCTGGCCCCCTGGTACGCCGAGGAGCAGGCCAGGGTGCGCGGCGCGGAGGTCACCGCCCGGATCAGCGACGGGTCCGCCGCCGACATGACCGGCCGCGCGCTGCTGCTGACCGGCCGCTTTCTGCTGAACGCCCTGGACGCGTTCGCCAGCCAGACCGTCACCCTGCACCTGACCGACGCCGAGAACACCGGCCTTTACCTGTCCCCGGTCCTGTTCACCGAGACCGACGCCATCACCGGCCACGGATACCGGTACCTGGTGAAGCCCGCCATTGCGGACGGCATCACGCCCGCCTGACTTCAACGCACCGACCGGCCGGTGCGCACCAACTTGCTGCAGGTCAGCGCCCGTTGGAGTTGCTTCCCACCCCATGACCGCGTATCATTAGAAATGTCGGAACGGCGGCAACCGGACCGGCACCCCAACCCACCACCGAGGGAGCACCCACATGCAGGACGCCCAGCGCCCGAGCGGCTACGCCTGGGGCAGCACCAGCGGCGGCGAGTGGCTGACGATCGCCGGAAGCCACTGGCGCGCGCCGGCACTCACCGAGACCCCGGAGCAGGCGCAGCGCCCGTACCCGGCGGCGGACACCCTCGCCCGGGTGGAGCGCTGGACGCACCCGGGTGTCGCCAGCAGCCGCGCGTTCAAGATCCTCGACATCGTGCGGCAGGACCCGCAGAAGCCGACCGCGTAGCAACCAGCCCGCGCCGGTCCGGGGCGGCAACCCCGGACCGGCCCCCCAGCCCACCACCCGCCGAAGGAGCCAGCGTGACCGCCACCATCCAGACCCCGCCCGCCGCCTACGCCGACCACACCACCCCGGACGGCACCCCCGTCCGGCACCCGCACGGCCGCACCGGAGTGATCGACGGCCGACAGGAGATCGACGGCCACCGCACGGTGCGGGTGCGGTACGACGTGCCGGTGCGCTCCCCGTTCGACGGTGAGCACGGCCACGGGTACGCCGAGGTCGGTACCGCGCGCATCCTCGTCCCCGGTGAGGCGCGCCAGACCGGCAACGACGAAGCGCTGTGGGGCGAGCTGGACGCGATCGCCGCCCGGCCCGGCGTCTGCGGCCCGCCGCTGACGCACCAGCAGCACAACGCCGCCGCGCGCTACCTGGCCGACCGCTACCGCAGCTCACCGACGTTCCGCGGCGACCCGCAGGAGGCGTACCGGTACTACGCGGTGAGTTCCACGTGGGACGTGATCAACGCCTTCCGGTTCGCCCGCACCCGCGCGACCGACTGACGCGCAGCCTGCCATCACCGGTGCCGGTCCGGGGCGGCAACCCCGGACCGGCACCCCCCAGCCCACCACTCACCCACCCGACGAAGGAGTGCCGGCATGGCTCCCCGCTGGATAGCCTCCACCCGAACCGACCAGGGCCCGCGTTTGTTCATGGCCGATGCCGCCGCCGATTTCGCGCACCTGGCGTGGGCGGTCGCGGACGGCATCGGGGATGACTGGGAGCCCGCCGACGCCGCCGCCCTGGCAGCGGGTGCCGCCCCGTACGCGGCACTCAGCGGCGGAGCAGCGTGCGGAATTGCCGCCGCCCGCGCAGCTCTGCAGGACTACTACGACGGGTGCCCGCGCGGGCAGGAAGGCGACTGCGTCATGGTGTGCGCCGTGCCGATGTCCCAGCGCCACGGCGGCGGTTTCGATGTGGCATGGGTCGGTGACTGCCGCGCCTACGTCGTCCAGGACGGCGCGGCACGACAGGTCACGCAGGACCGCACCCAAGGCGAGCGGATGCGCCAGTATGCCGATCCCTACTGGGCCACCATCGCCTCCAGTCACGACCACATCGTGACCACCAGCGTGCTGCGCGACGAGCCGATCGACTCCGTCCGCATCACCGGCCCGGTGCAGCGGCTGATGCTGTGCACGGACGGGATCACCAAGGTCGTCCCCGCCGCCAACATCGCGCGGATCCTCACCGTCGACATCCGCCCCCGCCACGTCACCCGGGCCCTGGTCGACGCCGCCCGCTCCCGCCGCCGAGGCACCGACAACATCGCCGTCACCGTCATCGAGGCCCGCACCCCGTAGCCACCACAGCAACACCACCGCGCCCGGTCCGGGCGGCAACCCGGACCGGCACATGCTCCGCCCACCAACCCTGAGGGAACCCGACCCGTGAAGCTCAGCAAGCAGCAAGCCCGCGACCACGCCACAGCGCGCGCCCTGGTCGACGCCGACCGCCCCCTGACCGAGGACGAGGCGGAATTCGTCCTGGACCACTGGCAGGAGGCCGCCACCGCGCGCAACGCCCTGGACGGCGCGTTTTTAGCCCCCGCAGGGCTCGGCACCGACCTCGCGGTCGAGGTCACCGGTCACCGCGTCATCGACCTGTGCGCGGGCATCGGCCGACTCGCGTGGTCGTGGCGCAACCTCGCCCGCGCCCGGGGAGGGTACGAGGTGGTCTGCGTCGAGCGGAACGCGCTGTACGTCGAGGTCGGGAAGAAGGCGCTGCCCGAGGCTCGATGGATCTGCGCCGACATCTTCCAGCTCCCCGGTGGCCTCGGGACGTTCGACACCGTCATGGCCAACCCGCCCTTCGGCAGTACCGAGCGCACCGGGAACGGTCCCCGCTACACCGGCCGACGCTTCGAGTACCACGCCATCGACGTCGCCGCCGATCGCGCCCCGCACGGGGTGTTCCTCGTGCCGCAGGAGTCCGCCCCGTTCCGGGACAGCGGCCACCCGGCCTTCACCGAGGAACGCGACGCCGAGTGCGAGCGGTTCGAGCGGCAGACCGGTATCCGGCTCGGAAACAACTGCGGCATCGACACCTCCGGCTACGCCGATCAGTGGCACGGCGTCGCCCCGCGCACCGAAATCGTCTTGGCGGACTTCACCCAGCGGCGCGCCGCCCGCACCGCCCGGCAAGCGGTCAGGGCCCGGACCGCCGCCCCGGCCCTGTCCCAGTCCGCGCGGTGCGGTCGACGCACTGTTCTGACCGGCACCCGCCAACGCGCGGCGCGGCCCCGCACAGCCGCGCCACCACCGGCCAAAGCGCCGGCACTCAGACCCAACCGAGCCCCCGAGGAGGAATCTCCCGTGCCACGACCCCGCCGACCCCGCAACGCGAGCCCGTCCCCGTACGACCTCAGCCCCAAAACCAGCCCGGACACCTTCACCGCGGCCGCCGACGCCCTGACCGCGCGCGGATGGCGCGAGGACGACACCTTCCGCATGCGACCGTCGAGCGTCGGCCCGGACGAGCTGTATGCCGCCCCCATCGTGGGCGGCATCGACGTCCCACCCGGCAGCGGCACCGCCGAATGGCAGGACCAGGAGCACAAGCAGGCGTGGCAGGAGGCCGCCCGCCGCCTGGCAGACGACATGACCGAGGCCGGATGGACCACCCACGGCAGTACCCCGACCGGCACCATCTTCCGCCGCGCCACCGCCAGCGCCGCGCCTGCCGCGCCCGACGCCGCCGAGTTGGCCGCTGCGCCGCCCGGTGCGCCCATCCGGCTGGCCGCCATCGCCGCCGAGGTCGGCATCAAGGACGGCGACCTGGACGACGCGATCCGCGAGGCCGCCCACGAGGAGGCCAGCGACGCCTACAACGGGGGCGCCCGGCCCGAGCTGGACGACGACCGGGCGCACCGGGCAGAGCACGCCGACGCCGAACAGCGCGCCGCCGAGATCAACAATGCAGGGCTGCTCGCCCAACTGGCCCACCTGTATACGCAGTGCGCCAGCGAGGCGGCATTCCGTTCTCTGCTGGCCGACCTCTTGCCGAGTTGACCACACCCATCAAACCGCGTAACATTAGGTACGTCGGACGGTGGCGGCAACCGCCCTCCAACACCCCAACCCACCGCACGAGGAGCACTTAGTGAGCGAGACCCAGACCGAAGCCCCGGCCGAACCGCAGACCACCGCCCCGTCGGTCATGCTGCCCATAGACCAGCTGGAGGAGAACCCGGACAACGTCCGCACCGACCTCCGCCTGACCGAGTGGTTCATCGAGTCGATTCGCACCAACGGCGTGAAGGTCCCCCTGGTCATCATCCCGACCGGCACTGGCACCTACCGGGTCTCCCAGGGTCACCGGCGACTGGCCGCCGCCCGGCTCGTCAAGCTGGCCGAAGTCCCGGTCTACGTCCTGGACCCCGCCCAGCGCGAGGCGGGCGAGGACTTCACCGATCAGGTGATCGAGAACGACGGCGAAGGCCGGATGTCCCTGACCGCGCTGGAGGAAGCTGACGCGCTGTTCCGCGCCGAAGTCTCCGGGATGAGCCGGGCCAAGGTCGCCAAGCGCACCGGCCGTACCAAGAACGAGGTCGACAAGGCCGTCACCGCCTCCAGCCAGATCGGTGCCACCACCCGTTCGACCCTCGCCAGCCTGGAGGACTACGAGTTCACCCTTGACGTCCTGGCCGCGCTCGGTGAGTTCGACTGCGACCCGGCAGCGGTCGAGCGGCTGATCGACGCCCACGGCAACGACCAGTTCGAGTACCAGCTCACCCGCGAGCGCATCGACCGGGCCGACGCGCAGGCCCGCGAGGCCAAGCGCGCCGAGCTGGAGGCCGCCGGGGTCACGGTCGTGGACGACCCCGACACGATGCCCGAGGACTGGGCGTACGTGGAGGAGATCGCGGACGGCCGGATCAGCGACGAGGAGCACGCCACCTGCCCCGGTCACCGCGCGATCTGGAACGACGACGCGGGCCCGGACGTGGTCGAGTTCGTCTGCGCCGACCCCGACGCCTACCACCGCCCGCCCGCGCCGGAACCGCAGGCCGACGACGACACCCCGGCCGGTCCCGACGTGGGCGGCACCGGCGACGAGCCGGAGGAGGAGCAGGACCAGGCCGACGACCGGCAGGACAGCGCGCCGGCCCCCGCGCCGTGGCCGTCCGCGCCGCGCCGCGATGAGGTCGCCTACAAGCTCAAGGTCGAGGGCAACAAGGCGTGGCGCGCAGCCGCCAAGGTCCGCCGTGACTGGCTGCGCAAGCTGCTGATGCGCAAGACCGCCCCGAAGCCGGTCCTGCGGTGGGTGGCCGAGCAGACGTATCGGGCGCCCAAGCCGGTGCAGAGCTGGACCGGCGACGTGGCGAGGGTGGCGATCCTGGCCGATCTGCTGGGGCGCGACAAGCAGTCCGGCGACCGCACCGAGTGGATCGACCCGAACGCCACCCCCGGCCGCCTCGCGCTGCTGATGCTCGCCCCCTACGCGGCGGCATTCGAGAAGCGCATCGAGGCGGCCAACGTGTGGCGCACCGACAAGCCCGAGTGGGACACCCCGGACATCCGCAAGGACGCCTGTACGTGGCTGACGTTCCTCGGTGAGCTGGGCTACCCGCTGTCCCGGATCGAGCAGGCCGTCATCGCCGACGAGGCATACACGCTCGAAGCGGACAAGGAGCAGGACGAGATCGCGGCCCACGCCGAGGACTCGAACGGCGAGCAGGAACAAGCCGCCAACAGCGACGACGGCGAGGCGTAAGCCCCACCGGCCCGGCGTCCCCGGTCACCGGGGACGCCGGGCCAGCCCCCGGCCGCCAACAGCCGCCCGCTACTCCACCTTCCCCTCCCCTGTCTGCGAGGTCTTCCATGTCCACGCCCACCCGCGCGCCCGAGCGGATCGCCCGCGCCGCACTGGCCGCCTTCCACGCCCCCACCGAGCTCACCGCCGCCGACCTGGCCGAGTACGGCGCCGTCGACCTGTGGGACCGGCTGTCCCGCACCGACACCACCGGCCGCCTGGCCCGCTACGACGCCCGCGGCCGACGGCTGTCCGCGTCGTCGAGAACTACATCGGCTTGAAGGCCTGGCTGGAGCACTACTGGCGCGAGATCGCCGCCGACATCGCGTGGCAGAACTCGCGGCCACGTGGCGGCGACGTCAGCGATCCTCGCGGTGGGTACATACCGCGATCCGGAGCAGTTCCTCAACCGCGCCGGTCAACCGGCGGTCCTTCGGCCACACGGCGCGCAGCCGGCGGCGCAGGTCGACCCCCGTCACCGGGACCTCCACGACGCGCCCCTCGGCCAGGTCGTCACGGACACTGACCGCGCTGAGTACCGCCGGGCCGGCGCCTTCGGCGACGGCCCTTCGTACCGCGACGTTGGCATCCAGCACCATCAGCGGTCTGGCCGGCTCGGCTCCCGCCCCGGCGAGCACACGCTCGATGGTCTCCCTCGTGCCTGAACCCGGTTCGCGGACGATCAGGCGGGTGCGGGCCAGTTCGGTCAGATCCACCGGCTCCCGCCGTCGTGCCCAGGCATGCCGCGCCGCGACCACCACGACCAGCCGGTCAGTGCCCACCTGTCGTGAGCTGAGACCGGACGGAACGGTGGGCCCCTCGATGAACCCCAGGCTGATCCGGCCATTCGCCGCGAGCGTGGCGACTTGTTCGGAATTGGTCACTTTTAGGCTGACGTATACACCGGGCGATCTCCACTGCAGCGTGCCGATCCACCGCGGCACGAAGTGTTCGGCCAGCGTCATGCTGGCCGCCAGGCGAAGGTCGAGGGCCTGGTCACCGCGCAGCGCGGCGACGCCGACCATCAGCGAGTCCACTTCGGCGAGCACCCGCCCCGCCCATTGGCACACCGCCTTGCCCTCGACGGTCAGGGCGGAGCCACGGGTGTCCCGGTTCACCAGCGTCAGCCCCAGGCGCCGCTCAAGCTGCGTCAGGCGCTTGCTCGCGGCAGGCTGGCTGATGCCCATCCGCTCAGCGGCCTGCCCCAGGCTGCCGAGCTCGGCCACCAATGTCAGCAACAGGAGACTGCTGAGATCAGGAGGCGACTTATTCATAACCTCACTGTATGAGGACATTCCCAATAGGGCGGTACCGGCCGCCGCCCGCCTGGCGAGAATGGAACAGTCCGGAAAATCCCCGCCACCCTTTCTTCGAAGAAAACCCGAGAGAATTAAGGACCGACCATGTCGCACCATCTCGACACTCCGCTGGCGGCCCAGAACGGTCAGCTGTTCATCGACGACCTGTACGTCTTTCCCGGTGAGCGCAGCACGGTGTTTGTCATGGACGTCAACTCCGACATCACCGGCGTCTACGCCGAGCCCGGGTTCCACCCGGAAGCACGCTACGAATTCAAGGTCCACTTCGACGGCGCCGAATTCGAGGCCTTGACCTACCGGGTCTCCTTCGACGAGCCCGGCCCCGACGGCGGGCAAACCCTGCGCCTGCACGCCCTGACCGGGAACGAGGCACGCGAGGATTCCGCTGACGGCGACTTGGTGCTGGAAGGCCGCACCGGTGAGACGGCCGACGCGGACGGCACCCGCGTCTGGGCGGGGCGCATCTCCGACTCCTTCTACATCGACCTGTCACTGCTGGCCGTCGTCAACGGGGCGGTGGCCAAGGGGACGGCAGTGGACCTCTCGGACTGGCGCCCGCAGGAGGCACAGAACAGCTTCGCTGGCACCACCGTGGAATCAATCGTGCTCGAGGTTCCGCACGAGCACGCGCAGCTGCGCCCCGGGACCCGCACAGGCGTCTGGTGCGCGACCAAGCTGGCCACCGACGCCGGTGGATGGCGGCAGATCAACCGCGGCGGGCACCCGATGATGTGGCCGATCTTCTGGCCCGGCGACACCGACTTCAGCAACCCCGCCAACACCCGGCACCCCTCGCAGGACCGTGCCGCCGTCGGCGAATTCATCGCCGGCCAGGTCACGGCTGTCGTCGCGGCCACCGGGACGTGTGCCGACCCAGAGGGTTACGGCCGAGCCGTGGCCGAACAACTGTTCCCCGACGTGCTGCCCTACGTCGTCGGAACGCTCGCCACGTACGGCTTCGCCGGCCGCAACGGCCGCCCCCTGGCCGACAACGCGCCTGAGGCGATGCTCTCCCTCGTGACCAACACAGCCGTGCCAGCCGGACTCAAGCCGTCCGTCACCCAGCACCTGCGGACCAACCGCTTCCCGTATGTCGTACCCGTATGACCACTCCGGTCGAACAGCGACGACCCGATCCCCCGCGCAACGACCCCCGCGAACTCACGGCCGCGACACCAGGGACCGCGGCCGACGCGACGCCGATCGTGGACCGAACCGGCCTGTCCTGCGGCGCGTTCCACCTGGGCGGGCCCAACGGCCGCGGCGGATCCTTCAGCACGCCCGGGACGGGACGGCTGCACTCGTCCCGGCCGGACGGGAAGGCCAGCTTCGTGATCCTCCGGTACGGGACGCCGGTCAGCCACGATGACACCGCCGCACTGCCGGACTAACTCACCAGACCCGTCGGGTCGTCGTCAGCATCTGGCAACGCGGCACGCTTGTACGTGGAGGTCGAGCGGGTACAAGGGCACCGGTTCCGTCAGGACCTGTCGATCGCAGAGCTGATCGCACTGGCGAAGCGCCAGGGCGGGCCGTCACCCGGGGTCGTCCTGGCCGACGACGGGGCCGAGTTCGAGTTCATGGCCGCTGCGATCAGGGCAGCGCTCACCGAGCCCACGGCGGAAGCTGGAAGCCAACCCCATCGCTCCGCGGCAACTCGATCTCCTGGGCTTCGGTGACTGCGGAGCCTGTGTCTGGTAGGAGGTAATGCCTGGTCAGACCCCGTCCGGCCAATGGGCGGGTTGACTCCCACACACAAAGCGCGTATCATTATCATTGTTGATTCCGGACGGCAATCCGGCTCCAACCCACCATCCACTGCCCCGTGAAGGAGAACCATCCCATGTCCGAGGACCCCGTCCGCCCCGACCTGTGTGTCGTGCAGGCGACAATCAACCGCCCCAAGGGAGACGGGGCCAGCCTGGTCGCCTTCAGCAACAGCCCCGACGCGCCGCCGACCCCATTCGCCCGTGCGCCGTGGCAACTGTCCCTGGTGGCCGGATACATCGCCGGCCTGCGCCGCGATGCCGTCGCGGCCGACGTCGATTCCTTCAGCCGCTACCTCACTGGCCGCGACTCCGCCGCCGTTCCGGCGGCCGCCACGCCCTACACCTACGCACCCCTGCACGACCGCCGCGTCACCTGCCTGATCGACCTCGCTTTCACCCCGGGCGTGGGCACCACCGGATGGCCGGGGGTGTCCTTGGTGGTCCTGGACCAGGACGGGGACGGCCCGAACACCTGGGGCCGTGTCCAGCGCCGTCGCGGTTACCTCGGCGTCGTCTCTTACGCCTTGCTGGAGATCACTGCCGAGCAGCAGCACCTGGCCGACCTCATGCGTGGCGGTGACGAGGAGGCCGCGCGGTTGCACTCCCTCGCCGGTGACGTGCGCACCTGGGTCGCCAAGATCCGCAAGGTGGCGAAGGCCGACAACACCCTCACCCAGGCCGCCACCGTCCGCAGTGGTATCCACCGCGGCTGAACTCACCGACGCCGGTCCGGGGCCAGGCTCCGGACCGGCGGTCCCTCAGCACAGCTCACCGGACGACACCAGCTGCGTTCGGGAGGACTCACCGCCCACGTATCCCCACGTCTCCGACCGGGACGCCCGGCATCTCCGCGCAGCCCACTGCGGCAACTTGAGCGTCCTCACCGAGTTCGACGCCGTACGCGGCCTGGTCGACCGCTCCGACCGGACCCCCCCCATACTTCGCGCTGGCACCTGCCGCCCCGCTCGACAACGGGTGGCTGGTCTACCGAGGCGAACGTGTGGCCCTCACCGCTGCCAGACGCCGCGCGCTGGGCGCGTACGACCGCCGTGTCGCCGAGCTCGCCGCCCGGCCGTCGATGGTGACCCGCAACCCGCACCACGGTGAACTCCACGACCCGACCGAAACCCTGCGCCGCCTGCGGTACGCCGGCGCCGAGATCCACCCCGGCGCCACAGTGCCGGACGCAGGAGGCGTAGCCGTCACCCATCTCGGACCCACGACGTCCAGCCGGGACAAGGGCAAGACCTGGGTTCCCGGGTTCAACGCCCTCGCGCTCCATGCCGTCCACGGGCCCCGGCTGCTCCCGCCTTCCGAGCTCAGCGATCCGGCACACCAGATACGGCCGCGTCCTGGTCCCGTGCCCGACGGGCCATCTGGCGCAGTCCGTGCTGCTCACCGAATGGAGCGGCTCCGCCCTGACGGCGCGATGCGCAGATCCGGCCTTCACGGTCGACTGCGACGGCGGCATAGCGTGATGCCGGCTGCGGCGCCATCTGGGCCAGCCATGGCGTTGACACTCCACAATCAACAGTGCATCATTACATGTGTCGGTTGCGAGAGCGGCAGACAGATTGATGGTCGGCGAGAACACCTCGAGAGGTGTCAGCCGCGGGCGGCAACCCCGACCGAACGTCTCACCGACCATCGGTACTCCAACCCACCAATGGAAGGAGTACCTCCAGTGTACGGGCACCAGGCCCGTGCCAGCAGCCCGTCCCGCCAGACTCTGCGGAGGTCCCACGTCATGGCCAAGCATCCCAACCCCGAAGTCCGCACCCTCAACGGCCGTCCCGTGGTCAACCGCGACTGGATGGTCGAGCGGACCGGCGCCAGCCGCGCCACGATCACGCTCTGGTACACCAAGCGCGCCGAGCAGCCGGAGGACGCGCGTCACCCGGAGAAGGCCGTGACAGTCGAGCGCGTCGACTTCTACGACCAGGAGGAGTTCGAGCGCTTCTACGCCGCTCACAAGGAGCGCAAGAAGAAGAAGGTGCTCCCCACCGACCCGGCCCTCTACGAAGGTCACGTCGACGACGTACTCTCCATCAACCAGGCCGCCGAGCTGCTCGGCTTCGCCGACGCTGGCGCCATCCGCAAGTACATGAGTATGGACACCGGGTACTTCCCCGCGTCGGTCGGAACGGTCGCCGGTCCCACCGGCCGGCAGATCCCCGGCTTCCGCCGCGGCGATCTGCAGGACTTCGATCGTCGTCGCACCGGCGACGGCACCGGCCTGGCGGGCCGCCCCACTGGCGCCGCCCAGCAACGCGGACCCAGACCCGAGACCGAACAGCGCATCGAGGCGGCCACCGCCTACCTGCGCGAACACGGTTACCAGCACGGCACAGGCGCGAAGCTCGCCGTCATCCACGGCGAGCCGACGTGGAAGTGGGAGCGCATCGTGAAGCAGGCACGCGAGCGTCTGGAAGGCAACACCGCCAGCTGACGCCAGCGAGCCAAGGCCCCTCGAAAGGGCAGGCAACACATCGGGAGAGGGCCTCGAAGTCCGGAGGGGAAACGGACTTCGAGGCTTCGACACTTCGAAGATCAGCCGGTGGCCGTTCGTCTATGCGGGCACCAACCCGGACGCCGGAGCAAACCCCCGCATCAGGTCCAACCCGTTACACCACTTCCAAGGACGCAACCGTGCGCCCCGGCCAGCGGCCGAATCCAGTGCGGACCGGGCGGGCATCGTTTCGTGGGCGCTGGTACGTACGTCGCGGCACGGGTCGCCGCGAACAGGCGTACGAGTTCGTCCACGCACCCGGCTGGTGCGCGCATGGGGACAGGGCCTCCCGCACATCTCGTGGATGCAAAGTCCACGCGCAAGAAGAGGCCCTATGCCGCAGCCCTCCGCGCCACCCTTGAAAGCGTCCAACTCGGCTGCCCGAAGTGCGACTGTCGCGCTATGTGCGGGAGCGCGGCCCAGGCTCACACAGGCCAGCCAGCGTGGCCGGTCGCTGCGGGGCCTGTGCGTTCAGCCCGCCCGCCGCCATCGGTTTCCCGGAACACACTCAACGCACGCGCACGGAGGCCACATCTGCGAGGCCATCGGTGGCAGGTGATCGTGACGCGTCGCCTCCACCGTGCGGCCCCACGTCTGCCCGCTGTCGTACGAGACCCGCAGCGTCATCAACGGACGGAGACCGTCCATCTCAACCAGCAGCGACGCAACGACTTCGAGCCACGGCGCATGCGTCCACGCATCATCACCCACTGCCGGACTCCGCAGGGCTGTCCCGGGGAGCGACGAGCGGGGAGACGATGTCCACTCGTTCTCCGGAATCTCGTCACGGTCGTACCCCGGCAGCCGCATCCCGCGGGACACAACGATGCGCAGCACGTTCGTCAGCGCATCGCACGCCGCGGTGAGCACAACGCGGGAAGGCTCATTGATCGGGCGCGGCGCATCCTTGGCCATACGCAGCAGTTCGACCACGTTGGACAGCACAGCCGACGCGCGCGTGATCTGCTGGCGCTCGGCGTCGTCGGCCATCCGCGCAATGAGCCCGGCCGGATTGCCGTCCGGCGTGTACGCAGGCTTGCCCGCCGGGCCCGTCCACGGAAGCAGTCGCAGCCCGGCGATCCCGTCACTCATGCCGCTCGCTCCGGCATGTCCTGGCCCATATCCGCCAACGCAAGAGCACGCCGCCGTTCCCGCTGCCGCCGCACCTCCTCCACCCGCTCGTGGTGGACGACGTAGCGGGGCACCAACGGCAGGCTGTGCGCATCGAACACCTCCCCTGAACGCGGGGCACGGTCGCCGGGTAGCACGGTCCGACCGCCCCGGGCTCGCTGCGCCGACGGCGCGGGGGCCGCGCGACGACGACCCCGAGCAGGCAGGAGGCGCCCAAGTACCGCAGCAATAAGGTCCGCCATAGCTGAAGCTCCATTGTTCGGTCAGTCCCTCAGGACGCGGCCCACACCCGGCCGCCCTGGGGACGATTCACACCTGGCACACTCCACAGTAGCCGCAGTTATCCACGGTTATCTACGGATGCACGGAAGACCGCAGATACCCACGCTGGAATCATGGAGCTTGACCGCACTCGCCCGCTGTGGCGACAGATCGCAGCGGAGATCGTCCAGCGGATCCAGGACGGCACCTACCCGCCCGGCAGCCGTGTACCGTCCACCCTGGAAATCGCACAAGAGTTCGACGTGGTAAACGCGACCGCGGCCAAAGCCATGAAACAGGTACGCGAACAAGGATGGACACGCGGAGAAGTCGGACTCGGAACCTTCGTCACCGGCACGCCACCGCCGGCCAACCCGTCCGCGTAACCCCAGACCAACCCCTGACCCTTCTAACCCAGGTCGGTGGGATACCGCTGCTGTTCAAAGCCCGTCACAGCGGTTGTCACGGCCATCCCCACAGACTCGGAGAGCAACTCCTCATGGCGCCTGCGGGCTGGCCTGTGCGCGGGACCATCCCCGGGAGCACGGGGAGCAGTCGGCAACGTCGTCTTGGAGCTTGTTGACGTCGGGAACAGTCAGCCCAGAACACCCGCACTCTCAAAGCCGTCTGACGGTTCTCGCTTCTGCCACACTGCTCGCATCGCACGTGGACAAGCGCACCAAGAACTGGCAAAGGCCCTCCAAAACCACAGGTCATGAAGTGTCCTTCCCGCGCGAGCGGGGGTGGTCCGTGTCCGCGGAGCTCCGCCATCGCGGACTCGGGTCCTTCCCGCGCGAGCGGGGGTGGTCCGCCTGTCGCTCAAAAGCCCAAGGTCGACGTCTCGCCCTTCCCGCGCGAGCGGGGGTGGTCCGCACTGCTCCGCGCCGACCTTCAGCCCGAAGTCGTCCTTCCCGCGCGAGCGGGGGTGGCCCGCGGTAGGGATCGAGGCCGCACGAGGCGCCCTCGTGACGGCGGGCGCGAGCACCCCGAGGTCCGGATGGTCTGCCGTGACCGCGGCGGTGCGTTCGCCGAGGCTGCCGAGCGCGCGCTTCCCGGCGTTCCGCAGGTCGCGGACCGCTGGCATTTGCTCGGCGACCTCGCCACCGCGGTGGAGAAGGCCGTCCGGCGGTACCGCGCCTGCCTGAGCCCGCTGAAACCCGAACGCACCGTTCCCGAAATGTCTCCTGACGCCGGCGGCGAGGAGAGCCTGGCTCAGCAGCGGATACGCGCCCGTTGGACCGAGATCCACGCCCTTTACGAACGAGGCACCACGATCACCGTGATCAGAGAACAGACCGGGCTGGACCGCAAGACCGTCCGCCGCTACGCGCACGCCGACACCGCAGGCCAGCTGATCACCGTGCGACCGCGCTGCGGCAGCGCCCTCGCGCCCCACATGCCCTACCTCGCCGCGCGCTGGGTCGAAGGCTGCAACAACGCCCAGGCGGCTACACCGGAGGCCGCAAGACCGTACGGTGCTTCCTCAACGAACCTGCAATCATGCGGACTTCACCTACGAAGTCGTCCCCGCCGCCGCCCGTCCGCGAGGTGGTCCGGTGGATGATCGGCCGAGCCGAGCGGCAGAGCGAGGCCGCCCGACAGCAGCTCAAGGAACTGTGCGAGCGCTGCGACCACCTCGCCGAGATCAACCGGCTCGCCCGCAGCTTCGCCACCCTTCTCCGGCGGCGCCACGGCCACCGGCTCCCCGAATGGCTCACCCAGGCGAACGCCTCCGACATCAAGGAACTCCGCACGTTCGCCTTGGGCCTGCGAAGAGACCTCGACGCGGTCACCGCCAGCCTGACCCTCCACTGGAGCTCGGGCGCGGTCGAAGAACACGTGAACCGGACGAAGATGCTCAAACGCCAGAACTACGGCCGCGCGAGCTTCGAGCTCCTGCGTCGGCGAATACTCCTCGCGGATTGACCAACTTCACGGAATTCGCCGACCCACACGTGCGACAGGTCGGGCGGCGGAGCCTCCTCTGTGGGGGGCTCCGCCGGCGGCGTGGACTTCTCCTCGATCGCGGGCAGCGGCTCAGGCTCGAGCCATGTGAAGAGGTCTTCCTGCAGGTGGGACCGGCCGAGTGCGGTTGAAGGGGCTGTAGCGGTGGTCACGGTTCCTCCGGGGCGCTGCACGGGGTTGACGTAGCACCAACCCGCTTCACAGCCCCAAACGCCAACTCCCGTGATCTGTTACACCCCGTGCGTGTCTGCTACGGCCTCGAGGCGCTGTATTGCACCGTTCTCGAGGTGGGGCAGCACGCCGATGGCGAGGGCCTGCAGCCCCAGCAGGGCCCACTCACTGGCGCGGGGCGGGAGAGCGGCGATGGCCTGTGCGGTGGGCAGTACGCGCAGTACGGCTCGCCGGTCTTGGTAGGCCAGGCGTGCGATGTCGTGCGGGTCGAGAGGTTCGGTGACGACGAGGTGCGTGGTGATCCTGCGGCGACGCCCTTGTGCGCTGATGACAGCGACCTGGCGCCAGATGGTCGCCTGGCCGCCCAGTACCGTGCGGGCGGCGTCCTCGGGGGTTTGGCCGTCGTCGACCGTGCCGTGCGGCAGGACGTAGTAGCCGTCGCCGGTCACGTCGACGAGGACCAGGCCGTTCGCGCCGACGGGCGCGAGGAGGGAGACCCCAACAATGGGGGGTCGCCAGTTCTCGTAGCGGGAGCGTGCGGGTGGTGGCGCGCCCGTGGGCGCAATCGTGGTCACCACAGCGTCGGGTCCCCTTCCGGCTCGGGAGCACCGGGCAGGCCGGGCGGTACGGCCGCGGCCACGAGATCGTCCCAGGTGCCGTAGTGGCGTGCCATGGCGACGAGGAGTTGCGCGGTGGCCCAGGTGTCATAGGTGGCGCGGTGGCGGTGTGCCGGGGCCTCGCTCATGTCCGGCTGCACGTGCTCGAGCACGGCGTCGAGGCTGTACCTCGGCAGGTCGTACGTCGCCTTGGCAAGGCGTAGCGTGTCGAGGACCCCGGCAGGTTCCCACCGCGGAAGGTGCGCGTGGAGCACCTTGTAGTCCACGTGCGCGTTGTGGGCGGCGATCCAGGCCGTGCCCAGCAGCGTGTGGACGTGGTCGGCGATCTCCTCCCAGCCCGGCGCGCTCGCAAGGGCCTGGTTGGTCAGGCCGTGCACGCGGGTGGCGAAGCCCGTGATCGGGCGTCTGGGCTTGGTCAGCCACGCCCCGGCCCGGGTCTTGTCGGGCCGGCCGTCCGTGATGGGCAGCGCGGCAACCTCGACCAGGTCGGGCGGGGTCTGGCCGTTGCCCTCAACGTCGACGACGAGCAGCCGGGGCCAGGAGGAGAAGTTCATGCCGTTCCGTTCTCCGCGGGCCAGCCGATCGGGGCTCGGCCGTGCTGGCGGTACAGGTGGGGGCTGTGCCGGTCGTGGCACTGATAGCCGAACAACTGCTGCAGGTAGTTCCGGGTGGGCCCGTCGAGGCCTTCCACGATGATGGCGCGCTCTCCAATCTCAACGGGCCCGGTCGCGCCGAGTTCCTGCGCCCGTGCGGTGACGACGGTCAGGTCGGGCTTGACCCATGCGTCCTTGCAGAGCTGGAGCTGTCCCAGGGGGCAGATGTCGCACAGTTCCCGGATGCCGTAGTGCCCGTTGTAGTCAGCCTCCCCGTAGACGTACGCCACACCGCAGGAGGTCTTGCGGAACAGGGGGCCCCAGGGGGCTTCGCTGTTGCTGGGCTCGTGGAAGGCGGCCAAAATCCGGTGTTCGCCGATCTCGGGCATGACCTTGCGGCGGGCGGTGTCGTCGTACGGGATCGGCAGGCCGTGGCCCTCGTAGTAGGCGGCAATCTCGTCCTTGAAGAACAGGCCGGTGAAGACCGTCGCGTGGGCGTGGCGGGACAGCTCGCGGGCGCGCGCCAGGTGTGCGTCGCTGTCGTTGAGGCCGGGCACGATCGGCCGCCAGTACAGCAAGGTGCGGTAGTTCTCGGCGCGCTCGTACAGGGTGCGGAGGCTGGTGGCGGCGATGTTCGAGTCCACCGGTTCGATGCGCGGGTCGTCGATGCCGGAGTGGGTGACCAGGATCGTCAGCCGCAGGTTCGTGAAGCTGTTGAGGACCGCGCAGTCCTCGGCGTCGACGCGCCACCGGGTGATGATCAGGACGTGGTTCGTCAGGCCGCGGTCGTTGAGGAGCTGCAGCACGCGGAAGGTGTGCGGCTTGACCGTGGGCAGCATGGGGTCGGTGGCCCGGTTGAAGACCTGGATGGGCGTGGTGTGCGGCCGGAACAGCGGGTGGTCGACGAGGCGCTGCACGGCCTCCGCGTCGCTCATGAGGGCCCGCGGGACCTTCATGTCGAAGTTCTGGAAGAGGTGCCTCACGCAGTACCCGCAGTCGAGCGGGCACCCGACTATGTGGTTCAGGGAGATGCCGCTCTTGCGGTAGGCGACCGGGTCCAGGAGCTCGGGGTTCATGCTGGCGCTCTGCTCGGCCGAGAGGATCGGCAGCGGGCGGCGGGTGGCGGGGGGAATCGCGGACGTGGTCATGGAGCCTCCAGGGTCAGACGGGCAGGTACTGGGCCGGGGCGGCGGGTTCGGTCAGCAGGGCGCGGCGGGCGGCGCCGAACCAGGTGCCGAAATCCCGGCGGGCCGCGGCCGGATCGTCCGAGGTGTGCACGAGGTTCCGCACGAGGCGCCTCTCGGCGACCGCCGCGGCGAGGCTGTCGTTGCCCAGGTCGCCGCGGATCGTGCCGGGGGCCGCCACGGTGGGGTCGTAGTGCCCGAGCAGGTCGCGCAGCCGGGCGTGGACGCCGGGCGCGCCGTGGATGAGCGCGACGGTGACGGGGCGGCCGGCGTACTCGGCGTCGAGGCAGGCGGGGATGTCGCGGTCGGTGAACCAGTCGGCGTTGACGAGCAGGTCCCAGTAGTGGACGTGCGCCTGCCAGGCCTGCGCGGTGAGGTGACGGCGGGCGACGATGGTGGCGTACGCCCCGCCGATCCGCTCGAGGACCTGGTCGACGAGACCGCGATCCACGGCATCGGGCTTGCACAGCGCGACCACCCACCGGGAGAAGTCGACGCCTTCCACGACGGTGCCGCTCGGCGGCATGCGGGTCACAGCTCGCCCCCGTCCTGGGCGCAGGCCTCCCAGCGGTGGCCGGCCAGCCAGCGCAGGCCCGGCCACAGTGCCGCGAGGACGTCGTGGGTGACCTTGTCGGTGTGGTCGTTCTTGATCTGCCGGTGCAGCTCGAACAGCAACACCGCTTGCTGCCAGTACGGGGCCAGGTCGAGGGCCCCGATGTCATCGGCGGTGTACTGGGCGCGGTTGGTGCGGAGCAGCTCCTCGTGCTCCAGGACGCGGGCGATGGTGCCGGCGTCGGTGTCGTCGGGCATGGCCGGGAACGCGAAGGTGATCGGGGCGAGGCGGGTGCGCGCCTCGTCGATCACCCGCTTCGCGCGGTCGGAGTTGCTGTCGTTGACGTGCGCGGAGCCGATGTAGTGGGTGTAGGAGCCGAGCATCAGGCCGAGTTGGATGGCCGCGTACTCCTGGATCATGGTGAAGGAGAAGACGTCGGACAGCAGGCCGCAGTCCAGATCGTTGGCCCGCATGTGGACCACCATGTGCAGGCGTCCGTCGCGGGGCAGCAGGTGGAGGCCGGCCAGGCACGACACGCTGGGGTTGTCGCGGTCGACGAGCTCGGTGGGCGAGAACACGGGCAGGTAGCCCCGCTTGCTGTCCTTCTCCTCCCGCAGCAGGTTCATGACGCGGTCGAAGGGAGACAGGGTGTCGCCGGCGGCCGGGGTGAACAGGACGTTTCCGTAGGCGCTGCCGTCGAGGTGGACGCCGTCGCGGGAGTCCGAGGCGATCGTCAGCGCGTAGTTGACGAGCATCGCCAGGTCGCGCCGGCCGGCCAGGTGCCAGAGCGCTTCGGCGTAGTGGAAAACGGGGTTGACCTTCCTCTTCCGCAGGTACGGGAGGCGCTGGCGGGCGTCGGGCAGGCGGAAGCCCACGCCGATCACCTCCCGCGCGTTGTTGCCGCGCGCGCCGATGTGGTGCTCGGTCTGTTCGGTCGCCTGCTCCAGCAGGGACACGTACGCGCCCTCGATGGATCGGTTCGTCTGTGGAGTGAGCACAGCTCTCCCTTGGTCGTCAGGGGTGTGATGGAAGCCGTCGCGCACGCCGGGTGATTCGGATGGCCCCGGCGTGCGCAACGGCTGGTGCTCGGCCCGGTCCTTCTTCACTGGCGGGCCGCCGCCCCCGGGGGAAGGGGCGGGGTTTCCTCCCCGGGATGGGAAGGAGACTGGGAGCGCCGCGGCACTCAGGGGGCGTGGAAGCCCAGCGCGGCGGCGAACGATGCGTGCGGAGTCGGCATCGGTCGGAAGCGCTCGAGGAGGTCGCGGAGCGGATTCGGTGGCACAAGCCGGTCGCTCACGCAGGGCCGCAGCCAGTACGGGCCGGGGGGCACGTCGCGGGCGAGCGGAGGCAGGGTCAGGATGTGCGGGGCGCCGACGCAGACACCGTAGGTGTGCGGCTCCCACCTGGCGGTTGTGCCGGGAGGGACGAGCCAGTACAGCCAGCCGCGGTCCGGGTCGGCGATGACCGGCCCGCTGGAACCGAGCTGGATCTCGTCCATGGCGGCCACCATGGCGGCGGCATCGCCGGCCCCGGTGATCACCACGTCGAAGAGGCTGCCGCCTAAGGGCATGCGGGCCTCGCGCTGCTCTGCGATGTCGAGATAGGCGCGGATGCGTGCGGCCAGGTCGTGCATGTCGTCTTGCGGGGGCACCGTGGCCTCGGTCGTCAGCATGCGAGCGTCCCCGGGATGAGGGCCTGCACGGTCTTGGAGCGGCGGTCTTCGGCAACGGCGTACGACAGCCGTGCTCCGAGCTGCTGCACGACCCACAGACCGCGGGGCCGCTCGCCTTCGGCCGGCTCCCACGTCACGGCCTCGATGAAGCCGGGGAAGTCGGGGAGCGGGTCGGTCACCTCGATGAGGAGTTCGCCCGTCGCGATGATGGCCAGGCGCAGCTCTAAGCGGGCCCGCGGGGGCGGCGAGGAGTGCCTCTCCGCGTTGTACATCACGCGCGCGGCGATCTGTGCGGCATGCTCGACGTCCCCGAGCCAGTGGCCCATCGTGAGCTGCGTCCGGGTGTGCACGCGGGCGTTGCCGCCAGCCGACCCGTTCGCCTCGAACGTCCGGCGCCACTGCCACACGGGTTCCTCATGAACGGGCATGGGGATCTCGACCACGTTCGACGACCCTCGGGTGTCGGCAGGAGACGATGCAGCGGGCGTGCTGGTCATGACGGATGCCCTTCCGATGCGGTCAGAGACCCCAGCAGCCCGTTACCGGTTGTGCCGAAGCGGGCACTCGCTGGGTACGACGCCGATCGTGGCAATGCCTCCACCCCAGATCCACCGTCACATCGGCGTCATGTCGGCCCAGAGGGATGACGCGAGATGCAGACTGGAGTCAGAGTTGAGTCACAGTCAGTTCTCTGCGTCATTTGGGGGAATGACCGCCTTACCGTTCGTCATGACGCGCTGATCCACGGCAGAGGGGGCACCCATGGTCATGCTCCTCCGGGTCCTGATCGACCAAGAGGGCTGGAACCACTACACCACCTTCCGCCGCCACTTCCGTCAGGCAGCAAAGGAGCTGGCGACCGAGGTCCAAGAGCCCTCACTCGCCAGCGTGGACTGCTCCGAGAGCACGTACGAACGCTGGTACGACGGCCGATCCAGGCCCCAGACCGACGCCCGGCAGGTGCTCGAGCACCAGTTCCGGCGGCCGATCACGGAGCTCCTTTCCGAGGTGTCCGACTCCGGCAGGCACACCCGCCAACAGCCGGAGTCCGTCAGCGCGCCAGACACACCGCTCCGCGCCGACCCGGCCGCGGACCTGCACATGATGGGAAGGCAAGCTGCTATGGCCGCACGGCGCGCGATGGAATTCGCGATGGGAGCAGAGAACAACCAGATCGGTCCCGAGACCCTGGCGTTCCTGCAGGACGAGGTAAGCCGCCTGGCCGGCCTCTACACCCGCGTCCCTCTCGGCACGATCCTCGACGACCTCACCGACCTCCAGGACCGCACGTTCCGCCTGCTGGAGAGCGGCCGGGCCAAGCCCGCTCAGCACCGGGACCTGTACCTCCTCGCCGCGGTGCTCTCGAGCATGCTCGCGAAGGCCTCCCACGACCTGCGTGACCCGCGCAGCGCCATGATGCAGGCCCGCACCGCCGCCGTCTGCGCCGAGCAGGCCGACCACACCGCGATGAGCGCCTGGGTCCTCGGCCTGCAGTCCCTGATCTCCTACTGGGCGAACCGCCCCGACGACGCCCTGCACTACGCCCGCAAGGGCAGCGTGGTGGGCGCCGACGTCTTCGGCAGCGTCGGCGTGTGGCTCGCCAGCCTCGAGGCCCACGCCGCCGGCGTTCTCGGCGATGCCGCCACCGTCGACACCGCGACCCACCGCGCCACCGCGCTGCGGGAACGCACCACCCACGACGACCTGGACGCCCTCGGAGGGAACTTCACCTTCCCCACGATCCGGCAGGACTACTACACGGTGGAGGCTCGCGTCCTCCTCGGCCAGGGCGACGCCGAGCTGGCCCGCAGCGCCGAGAACGCCGTGCGCGGCTTCGCCAACCACGATGACCCGAACTGGGCGTTCGGCGACGAGGCAGGCGCACAGACCAACCTGGCGCTCGCCCGCCTCTACCTGGGCGACCTGGACGGCGCCGCCGAGGCCGTGCACCCCGTGCTGGACCTGCCGGCCGCGCAGCGCAACGCGCCCATCATCAGCTCCGTCGAGCGCGTCAGGGTCTCCCTCACCCGCGGACCCGTGCGGGACGCGGTCGCCGCGCGCGAGCTCCGCGAGGAGATCACGGCTTTCGCCAGCCGTCCGGCTCTCGCGCTGCCCCGCTGATCGCCGGGGGTAGAGTCCCCGGCATGAATCCGGTCACCCGCCACGATGCCCGCCTGTCCCTCCGTGAGCTCACCGTTGACGACGTGGACGCCGTCCACGCCATCTACGGCAGCCCGGAGGCGACGGAGCACCTGTCTTTCCCTCCTCGCTCCCGCGAGGAAGTAGGCGGCATCGTGGCGCGTGCCATCGCCTCAGCTGAGGCGACCCCCCGCGACGAGTTCGCCGTCGCCGTCGTGGAGCGCGAGAGCGGTCAGCTCATCGGCTTCGCCCGCCTGGCCCTCGACCCGCACCAGCAGCGCGCCGCGACCATCGGGTTCGCGCTCCGCCCCGACGCGTGGGGCGTCGGCTACGGCCGCGAGACCGTGCACCTCCTCCTCGCCTTGGCCTTTGAGGGCCTGGACCTCCACCGCGTCTGGGCCGCCCGCTCCCCGCACAACACCGCCTCCGAGAAGACCCTCCTCGCGGCCGGCATGACCGAGGAAGGCCGCATCCGCGGACACGTCCTCGTACGGGGAGCGTGGCGGGACTCCATCACGTACGGCATCCTCCGCGACGAGTGGCAGCCGACCGGGGCATAGCGTTCACTTCCCCGTAAGGAGAGCAGCGAGCTGCCCGCGGAGCTCGCTGCGGGCCCGCTCGTCGGCGATGTGCTGCGTGAGGTCGGCCGGGACCGGTTCGACGGAGGCGACACCCGCGCAGCAGCGCAATGGCGGCCCGGAGTGGCCCGGCATCGGGGCGCTGGCAAGGATGGACAGCGGTACACGCGGGTCTCATAGACTGAGCGGGGTCACCTCAGGACCGTTGCTACATGGCCTGCTCAACCTGCCAATCGGTACGGGGATACTCCTCCGCGGTGACCGCTACAGGGTGGTGGACTCCTGGTTCAGCTACGACCACCACGGCATCTTCAATGACGGCTTGCACATCTTCCTTGAACCCGTCCCTGAGCAAGATGACCGCCTCCGGCACCTCGCCCCCCGACTACTTCCGGGAGGGCCCTGACGCCTGAGCGGCTCAACGAGACCGCCCGCTAACCGATCCGGGTTGGGGCAGCCTTGTTGCGCCTCTGGAAATCCTGGCCACGGGGCCGGCTGGTCGTGGTCGGTGCCGTGGACCCTGCGGCATGGTCGCTACTCGTCATCGCGGTCGATCCGCTCAGCCTGGCAACTGCCACAGCCAGCCGCGCACGTCGCTTCCCCAAGAGGTCCGCCGCGTCCGACAGTCCGCAGCCTGCTCCATCCCCTGAAAAGGGGAGCCTGCGGGTTGCAGCGGTACGTGCAGCCCCACACCGCCCAACCGGCCAACGAACCTCCCTGCCGACAACGCAAGGAGGAGGCGGGTTGTTGAGGTCACCCCCGCGAGCGCGGGGAGCAGAACGCCGTATTACGGATGTATACCCGCAGCTTGGGATCATCCTCGCGGGCGCGGGGAGCAGATGGCCATGCGCTCGCCCATCCAGCCGTACAGGGGACCATCCCCGCGGGCGCAGGGAACGGAGGCGGGCGTTCATCGCGGCGAGGTACGCGGCGGGACCATCCCCGCGGGCGCGGGGAGCAGCAGGGCAACCTGTGGCTTTCCTGGGCTGGAGCATAGAAATTTAACACTATCGATGAAAGAGACAAATTGGACGGACGGCGCTCAGCCGTTCAGCCTGAGACGACTTCGGCAGACGATGCCAAGCGATGCCCGGCCAGCTCCGGCACGGCCGGCCCGACGCGCCGCCGATCTGCGTCTGCGACGGTTGGTACCCAGCGCCGTACGTCGCGGCCCGCCATAGAGTGCCGGCGGTCACTGAACCTGGCGTTGGAGTCGGTGAATCCTGACCCCGTTTGTTCGGTGATTCACCCGGCTACCGCGCTTGGTGTGCGGCCGATGTCGCGGTCTTCGAGGCGGTAGGAGTGTCCGTCCATGGAGGCCACATCGGCGTGGTGGACGAGACGGTCGATCATGGCGTCGACAGTGTCGTCGCCGAAGACCTCGCCCCAGCGACCGAAGGGCTTGTTGCTGGACGCAACCCAGGCCTTCGTCCGCTCCTCCCCGCGCGGGCGCGG
Organism: Streptomyces sp. NPDC026673; assembly: GCF_040638135.1. Taxonomy (NCBI): domain Bacteria; kingdom Bacillati; phylum Actinomycetota; class Actinomycetes; order Kitasatosporales; family Streptomycetaceae; genus Streptomyces; species Streptomyces sp. NPDC026673. The sequence goes on along the minus strand of NZ_JBEZXR010000044.1, from coordinate 42,672 downwards.
GGAGGAGAGAAGGAGGACGGTAGCGCGCCACTTCCCCGCGGGACCATCCCCGCGAGCGCGAGGAGCAGCGTGAGGCAATCTTTGCGATCCTGCCGCCCTGGGGACCATCCCCGCGAGCGCGAGGAGCAGGCGTCGTCCGCGAAGTCCCCCTACTCCACCATGGGAGCATTCCCGCGACCGCGGGGAGCAGCCTAAGCGACCTGCGGCTTTTCCAGACCGGCTCACGGGAAATTATCACTATAAGAGCTCGTAACACGATCTTGCGGGCTGCTGCAGGTCAGCCGTAACCGGTACGACGATTGAACCGTTCGTCAGAACGTGAGCGTCAAGCCGTGGGTCGTGCACGACGAGTAGTGGGCGATGGTCGAGCCGATACTCCGCCCTGGCCCGAGCGCTCGCCCGGGCCCAAGCCAGTGCCCGACCGGCTGTGCCTGCAGGGCATCCAATTCGTGCTCTACACGGGGATCCCGTGGCAGCAGCTGCCGTTGGAGCTGGGCTTCGGCTCCGGTCAGACCTGCTGGAGGCGCCTGGAGTGCTGGCAGGAGTTCGGGGTCTTTGCCCAGCTCCAACGGATACTGCTGTCGGAGCTGAACGCGGCCGGCGAACTGGACTGGACTCGCGCGTGCGTGGACGCCTCCCACGTGCGCGCGAGAAATGGGGTGCCGCGACAGACCCGTCGCCGGTCGACCGCCGCAAGTCCGGCAGCAAGCACCACCTGATCACCGACGGTGCGGGCATCCCGTTCAAGGTCATCACCACCGCGGCCAATGTCAACGACGTCACCCAGACCCTCGCCCTGGTCGACGGTGTCCCGCCGGTCACCGGCGGAGTCGGCCATCCCCGCAAGCGCCCCGAGGCCCTGCTCGGCGACAAGGGCTGCGACAGCAACCCCAACCGCCACGAGCTACGTCGACGCGGGATCATGCCGGTCATCTCCCGCAAGGGCCAACCCGACATTCAGGGCCTGGGCAGACTCCGCTACGTGGTGGAGCAGACCTTCGCCCTGCTCCAACAGTTCAAGCGCCTCGCCGTCCGCTGGGAGCGTCGCCTCGACCTGCACGATGCCCTGGTTTCGCTCGCCTGCGGCCTCACCTGCTGGCGTCGCCTCAGGCTGCCCGCTCTGTAGGCTCGTGCACCGTAAGAGCCAGACGCTGGCCATCCCCGGCCCTCGAGACATCGACCACGATCTCGCTTCCTTCATCGAAGCGCAGGGTGAAGACCGGATCGAGATTCATCAAGAGGTCGAAGACCTCGCGATGATCGTCCGACAGGCGCTCAGGGCCAAGCTCCGCGTCACAGTCCCAGTTCCCTTCGGCGACGCAGTCAGCTACTTGCACGTCGAACTCGCCAAGGCACATCCACTCATTGGCCCACCACTCCAGCGTCGCCGCCCCCTGATAGCTGTCCATCGTCCAAATATCACGGTCGACCGGGTGTGCGAGAACGGGGTGGGCTCAGGACAGCCGCAAGATCGTGTTACGGACCCTAAGGGAAATAATTGGGTTAATGACACATAATTGTCCACGTTAGACCGACTTTTAGCAGACAACGCCACGCGATGCCAGGTCCTCGCTCTGGCGCAGCCGACCGACGCACCACCGATCTTCGTCTGCAACGATTGGTACCCGGCACCGTGCGCCAGGCCCCCTCGCCATAAGGCGTCCTCATGACGGCAACGAATACGGAGCCAACGCCGCTCGCGAACATCTGTCGGAGGCCAGTGGCGAGGCGAGGGCCGCGAAAAGGTCACGCACACCGGGGCCGGGCAATCGTCGAGCGTCCCAACGCTACCCAGGCCGGGCTGTGCGCGAGGCTAGGTAGCCCCTGCCGCCGGTCACGAACTGCCAGTCGTCAATGGCTCGCTTGCGCCGGGCACGAGGAAGTCGATCAAAGCCGCATGGCCAAGCACATGCCCCTCGGAAGGACCATCCCTGCGGACGCGGGAAGCAGTACAGCCTCGCATTCCGCCGTGATCGCAAGGTGGGACCATCCCCACAGGCACGGGGAGCAGACGGGCGGACCTTGATCCGTCGCTACGTTCCCGGACCATCCCCGCGGGGGCGAGGAGCAAACCGCGTGCGAGCGGGGCGGGCGGCGAGTCCCCAGGACCATCCCCGCAGACGCGGGGAGCAGACTGTGCGGCCTGTAGTTTTCCCATGCCAGAGCATAGGAATTTGACACTACCGCGGGAAGTGACACATTGAACTGATAGCACCCAGCCGTCCACACTAGAACAACTTCGAGCAGACGATGCCACGTGGTACCGGACCATCCGGGAGAACCGGTCCGACATATTTCGTCTGCAGCAGCTGATAGCCGGAGTTCTTCTCCCGGCCCCAGTACATCGCGGCACGCCACAGGGCACGGCCATTGCCGCAGCCGCGGTGTTCGGGCAGCACGCCGAAATACTGGGGCATGAGCTCGCGGGTACCCATGGCGTCCAACCGGATCTCCACCGGATCGATGACGCCCGCGACACGGTCCTCATGGACGACGGCTAGAACAGTGCCCACGGCGCCGGCGAGCGTCTGCCGGTGCAGCAACGCGATCCCGCCGGCAGCCCTCTGCGCGGCAAGGGCCGCGAACCCGGTACGCACCGGCCCAGGGCAGTCGTCGACTGGCACGACGCTACCCGGATCGGGCTCGTGGCTCGGCATTGATGGCGAAGTCCTTGGGTTGCATGCGCGTCCCGTCCCCGCCACAGACCACATGCGTGGGGATAGAGGAACCTCATCACGCTGGCCCTGGCCACGTGATGTCGTGCGCATAACTCGGCGGTCAGCTCCCCGACCACCAGGGAGGAGCCCGGTTCGACGCCGTGGACGTGGACTTTCACCTTCACGGTGACCTCTCCACGCCGCACAAGCGTGGAAACCAGGGCCCGTCCGGCTGGCGCGCGATGCCCTCGACAAGCACGCCTCGTCCTTGACCTCGGACCAGCGCACGTCCTTGCCGAAGCGCAGGAACTGCGCTGCCCGGACCGCCGAAACCACCTACGTGGCGATCAAAACGGCCACAGCCGCCGGTGTCAGCATGCATAGATGCATCGCCGACGCTGCCGCAGACCGCGCCCTGGCCAAGCAACAGGCGTTCGTGGATGCCAGCCAGCAGCACCGCGACGCCGTCGCGGACGCGTTCGCCAAGATCGACCCCACCGATGGAGACCCGCGTTCGACGCGGAACCTCCTGGACCAGGCAGACGCCGCGGTCATGGACGTGCAGCGCGACGAGCCGCACGGGAACGCCGCGTGGCCGATCCCTCCACGCCCGAGCCCCTGCACCTTGAAGTGCGGTGGTTGCTAGACCTTGCCGAACGCCTCAAGGGCGACCCGCAGGCCAACAACCTGACGTCGTCGGAGACCCGGCGGGGGTGTCGTTGGACGGCCCTCCCAGCACTGAACTGCGGTTGACGTGCGAACAACCCCGCCAACAACAGCGTTCCACCGGCGCTGGACACACTCCATCAAGCTGATATCGCTCGGCACGAACAAGGGCAGCGCCAAGCCGCGGACGGCCGTCACCCATCACCGCCGCGCCAGCCATGCGCCGAGCAGAGCGCCAGCGCCTGCTGCGAGAGGCGTTGGCGGACATGGCCGGGACTGTAAAACTAACGGCGGATCTGATGATCAAGAGAGAGACGCCAGATGACCGAGACCGCCGTTGAGTCCGTCAAGCAGACCGCCGAACCGTCGGCGAATGGGGCGAGTGACGAGCAGTTGATCGCGATGCTCGTGGACCGGGCCCGCACCGAGGGGCTGCAGCTGACCGGCGAGGGCGGGTTGTTGCAGCAGCTGACCAAGCGGGTGCTGGAGTCCGCCCTGGAGGGCGAGATCACCGACCATGTCGGCTATGACAAGCACGAGGCGGCCGGGAGGAACAGCGGCAACAGCCGCAACGGCACCCGGGCCAAGACCGTGCTGACCGATGTCGGCCCGGTCGAGGTCCGGGTACCGCGTGACACGGCCGGCACCTTCGAGCCGCAGATCGTCAAGAAGCGGCAGCGGCGGCTGACCGGGGTGGACGAAATGGTGCTCTCGCTGTCGGCCAAGGGTCTCACGCATGGTGAGATCGCGGCGCATCTTGCCGAGGTCTACGGAGTGGAGACATCTAAGCAGACGATCTCGAACATCACCGACAAAGTGATGGAGGGCATGGCCGAGTGGGCCAACCGCCCCCTTGATCCGGTGTATCCGGTCCTGTTCGTGGACGCTATCAACGTCAAGATCCGTGACGGCAAGGTGGCGAACCGGCCGATCTACGTCGTGATGGCGGTGACCGTTGAGGGCACCCGCGACATTCTCGGCATCTGGGCCGGCGACGGCGGCGAGGGCGCCAAGTTCTGGCTGCAGATCTTCACCGAGCTGAAGAACCGCGGCCTGGACGACTGCCTGATGCTGGTCTGCGATGGGCTGAAGGGCCTGCCGGACGCGGTGGAGACAGTCTGGCCTCGCACGATTGTTCAAACCTGTGTGATCCACTTGCTGCGCAACAGCTTCCGCTACGCGGCCCGGCAGGACTGGGACAAGATGGCCAAGGCCCTCAAGCCCGTCTACACCGCACCCAGTGAAGCCGCCGCCACCGAGCGGTTCCTGGAGTTCTCCGAAACCTGGGGCGCCAAGTATCCGGCAGTGATCAAGCTGTGGTCCGACGCCTGGGCCGAGTTCGTGCCTTTCTTGTCCTTCGACGTGGAGATCCGCAAGGTGATCTGCTCGACGAACGCCATCGAGAGCGTCAACGCCCGCATACGCAAGGCCGTCCGCGCCCGCGGACACTTCCCGAACGAGGCCGCAGCGCTCAAGTGCGTGTACATGGCGCTGATGAGCCTGGACCCGACTGGCCAGGGGCGAAGGCGCTGGACCATGCGCTGGAAGGCACCCCTCAACGCCTTCCAGATCGCCTTCGAAGGCCGCCTCACCCCCACCAACCGCTGACCCCTTACAAACCAAGATCAGCCGTTAAGTTGACACTCCCACATGGCCCGCGAGTTCGAGTACGTCGACGCGGTGGTGGACCTGCTGGGCCTACCCGAGCGGAGACAGCAAAGAGACTAGTCTGCTCAGTGCGCTGGCCGCATGGTCCCCACAACCAACAGCAAGGACCCTTGTTGGCTCTTTGTCACCCTGTCGCGTCCCATGCCTGTCCTTCCTCAATTCCAGCGTTACGCCCGTATTCCGATCGGGCGGCTTCAAGCAGGCGCCGCCAGGACGTGACGCGAGGGCGCCGTCGCAGGAGAGCCCTCCGTTCCCGCTCAGTCATGCCGCCCCAGATTCCGTGCTCGATGCGATTGTCCAGGGCGTAGACGAGGCACTCCGTGCGCACTCGGCAACCGGTGCAGACGGCCTTGGCCCTGTTCTGGGTCGTGCCGTCGGCGAACAGATCGTCCGGATCAGCGGTTCGGCAGACCGCTTGCTCACCCCAGGTCTCCTGCTCATCCCCGAACATCCCGATGGCGTCCTCTCCCCTATCCGGCCTGCCGCCCTCCTCTGGGCAGCACAGTCCGAAAACGGTAGGGCATACGCACGAGGCATGGGACATCGCCATGTTGCGGAAATCCCATCTGGTGACGGAAGCCCTGACAAAAACCCCCGCCTCGTGGATTGACTCAACCGCCAGCCATGCGCCCCGGCAAGGGGGGCCAGGAGGTGATGCGGTCAAAAGGCTGCCTCAGGTCAGCACCCGCCTTCATGGCCGTCATCGCGAATGGTGATGCGGATGCGTCGACCGCCGCGGTCGCCTTCCAGACCCAGGTCGCGCATCAGCCGCGCGACCGTTCAACAAGCCATCGCCATTCCAGGCTCGCGACCTTTGTCGCCAACCAACTGCTGCGGGAAAATCTACCTGTACAGCGCGATGTGCCCCTGATTCTCGACTGAAGATGAACATACTGCCGCCCGGGCGCCCGGCAGAGCGGATGCCCGAAGACTCTGGTCAAGGCCGATGCCGGCGGTCGCACTCCTTCTCAGAACGGAACCATCCCCGCGGGCGCGAGGAGCAGTGCAATAGGACAGGTCGTGATGTCACCGGAACGGGACCATCCCCGCGGCCGCGGGGAGCGGCACTGTATTCGTCCCTTGGTTTGATGTAAGTCGGCTCGGTTGTGCGGTGGTCGGCAAGTGTCTTTCACTATCCGCCGGTGAGGGAGGGTTTTCCCGGGGGTTGGCCGGTGTCTGTGGCCACCCCCGCGGGCGCGGGGAACAGACCCGCAGACACCTGCACATGCGCGCGCTGGTCGGACCATCCCCTGCGACTACGGGGGACAACTTTCCCTGCCGCGCGAGGCGTGTTGCCGGTGGGGCCATCCCCTGCACGCGGGGAACAGAATCCGTGCGGCGCCTGCGGCGAAGCAGGGCAGCGGGCCATCCCGACGGGTGAGGGGAACAGTCTGCAGCACCTCATAGGCCCTGATGATGGTCGGGAGCATCCCCGCGGGCGCGGGGAGCAGTTCATCTCGACTTCGTCGAAATTGGCGTCCTGGGGACCATCCCCGGAGACGCGGGGAGCAGACTGAGTACCCTGCAACGTTCCCAAGCCAGAGCACAATAATTCCACACTGTCCAGAGCCTAGGCAAATTTCGCAAATAGCATCCGGACAATCCACCTTCCACTCCCTTCATTTCGCAAATCACTACCCTGATTGAAGTCTAAATCACTGTCTGGATCTGGCTTGAATCGCGGCACGCACCTTCTCGGTCCAGGTCCCAATATTCTCCGCTTCTGTCCGGCCCGACAGCTACCCATATTCCCTCATCGTCGCACGCCCCCCCCAAGCTCACGGACAGTACTTGGGCACACCGCGGGGAACATCCGGCTCACACACGCGCACCCCGCCGAGCTTCGGCGCAGACGCCCCGAGACGAGTGAGCCACCAGTTCCCGGAGCCACAAAACCGGTGCCCAATAGCGGCGGGAAATGCCAAGGCGTGCGATCCACTCCTCGGCGTGGAGTGCCAGTCCAACCCAGCGTGAACGCGCCTCGTTCGGCCACGACTTCTGCTATACGATCTTGAGTTCGGGGCAACTGTCCAACTCTGCCCTCCCCTTGCCCACCAGAGACCGGAATATGGATGTCAGTCTTTCAAGTACGAGCACGTAAAACGTTGGCGAACAAAGAACTTCGAACGAGCGGCAGGAGAGTCGCTCGCTTCCTGATGGCAGCCGCATCCCTCGCCGGCTTCTGGGCCACAGGACACCTCACCACCGCATCTGCATCCCCGACCGATACCGCATCCGTGTCCGCGGGTGCCGTATCCGGCACGACCACCATCGTGGACCCAGGTGGTTCGGTGCTCCCCCACCGCAAGGCGGGATCCACCGGGGCCCTCGGCGTGCTCTTCGGCTTCGACGACAGAACCCTGGCCGGCGGCCCGTACGAGAACCAGGGCAACCACATCTACAACCTGCCCCTTTACCGAGCCGAAAAGGGGACGACCGCCCAGTTCTGGGACAACTACGTCGAAGAACTGATCTCCTCGGGGGTCACCTTCGTGGCGGTCAACACGCGCGGATTTGTGCCGGGCTCCCCAGTGCCCAACGGCGGGGGGGACCCACGAGCGCTCACCGGGCTGGTCGACGCGATCAACCGTGGGCAGCACTCCGACCGACTCAAGATAGCCGCCTTCGACGACAGTCCAGCATCAATGACCGACAAGAAGAACCAGATCAAGCACAAGGCCGGTGGCTACTCACCGGTATTCGATCTGGGTGACGCGACCGGAGCTGGCGAGGGTGGCTACCAGTACCTCTGGGACAACAGCCTCAAGGTCTACTTCCAGAACGTTCCCGACAGCCTGCTCTACAAGATAAACGGACGCCCGCTCGTCTACTTCTGGTCGAACAATTCCTTCGCCTTCACCAACCAAGGCGGAGGCAACTCTGCCAGGTTGCTGCAGTACGTCCGTTCCCAAACACAGTCGACGTTCGGACTGAACCCGCACTTCGTCGTCGACAACAGCTGGCTCAAGAACGACCCGGCCGTCTCAACTGTCGCGGACGGCGCGAACAGCTGGTTCGGGGTCCCCAATCCGACGTACACCAACCAGGTCTTCAAGGGCACTTCAAACGGCGTCACAGTACCCGGCTTCCACTTCGTGTCGGGAGCGTCCAACATGGTGATCGACCCCAACCATGGCAAGACTCTCGCGGACGGCCTCGAGGCCACGGTCAACGGTGGGAACCAAATCACTCTTGTAGAGGGATTCACGGACTGGCGGGAGAACGCAGCACTGTGGCGCACGAGCCCCGGCCCGTACAGCACGACGCAGCGCGACTACCCGAACCAAAACGTCAATCTCCTGCGCCGCTACTCCGAGCGACCCTTTCCCGCCGAGCTCACGGTCCAGGCCGAGAGCGCCGACGTCGTGCACGACACGACGGCGGGCAATCTATGGAACGTCTACCGGAACGACGACCTGGACGTGCAGCCAACATCCGACTCAGCGGGCGGCTGGAACGTCGGCAGCGTCGCCGCAGGTGAATGGCAGCAGTGGACCGATGTACCAATGCAGGGGACGAAAACGCTGAAGCTGCGCGTGGCCACTCCCAACTCCGGAGCTCAGCTCCGCCTCGTGGTCGATGACGTCAGCGGACCGCTCGTCGAGGTCCCGAACACCGAGGGTTGGCAGTCCTGGCAGACCATCAACGCGGGAACCTTCCAATTCGCGCCCGGTACCTACCACACCGTGCGAGTCGAGCAGGTCAAGGGCGGACAGAACATCGACTGGTGGCAGGCGGTAAGCGTCCCCCAACCCACTGGCGCGATCACCGGATACGGCGGAAAGTGCATCGACGCAGCCGGCGGGAGTTCCGCCGACGGCACCGCCATCCAGCTGTACACGTGCAATGGCACCGCTGCCCAACAATGGACGAACGGCGCCGATGGCACCCTCCGGCTCTTGGGCAAGTGCATGGATGTCGCCGCTGCCGGGACCGCCAACGGCACAAGGATCCAGCTGTACACGTGCAATGGCACCGCTGCCCAACAATGGCGGCAGGGCGCCTCCAACAGCCTGGTGAATCCGCTGTCCGGCCGCTGCCTGGACGCCACCGGCCCGAGTTCCGCCGATGGTACCCGCCTGCAAATTTGGGACTGCGCCAGCAGCCCCAACCAGAGCTGGGCCATCCCCGTGTGAATCGAGCGGCATCCTCCGGGCTCGACCGAAACGGGACTGCAAAGAGAACGGCTCTGGTCCGTAGTCGGTGATGACGCCGAGTAGCCGTCCTTGATCATGATCTTGTGATGGATATCAGTTCCCTTATGGAAACGGTGTTTTCGGGGCTGTCGGCGCTGGTCGTCGAGGACGTGGCTGACGGCGGCGACGCGGTGGTGGTCTCGGCCAGCACTCCAGATGTGGCGGTGCCGTGTCCAGTGTGTGGGACGCCGACGGCGAAGGTGCACGTCCCTCACCGCCGAACGGTGAGGGGCGTGCCGGTCGACGGTCGCCAGGTCGTCGTCCACCTGCGCGTACGGCGGCCGGCCTGTCCGGCCCTGGGCTGCCGACGGCAGACCTTCCGCGAGCAGATTCCCGGACCGCTGGAGCGCCATCAACGCCGCACGGTACGGCTTGCCGGCCACATATCCCAGGTGGCGCGGGAGTTATGCCGCCGGGCGGCCGCACGCCTGGCCGACCTGCTGGCCATGCCCGTTTCCCGCAGCACCGCGCTGCGCCATCTGCGGCGCCTGCCGCTGCCGCAGCAGGCGGTCCCGCGAGTGATCGGCGTCGACGATTTCGCCCTGCGCCGCCGCCACCGCTACGCCACGATCACCACGGGTGCCGAGACCGGCCGACGCCTCGCGGTCCTGCCCGACCGCGAGGCGGCCACCCTGGAGTCCTGGCTGCGCGAACATCCTGGTGTCGAGGTCGTGTGCCGGGACGGCTCGGCCACCTACGCCGAAGCCGTCCGCCGAGCCCTGCCAGACGCGGTGCAGGTCAGCGACCGATGGCACCTCTGGCGAAATCTCTGCGACAAAGTCCAGCTCGAGGTCCGCGCCCACGCCGGATGCTGGACCACCATCAACCCGCCCCGCCCCGGCGGAATACGCGAGCAGACCACCCGCGAACGCTGGAACAAAATCCACGAGCTCCGCGGCCAAGGAATCGGCCTGCTCGACTGCTCCCGCCGCCTCAACCTCGCCCTGAACACCGTCAAACGCTACGCCCGCATGCCCGAACCCCAGGCCCTGCGCATCGCCCCCGCCTACCGGCCCACCCTCGTCGACCCCTACCGCGAGCACCTGCGTCGGCGCCGAGCCGAGGATCCCGCCGCCCCGGTCACCCACCTCCTCAAAGAGATCCGGGAGCTGGGCTACACCGGCAGCGCCAACCTGCTGGTCCGCTACCTCAACCAGGGCCGCGCCGGAGGCGACCGCCCCGTCACCACCCCACGTTACGCCAGCCGCCTCCTGCTCACCGACCCTGAAAACCTACGCCCAAAGGAAACCAGCCTGCTGGAGAAGATCGCTGCGGCCTGCCCGGAGATGACCGCACTCGCCGATCTCGTCCGCGGCTTCGCCACCCTGCTGAAACCAGCCGAGGGCAACGACGTCAAACTCACCGAGTGGATCACCACCGCCCGGGCCATCAACCTGCCTCACCTGCGCAGCTTCACCAACGGCCTGGAAATCGACCGGTCCGCCGTGAACGCCGGCCTCACCTTGCCCTACCACAACGGCCGCACCGAAGGCGTCAACACCCGCACCAAGAGGATCATGAGACAGATACACGGACGCGCCGGATTCGACCTCCCCCGCCACCGCATCCTTCTGCCTTAACCGCAACTCGGCGTCACCACCGACTACGAACCAGAGCCGCGAACGGGCCTGTCGCGCATCGATGGTAAAGGATCATCATATTATTGATGGCCGTTTCTGCGGACCCCGCCGCAGCGGGAGGGGATGCGACCGCCTTCAGGGCTACGCTCGAACGCTGTATCCGAGAGGCTCTGGCAGAGTACATCGCGGGCCGACCAGCAGCTACTACTCTGTGCGTCCGACCTCACTCGGCGTTACCACCGGATGTGAGACAGGGCCGTTCGATGGACAGACCCACAGCACGGTGTCGGTGGCCAGGACCCGGATCGCCACCAAGCTCAGCGGTCCGTTAGAGCCGCTTGGTCTAGCCGGACTGCAGTGGCAGGTACGGGAACAGGTGCCGCAAGCGGGCCCGGGCATGCCGTATCCAGTGGGCCTCGGAACCGTACCTGAGCAGGGCCTGCATCACCGCCAGGGTGACCAGCTCTCCGTCCGACAGCCGCGGGGGCGGTGCCCACCGCGGGCAAGTCATCGACAAGCACCTTGAGTGCAGTCAGCGAGGGTGTCCATCTCGGTCGTCACACACGGGGAGTGGACACCCTCGCCTCGTCTACGGGGCCCAGCCCCTGGAATCGATCATCTAATGCACCGCGATGGCTGCCGGCAAAGCACAGGAACCACCCCCGCCGAACCGCGGGGAGCAGCGGGTCTCACCACCTCGGCGGCATGAAAGCTGGGACCATCCCCGCAGGCGCGGGGAACAGACCTGCAGGCACACGCACACTCACGCGCTGGTGGGATCATCCCCGCAGGCGCGAGAACCAGAACCCCTGCGACGCCTTCGACGGAGCGGGCCCTGCGAACCATCCCCCCGTGGCGGTGGAGACCGGCTGCCTGCCAGTGACATCGGCTACTTCTCGGGGAACCATCCCTGCAATCGCGGGGAACAGCAAGCCGCCGCGAACGCGTCAGCCCACCACCCTGCGGATACCTCATGTGACCGGCAACTTTATTGATCAAGCTACGCTGGCCCTCAATGACATCCCGGTCGAAAGTCAGTATCTGCTGCAGCGCGGATCTGCAGGCCACGGCCACCAGCACATGATTCCAGCTATCAAGGCGCTATACAAAGACCGCCTTGAAGTGAAAGGGTACCGTACAGCGCCGACTGGTGGACCATTTTTTATTCACGTAAGAACTTTACCGAACTTCGACCAAACACGGCGGCGGTATCCGAGACAAAGTCCCGGATACCGCGCCACGGACTATTCCGCCCGACGTCTTGTCAGCGAATTTCGCATTCGCCACCAGGGGGATTTGCCGGAACTACGAACCCAGGTCAGTCGACCCGGAGCGAAGAGAGCACGTCGTTGGCCCAACCCGTCTGAGACAGGTCGGAATGCTGCGTGTAAGCGGGGAAGACAAGAGCCCTTCCAGCGAAGTTGCTGTGCTCATAGAAAGTGACCTTGAGATTGCTGTTGTTGCGAATCGAGGAGATGGAGTCCTGAAACCCCGGGCCCAGATCGTACCCCAGGTCACGCCACTTGATTCCGGTGACAATCTGGTGCCACTGGCAAGAGCCGCTGAAGTTCGCGTCTTGGCAAATCGTCATTTCGGGACCCGCCGTCACCGAGGGCGCGTCAACGCTGTCGGCGGCTGCCGCCGAAACCGACAGAGCAAAGGCCGATACCGAGAGGCCCAGAAGCATTGCGATCTTCTTCATGTTACACATTTCCTTTCGCTTAAGGTGGATACGAACGGTCAAATTTTCGGAAGAGAGGATTGAGAGATCCCATTGAGCTTTCCACAGCGCCTGCAGTGATCGACCACAGAAACGAGGAACCCTGCCATGGTTTTCTAGCCCAATAGGAAGCGATGACGGACCGGAACGCTAAAAGATCGATGCCTGCCAGGGGGCGGATAACACGGAATCAAATTTGAGGCGCGCCCACCCGAGGCCACTACTCACCTGATCACCGCTCCGCATAAATCATCCCATTGCGCCGGCACTCCATTGTGAGCGATATCGCGGAGTTCTGTGAAAAACTACTCCGGGCGGTACGACGAAAGTACATCATTAGCCCAACCGGTCTGTGCCAAGTTAGAGTGCTGGGTACTGGCAGGAAAGGTCATCGATCTACCAACCCACCAATTATGCTCATAGAAGACTATCTTCCGGCCCGTCAGGTTCCTCACGGAAGAAATGGCGTCCTGGTACTGAGCGCCCCACTCGATCATGTCGCCCAAGGTCCACGCGCCGCGATCAGTGCTTTCCGTATCATTCTTGCAAGCACCCTGAAAATTGGCATCGGTGCAAAAAGTCAAAACGGGGGCAATGCGGGGATGAGGCGCTGCACTGGCGGTTGTGTCGATACAAGTGGACAGGGCGGCGGCGGCAATCACCGTTCCCAACATCGGGCCTACCTTTTTCACGAAATGCCCTTCAAAATCCGAAGATTGGAAACCGACCTGCGCGACAGAGGAGCCGGTAGGGCGCGCGGGCCGAGTACGCGTGTTTCTGTGACGCTCATCAGGACTGGCTGTCCCATGCATCGTTGAGTGCCAGGTCGGTCAATTCTCCAACGGACAACGCCGGCTCTTTGCGGACCGCGTCAACCCCGTAAGCGGCAGCATTATGTGCTGTTACAATGACGCGCAGTCCGTTGAGTCGCAGCGAATCGGCGGTCCACGAAATTGCGCCGGCACCTTTATGTCCGTATGGCCCCTGTCGGATCAGTAGGCGAATTCCGTTCGGCTTGACAACGCCATCCTTGAACAACTGTGCCATGCGCGGATCTTCAGGCTTCCATCGCTGCAGCTGAATCTCCAAGAGAGATTCGCCCTGCTTGTCGCGCACCTTCAAGTCGGCGTAGCCACGTGGATCACCCTCCTCACCAGATGTTCGTATTCGACGAGGAAGCGAAGCCTTAACGACGGCAAGGATCTCTTCTTTGGTCATGAGACCTGCGGATGGGTCGGGCTGCGGACTCGGAGCCTCTATACCCGAGAATGCAAAATCCCAACGTCGGTCGGTTGCGATGGCTTCCAATTGTTTCAAGGACAGAGAAGGATTCGGCCGGCTTGGCATGTCCTCCTGCTCCGATGCTCTATTCCATTCCGATATCACGGTTTGTCTACCGTCCTTGGATGTGGCGACAGCGCTCCACCGCTGCACTCCCACTTCCTGAACCCCTTCGTACTCCTGATTCAGCACCAATACGGATCCGTCGACATTCACGCTGCGCGTACACCTGCTGGTGGGACTGCGAGAGATCAGCGGACATCTTGTCAATTCTGATGAATTCAAATCGGGTACTCGTTGCAGGCTGACGACAATCCTGACCGCCCCGTGACCGTCGTCGTAGGAGATCCCGAAGTTCTTTGCTCGGCGGCTCTCGGCTTCTGTAGGTAGCGCTACCGCTTTCCCCGTCGGCAGCATGTCCTGAAGAATTATAGAGAGGTCTTCGAGGGATACTCCCGCACCGACCCGACTATTGGCCGGAGAGGGGGAGCTCCCCATTTCGGGCGCACAGCCGTACATTCCAACGGTGAGCGTCACTGCAAATATGCGGCGAAAAATCGGTGAGACCTTGTGTAGCAACTTTTTGGCTCGAGATATGCTGAAGTGGCGCTCCACATCAAGTTGGGTTAGCTGATTCTCAACCACGGTATTGACTCTCAGATGAGGGTAGACGGTAAATGTGTCCCGCTCGATTGGGGAAATATGGGGAATCCCTCTCCTGTCGACAGGTGGATCTGTTGCCCCGTTTACCGTGAGTGCATCTTGGGATCGCGCGCGGCAGCGATAATCTGTTTTCGCGACCCATGACTGAGCTGCAAATAGCCGCGACAGCTTCACTCGACTCTCCAACCAAAGGCAGTCGGGGACCGACCGTGTTTCGGTTCACTTTATGTATCCTCCATAAGGGGTTACAAGCGACTCTCAGGTGATCTTGATTACGTTTAAACTTGCACGACATGGATCACGAGGTCGTTATGTCCGGATAATCGACTTCACCCGGGCTCACATGCGTCCACGTCGGCTCTCCCGGCGGCTTCGAATGATGGCTGACACGGTGACTCAACTCCGTCGCGGCAAGATCCTGTCGGCAAGACCACGCAGGACCGGACATCGGCCGCAAGAGCAGGCCCGGATTTGCTGCCGATGGCGCGACGGCGCGATTCGTCAGACGATCCGGCACCGGCCGGTCGGCGATCCAGTCGAAGGCAACGTGTTCCGGTGCACAGACCAGCAGAAGCCGGTCGCAATCCGCGTCGTGCGCTGATCACGTGGACAGTGGTACGGCTCCCCCCGAGGTGGAACTGGGCGAAGCCGCAACCTCTCCGGCCCGACGAGCGCGGGTCAACATCCCTCCCGCTCTCCTACCGACCTCCAGGGCGCCATCGCAATCGAATGCCTCCCCCATCGCTGCCGTGACCACCAACGTATCGATACACGCCAGCGCATCCGGCCACAGCACGGACCTACGCGACAACTGCGCTGCCTCACGTCCCACCCGACCTCACCAACACCACTGCCGGACTCGCTCACCTCTCACCGTTACTGAGCAGATGGCTCAGCGTCCCGGCCGGCCCTGCCATGCGCATTGCGCAGCTGCTCCATGCCTGCAACCGCAGAACCGCTGCTCGGCAACGACTGGGACGCAACTCGCAGCGTTGCTTCGGCATCACTGCAGTGCCTACGGGCGTCCGCTGCCCGCACGGCGTTCTCACAAGATCGACTGCCGAAACCGCCCGTCCCTCCCCACGGGCGTGTGACCTGGGATGGTGAGTGCCAAAAGCAACTCACCACCGACAACAAGGCTGTTCACCGGGAGAATTGACGCCGAACCGTGATCGCCAACCCCAAAATCGGTGAGCGAATCGGTGAGTGCCGCCGGGCTTCATGGATGACGTCATCTCGCTTCCAGGTCCCCAGGAGCCCTCCCATGGCTGCCCCAGCCCTCCAGCGTCAGCCGCCTGCCAATGCCTCCCCTCCATTGCACACACCACGGCCTTCCCTGCCTGCCCTGCGCACCACCCGCCGCGCGGTGTCGACAGCCCGCATGGCGGTCTGGGCAGCACTCGCAACCGGCCCCCTGACGCTGGCCGCATACTGCGCAACGCCTACGGGCGCGCCGATAGCTGCGCAAGCCCGGCCCAGCGCCGCGGCACCCGTGCGCACTGCCGACCCGGCCGGCGTCGCAGAACTCTTTGCCGATCTGTGGCTGCGCAGCGACGGCACCAACGACCAGAGCAGCATTGCGCAGGCTGTACGTACTCTGGCGCCGAATGTGGCGCTGCCGCGACGCTCGGGCAAGGCCTCTGCTCAAGTCCTGCTGCGCACCGTCGCGGTGCGCAGTTCGGCATTGACCGACGGCTCGTGGTCGGTTGTCGTCGCCGCCCAATACGCCGGCCTCGACGCTGCGGGTGACCAGGCAGCCGGCAGTATGGTCCGGTACTTCGCCGTGCCGGTCCTGTCTGTGCAAGAGGTCGCCGACGCCGGTTCATTCACGGTGACAGCGCCGCCCGCGGAGGTCACCGGGCCCGTACCGGCCCCAGTGGCGAAGCAGAAGCTGCCGCGTTCGCTGCCGACAGACGGCGCGCTGGCGGGTGCGTTGCGCGAGTTCTTCGCTGCCTACTTGACCGGGGTCGGGGAGGTCGACCGGTACCTGTCTCCGGGGTCGAAGCTATCCGCGGTGATCGGGACGGGCTACCGGTCGGTCGGCCTCAACCAGGTCGCCGCCGACCGTGATGTCTCCGAGGAAGCCCTGCCGGGCGATGGCACGAGGCTGCAGGTGAGGGCCGACGTCACCGCGACCGACGACGCCGGTGACCAGTGGCCGCTGAGCTACTTCTTCGCGCTGACCGCGCGGGACGGGCGCTGGGAGATCGCCACCATCCAGGCCGGCGCCCCCACCGGCACGCAGAAGACCTCCCCCGGTCGCAAGGCGTCGGCTGGGGGTGCCTCCCGATGAAATCGCCACAGCTCCAACTGGCCGGCCAGTTCGCCAACGTCGGCAACTCCCTACTCGGCACGGCCAGGGACTGGGCGGAGATGGCTCTGCCCACGGTGCTGCTGCTGATCGTTGTGGTCACCGCCGCCCGGAAGTTCTCCGTGCGTGCGGCAATCGGCGCGCTGATCGGGCTGGCGCTGTGCATGGGCATCTACCACTCCCGTGGCGCGCTGTCCGACGCGTTCACCGATGAGATCAACAACCCGGCCAAGGGCGCTGGGACCACCGTGCGGCAGGTCACCGACCAGACCCCTCCGCCGCTTTACCGGCAGTCCATCGAGACCGCGGGCGGTGTGCTGTGAGCGCCGCGGCGCAGCGGGCGCAGGTCGCCCGCTCCTACACCTCGGCCCGCCGGCATCCGTGGGTGCTGGGCAAGCTCGGCGACTTCACGCTGCCGTTCGGCCCCTACACCCCGGCTCAGCTGGTGGTCATGGCCGGCGGCGCACTGGTGCTGATCAAAACGTTCGCGTGGTGGTCGTGGCTGGGACCGCTGCCGGTCACCCTGTGGGCGGCAGCGATCTGGGCGGTACGTGGTGCGAAGATCGGCGGCCGGTCTCCCTTCGCCGCGGCGATGGGGTGGCTGACGCTGGCGCTGCGGCATCCGGCCGGGCGGATCGGCGGCCGCAATGCTCGTGACCGCCGTCCCAGCCGCCTGACGGGTGTGTTCGTCATCGAAGTCGCCCCGACGACAGGGGCGGGCGTTGCACGTCGGGTGAGGCACTGTCCCCGCCAAGGCCGCACCTGCCGACCGGCCGGTCCGATACCGCCGGTCACCGGCCTGGACCGACTGCTGCGACAGACCGTCACCGTGGGGGGTGTGTGATGAGGCTTCCGTTCCGGCACGTCGCCGGGCACCTGGTGTGGTCGACCTCCGGCACGGTGTGGGCGATCTGGCGGGTGGCGCCGATGGGCGGCTGCTACGTCCCCGCCCGGGTGCGAGATGAGCTGCTTGGGCGGGTGACCGGGCTGGTGCGTTCGCTGGCCGGTGCGCCGCGGCTGTTCGGTCTGGCGGCGCGAGTGGACCCGGGTGAGATCGCCGAGCAGATGGTCACCGGGCTGGACTGGCAGCGTCTCCCGGCGTGGCGGGAGACCGCGGCCGCGTCGTTGGAGATGCTGGCCGGTCAGGAGATGCACCGACGCACCCTGTGGCTCGCCGTACCGCTGACGGCGCCGGGCGGCCGGCATGAGTTGTCGGCAACACTCGGTTCGATGTGGTCGGAGCTCGCAGCCGCCACCGGACTACCTCCGGCGCCGGTGCCAGAGGCAGAGGTCAGCGACTACGCCGAGCGGGCGCAGCGGGTCCAGGCAGCCCTCGGCGGAGGCCTGGCTCTGCGGTCGGCGTCTCCGGCAGAGGTCGTGTGGATGGTCCAGCACGCCCTCCACCGGGGCCTGAACGAGCCGCTGCTCGCGGACGCCGAGGCGTCGGTGCTGTACGGCGGCACGGTGCGCAACGGCCGTTTGCGGTCCCCCTCCTACGCCGATCTCGGGCAGGTTCGGCTTGCCGAAGGCGGCCGCCCCTCCCCCAGCGACGCCACGACGCACGAATCCGAGCCAGCCGCACGTCCGCGGCACGGGCACGAGGACCGCGGCCGCCCCTGGTGGCGGCGCGACGAAACAGCGTCTCCGTTGCTGCGGCGTTGGCTGCAGGTCGAGTGTGAGACCGGTACCGCCTACCAGGCGCATCTGGCGCTGGCCGAGCTCCCGCCGGCACGGGCGGTGGATACCTCGGACGTGCTGGCGCAGTTGGAGGGCTTGGACTTCCCCGTGGACTTCACGGTCGACCTGCAGATCATGCCCGCCGACAAGGCGAAGCAGCAGGTACAGCGCAAGAAGCGGGAGCTGCTGGACCAGGCCGAGCAGTACGGCGCCCAGCCCACCGGCATGCCGCACTCCCTGCCGCGCGCCGCCGGTGACCTCGCGGAGGAAGACGCCCGGCTGTCGCGCAGCAGTGTCGAGGTCGAAGTCCAGTCCGTCACGGTCCTGACTGTGTGGGGCGAGGACCCCGGGTTGTGCGATGCCCGGGCGCGGGCTCTGGCCGCGGTGCTGTCCGGGGCGGACTACCGAGCGATCCGCCCACACGGAATGCAGGAGCACCTGTTCGTCCTCGGGCTGCCCGGTGCGGTGCGGCCGCCGATGGTGCGGGAGTTCACCCAGCACCAGCTCTCCCAGGACTGGGCCGCCATGGGCGCGTTCACCTCTATGTCCGTGGGCGACCCCACGGGTCTGATGGTCGGGGTGGATCTGGACTGCGGCACCATCCGCCCGGTCCTGCTGAACATCGCTGACGCCCCGCATCGCAACGCGTCCGCGTCGGTCGGGATCGTCGGCGACCTGGGCGCTGGCAAGAGCGTGGTGGAGAAGCTGCTGGTTTCCAGCGTGGTGGACCGGGGCGGGCGGGCGATCGTCATCGACCGCACCCCGGTCAAGGAGTGGGCCGGCTTCGGCTGCTCCGCCGCCGGGCAGCGGTGCCAGGTCATCGACGCCGCGAAGGCCGAGTTGTCGATCGACCCGCTGCGGGTGTTCGGCGGCCGGACCGGCGCGCACTACGCCCTGTCCTACCTGACGCTGCAGCTCGGCGTGGGGCCGATGAGCGCGGCCGGCGCCGTGTTGCACCACGCCGTCGAACACGCCGCGGCTCAGTCGTCTCCCTCGATAGCACACGTCCTGGGTGCGTTGAACGCGCTTGCTGCCGACGATCAGGTGCCGGGCATCCGGCGGGATGCGGCCGCGAACATGGCCGACCTGGTCGGCATCGTCGCGGCGAACCCGCTCGCCGCCATGGTGTTCGACCCCGACTTGCCGCCGGTCTCCCTCGAGGGCGACCTGGACGCCGACATGGTGGTGGTGACCACGGCCGGGCTCACGCTGCCGCCGAAGGATGCCTTCGGGAGCATCGACGTGCTGCGGCAGCAACCGCTGGAGGCGCTGATCGGCCGGGCGGTGCTGTATCTGATCGCGGCGCTGGCCCGGCAGGCCGCGTTCACCGACCCGGGCCGGTTCTGCGCGATCGCGCTGGACGAGTGCTACTGGCTCACTTCGAGCGCGGAAGGCTCCGCGCTGGTGTCGGAAATCCTCCACGACGGCCGCAAGCACGCTGCCGGCGTCATTCTTGGCGCCCACGACGTCGACGAACTCGGCTCCGACGCCGGCCTGCTGGCATACAAGCTGCTGGCCCGCACCAGCGACCACGCCCGCGCCGCCAAGGGCCTCGCCTTCCTCGGCCTCGACGGCGAGTCCGAAGACCTCGTGCGACTGGTGAGCACCGGGCTGTCGCCGGTCGGCCAGGCCGGCCGGGAAGGCGAGATGCTGCTGCGCGACCCGCGCATGCAGGTCGGCCGGATCAAGGTTCACGTGCCACCAGTGCCGCGGATCCAGCAGGCCATCTTCACCACCCCCGGCGCGGACCTCGCACCGGCGGCCGCCGGGAGTTCCCGATGACCCGCCTCGGCCGCATCCGGCTGCGGCTGCTGCTGCTGCTGGCAGGTACGACCGTGCTGGTCCTCATCGCGTGCAGCGTCACCACGTGGGTGCTTCCCCGCCCCAGCGCGGCCGCGCCCCCCGGCCCCGTCGCGGTGGGGCAGAACGCCACCGTCACCGCCTCGGCGTGGGAGGCCGGTGATGGCCCGTGCAATCTGATCGTCGGTCCGGCCCGCGCGTACTGCGAGCCGCAGCCCGGTTCTCCGGTCGCCAGCGCCGAGAGCGGGTCGGCCCAAGGGTTGTGGCTGGTGGGGTTCTCCACCGCGGCGATCGCCGCCGCGGTCGCCCTGGCCGTCACGGCAGGCAGGGGGCGGGGATGAAGCGTTTCGACCGCGGTACCTTGCGCTCCGCGGGCTTCGCGGCCCTGCTCGTGGTGGTGTTCCTGACGGTGAACACGTCCGTCGCGGCGGCCGCCGATCACGCGGCCTCCGCCGGCGGGGGCTTGTTGGCGCCGTTGGACGTCACCACATCCGAGGGCGCGCCGCTCAGCGGGTATGAGCTGCGGGCCGACGGTGGCGACATAACCGACGTCACTCGCCAGTTCCAGACCCTGGTTCTGGGCGGGCTGTTCTCTTTGGTGCGGATGCTGGTCGGGCTGGCGTGCTGGCTGATCGGGTTCGCGTTCGAGTTCCCGCTGCTGACCGCGATGCTCCGCCCCGCCCAGGCCGTCTCCAACGCCTACGCCTCGCACGTGGTCGGCGCGATCGGCCTCGAAGGGGTCCTGTTGGCGTGGGCGTTCGTGTTCGGGCTCATCCTGGTCGCCCGCGGCAAGGTCGGCCGGGGTCTGGGCGAGATCCTCCTGACGCTGCTGATCGCGGCGCTGGCGGCGTCGGTGTTCGTCCGGCCGGACTATCTGCTCGCCAAGGACGGGCCGCTGGACCAGACTCACCAGGCCGCCGTCGAACTGGCCGCGATCACCAGCAACTCCTACTTCGGCAACACCCCGACCAGCGGTCCGAACAGTCCGGCCTGTGACCGTGTGGACCGCCCCGCACCGGCCTCCTGCACCGGGGCGACGGCAACCGGCGGGGTTGACGTGGCGAAGTCCGTACAGGACGCGCTGACCAACGCGCTGATCGTCAAGCCGTTCCAGTTGCTGCAGTACGGACGGCTGCTGGACGACGGCAAGCCGGAGAACCGGGCCGCCTACGCCGCGCACCTGAAAATGGTGATGAGCGCCGACGAGGCCAAGAAGGACGACAGCAGTCCGTGCGATGCGATCTACGGACCGGCGAAGGACTACTGCAACGGCACCGCCACCTCACCGCTGGATCAAAACCCCAAGGACCCGAAGTTCAGCGCCCTGCTGCACGAGCTGGACGACGCCGGTGACATCGGCAAGCAGGCCGCCGACTACGCCCGGGCACCGTCGTGGGACCGGATCGGCGGTGTCCTGCTGCTGGGCATCGCCGCCGTGATCGTCACCGCCATGGCCGTATCGCTCTCGCTGATACTGCTGGGCACCCAAGCCGCCGACGTTGCCGCAGCCGCAGTCGGAGGCATCACCTTCATCTGGGGCATGCTGCCCGGCCCGTCCCGCATGGCCGTATGGCGGTGGCTCGGCACCTTCCTGGCCTCAGTGATGGTCATGTTCACCACCGCCATGACCATCCCCATGTTCGGGATCGGTGTCGACGCGCTCCTCACCTCCAGCAACGGCAGCCTCATGGTGGAACGCCTCCTGCTGCTGGACGCCTTCGCCATCGCCGCCCTGGCCTTTCACCGGCGCCTGACGGCCGCCACCGCCCAGTTCGGGCAGCGTCTCGCGCTGCGAATGCGGTACTCCAAGGTCGGTGGCACCCACCTGCCCGGCGACAACAACGAGCTCGGCGCCGCGATCGGCGCCCACCTGTCGGGCTCCGGTGGGGGCGGGCTCGGCCTGGGCCTGGGCGGGTTCTCCGCAGCGCACGGCTCGCTGCTGCTGCGGCAGCGGTTCTTGTCCAACGCTCTGGCGATGACCGACGGGACGGGGATGCCGGCCGACACCGGCCGGCTGGCCACCGATGCCCTGGCAGAAGCCCGACGGGGCCTGGCCCCGCTGGGCATGGCCATCACCTCCGCCACCCTCGGAGTGCGCGGGATGCGCGGGACGCTTCGGGGCGCCTACGCCACGCTGGTCGGCCGGCGCCCCGACGACGAGACGCTGGAGCGGATGCGGCGTCCCGTCGGTCCTGGAGAGCAGGACGGCGAGGGCAACACGGTCACCCCGGGCGAGGCGCCGGTCGTCGACCGCAACGGCGTGCTGCTTCACGACCCGGACACTCAGCGGACGCTGCTGAGCACGCGCTTCCACAACCGGGCCGTGCGGTTCCGTGGCTACCGCATCGCCCGTCACACGGCCCGGTTCGCCTACATCGCCACGCTCGGCCTGCCGCGCCGCGCAGCGGCCGGCCGGCAGCACGTCACCGACTTCACCGAGGACGCCTGGCACCAGCTGCAGGTCTCCCATGGACGGGTTCAGGACGATACCCACGCCTGGGGTCAGGCCGGACGCGGGATTCAGCGCGGCACGGCGCACGTCGGGCAGCGTCTGGCGACCACGATCGACGTCTACGACCCGGCGATGCGCACCCGCGCGTTCGTCCGTGACGCCGCGGTCGGTGGCTGGCTGTTCGGCGCCCGGAGCGACGGCCGCAGCGCGGATCCGACAGTTGGTGCCTCTCTGCCGGAGAGCGGACCGACGGCCGACCGGCGGCGGGTGTTCGACGCGCTGATGGAGGCGCAGCGCACCGACTGGCAGTGGGATCGCGACCACGGCGGTGAGTCGTGAAGGCGATACGCCGGGGGGTCTGGCTGGTCGTGTTGCTGGTGGCGGCCGGTGTCTGTTGTGCGGGGCCGCTCGGCGCGATCCTGGTTGCCGGGATCGGTCAGACCGCGGTGAGCAGTGGGCTGGTGGCCGTGACGGGGATCCCGGCCCGGATGCTGCGCGCAATCGCGCACGGCGCCGAGTCGGTGAAGGAGACCTCGCCCGGGTGCCGGGGGATGCGGTGGCAGGTCCTGGCCGGCATCGCGAGCATCGAGTCGAACAACGCCGCCGGGCACACGATCGGCGCGGGAGGGGACATCACCCCGAGCATCCTCGGACCGCGCCTGGACGGGTCCGGTGCGGGAGGCAACACCACGGCGATCCCGGACACCGACGACGGCCGATGGGACGGCGACCGGCAGATCGACCGGGCGGTGGGGCCGTTCCAGTTCCTGCCGGCCACCTTCGCCGCGATCGGACAGGACGGCAACGGCGACGGTCGCGCCGACCCGCACAACGCCGACGACGCCGCTCTCGCCGCCGCCAACTACCTGTGCGGGGACGGCCGCGACCTCACCGACGAAGACCAGCTGCGCGCCGGGGTGTACTCCTACAACCACTCCACCGCATACGTCACCGACGTCCTCAACGCGATCCACCGCTACGACACCACCGAAACCACCACTGGTGGCAGCAGGGGCGCGGCAACCGGTGACGCCCGAACCGTCATCGCCGCCGCTCTCGCCCAACAGGGCGTGCGGTACTCGTGGGGCGGCGGCAACGCCGACGGGCCCGCACCAGGTATCTGCTGCTCGCCCGGACAGCACCAGGACGGCAGCAAGATCAGGGGCTTCGACTGCTCCGGGCTGACCTTGTACGCGTACGCGCAGGTCGGGGTGCGCCTGCCGCGCCTCGCGGAGCACCAGGCCTCAGTCGGCCGCCGTATCCCCGCCTCCGCCGGCTACGGCGCGCTGCGGCCGGGTGACCTGGTCTTCTACGGCCCCAACCCGAACAGCAACGCGGGGATCCACCACGTCGGGATCTACCTCGGTAACGGCCAGATGATCAACGCTCCGAAGCCTGGCACCCGCGTGCGCATCGACCCGCTGACCGCCCTGCCCGACTACGCCGGAGGAGCACGAATCCTATGAGTACCCGTCAGTCGTCCCGGCTCTCCGGACCCGCACTGACCGCCGTCGCGGCCGTGCTGGCCATCGCCGGCGCCGGACTGCTGGCCGTCTCCGCATCAGCGGACCCGAGCCACCACGCGGCGGCCTCCCGAACAGTGGTCGCACAGCCGCGGGACATCTCTCTCAGGCCCGCGGTGACGACCCCGTCACCATCCGCGGCGCGCCCCGCGAGGCCGCCGCGCTCTGGGCACGCCGCAGCGAGCAGACCGCCCGCCGTCAGGACGCGGGCGCCTGCCACGGGAGGGGCGCTGCCGCCGCCCGGGGCGGGGCCGGAGGCCGACCCGCTCGTACAGGACGCCATGAACCGGGCGGCGGCCGGGAACTTGGCCCCGGCCACGGCCCGGCACCTGGTCGCCCTGGCGAAGGCGGTATGGACCGCGGACGTCACCGGCGCCGGTCGTGATCGATGGCCGGGCTACTTCACCGATCCCGCGCCGTCGACTGTCTATACCCGGTTCCGGATTCAGGCCGCCGCAGCTGGTCGCGACCCCGAGCACCCAAAAGACGTGGTGGTGCGGCTGGTGTGGGCGGGCGCCGACCCGGCCGGGATGTTCCTGGACGGCCGCACAGCCGCCATCCGTCTGATCAAGGAGGGACCGTCATGGACCCCCGTACGGTGATCCTCGCCGGCAGCCCGCTGTGGAACGGCACCGCCGGTGTCCTGCTCTGGGCTTGGCAGGTGCTGCTGTGGGTGCTGGCCAACGTGTTGTGGCTGAGCCTGGTCGCCGCGTTCTGCTGGGTGGCCTGGGGTGTATGGCGGCGCTACTTGGCCACGCGCGCTCTCAAGGAGCGCGCCTACGTGGAGCTGTTGCCCGGTGGGCAGTTCGAGACGTGTGAGGAAGAGATCCTGCGGTTCGGTGCCCAGCTGATCCGGGCCGCTTCCGCCGGCAAGTGGTGGGTACCGCGCGACGCCCGCACGGTGCGCATCCGGCTGCGTGCCGACGGTACGCGCCCGCTGACGTATCGGGTGGAGGCGCCGGCGTCGGCCGCGCATCTGCTGCAGCAGACCCCCTACGCACGGGTCCGCAGCGAGCCCGCACGCCCGATCGCCTACAAAAAGCGCGAGCACACGGTCCGTGCCGTCTTCGCCCTGCACGGCACGGCCGCGTCCCGGCTGCGGGATGTCCCGCTCGAGCCGGACCCGCTGCAGCCGCTGATCGACGCCGTCGCCGACCTACGTGCCGACCTCGGCGACCTCGCCGAGGCCTGCCTGGACCTCTCCCCCGCCTCCAAGTGGCACCTCAAGAGCCGCCGGCAACAGGTCGTCCACGCCTCCCGGCAACGGGCCCGGCAGGAAGCGCGCCGCGAGGCACAGTGGATGGCGCAGGACGCCGCATCGTTGGAGGACTCGCTCGGCTGGCAGCTCACACAGCTGCTGACGCCGCCGGATCAGCGCACCAGTCGGCGTCGGCTGATGATGTCGCCCAGGCCGCCGCGCATCGACCGCGAGAAGGCCCTGGGCAAGCTGATGGAGGACACCGGCCTGGTCCGGGTGCAGCTGCTCGTGCGGTGCGCCTCGGACCAGATCGGAAGGGCGGAGCGTCGACTGCGGCACATCGAAGCCGCGCTGGACGTGTACGCGGCACGCACGCGGTTGTCGTCAGTGGGCTGGTCCTGGGGCCCTTTGCGGTTCGGGCCGGACCGGTGGCCGTGGCGACCCCGGTTCGACGAGCGGTGGGCCAGCGGCCGTATCCACCCGCGCCGGGACTCCTGGGCGCGGATCGAGGAAGTCGCCGGGCTGCTCAAGCCCCCGACGATGCACGCCCGGCTGCCGCTGCTGGCCGGCGACATCCCCAGCTTCGAGCCGAAGAAGGACCTGCTGCCGCAGGGCTGGTACCGCAGCGCCGACGGCACCGAACGGCTGCTCGCCACCCGGGAGGCGGACACGCTCTTCGAGGTGCAGGTCGGCAAGGCCGGCTGGGGCAAAACCACCCGCGCCCTGGTCCAGGCCGTCGCGGTCGCCCACAACCGGGGCGGGCTGGCGTTCATCGACCCGCACCGCGACTCGTGGGCGACCGTGGCCCCGTACCTGGCCCACGGCACGATCATGAACCGGGCGTGGCTGTTCGACCTGACGGTGCGCGGATCGCAGGATCGCCTGGCGTGCTGGAACCCGCTCAGTATGACCTCCGGTGCAGCCCCGCACGAGGTCACGGCGGCGGTGGTCGACGCGTTCGCCACCTCGCTGGGCTGGGGAGACGCCAACGCGCCCCGGGCCATCACGATCTTGACCAAGGCCGTCGAGGCGCTGGTCGCGGTGAATGCGATGGCAGTGGCCGCGCGGAAGGAGGACTGCCAGGCCACCATCTTTCAGATCCGTGCACTGCTGACCGACCCCCTCTTCCGCACGCTGGCTGTTGGCCGCTTGGACGATGAAGCCAAGCGGTGGTGGGCGACCTCGTTCCCGGCGATCCCCGCCGACGCCCTGCCGACCGTCCTGAACCCCATCGACCGGCTTGCCGCATCCCCCGTCATCAAGGCCTTCCTCGGTTCCCCGACCGGCAGCTACGACATGCGTCACGCCATGGACCGGTCGAAAGTCGTGTGGATCTGTCCGGCCGGCACCGGCCCCACCGACCGGCTGCTGACATCCATGATCGTCCGGGACATGCTGCGGGCCGGGCTGTCGCGCCGTGACACCCCGGAACGGGACCGTACGCCGTTCCGGCTTTACCTGGACGAACTGATCTCCCTCGACGGCGCCGCCTCCAGCTCCCTCGCCGAAATCACCGAACAGCTCCGGAAGTTCGGCGTGCGCATGCACGGCATGACGCAGCTGCTGCACCGCATCAGCCCCGAGGTACGGACCGCGCTGCTGCAGAACGCGTCATCGCTTTCCACGACCGCCGGCTCAGTGGAAGCCGTCCGCTACATCACCGATGAGTGGAGCAAACAGGTCAGCCCCGCGGATGCCGCAGAGCTCGGCCGCTACCAGCACTTCGCATCCTTCACCGTCAGCGGCAAACGCGTCGGCCCCCTGAGGATCCGCGGCCCCGAGCTGAACGAGGTCTTCCGCCACCTGGCGCGCCCCGGCAAGACCCGCGCCCTGCTCCAAGCTGCCCACGACAACACCGGAGCACGACCGCTGGCCGAACTCACCGCGATCGCCTCCACCCACGAAGTCGCCGTCCTGAGCTTCCTCACCCAGCCCGGCCAAGGGCCCGGGAGCGGCCCGGGGTCAGTGGGACAAGGCCCCGCTGCACCCAACCCGCAACCCTCGGCATCGCCGGCCGCCCACACCCACACCTCTGAGGAGCTGTTCGCATGACCATGGAACCCGAAGTCCTTGACGCTCTCCCGGCCGACGACTCCGAATCGGAGTTCCAGCCCAGCACAGAGGACTCCTTTGCGCATCAGGTGCTCGCGCTCATCGCGCAGCACCGGCTGGCCACGACCCCCCAGTTGCATCAGCTGATCTCCCCCGAGGGACGCCGTCAGACCACCTCCACCGTGTTGAACGCGCTACGCGAAAACAAGCTGCTCTCCTACACCGTGCTGCCGGCCAGCAACGGCACCCGGGCCTGGTACCTCACCGTCCGAGGAGCTCGCGTCGTCGCCGGCTGGCCGGAGCTGCGCGGCCGCCCCGTCCAGCCACCGTCCGGCGGCACAGAGGCGAACCTGCGCGCCGCACATACGCTCACTGTTCTGCGGGCACACCTGGCGTTTCTGCGTGATGCCCGCGCGCGGGGGGACGAGTACGGGCCGCTGGACTGGGTCCCGGAGGTCGCTCACCGGCTGCCGGACACCGGCGGCGAGGACAAGCTCATCGCCGACGCTGTCCTGCACTACACCGCCACGGCACCGCGTCGGCTGCAGTACCGGGCATTCGTCGAAGTCGACCGGGCCACCATGAGCAGTGAGCGCCTGTCGCGCAAGCTCATCTCCTACGCAAGGTTCCACGACTACACGCCGATGGCACCCGGGCGTCGGGGCACCGTCGCCGACCAGGCCGCGATGCTCGCCTGGCAGCGGTTCTACCCCCGCTTCCCGCGGGTCCTGTTCGTCCTCACCGGCACCGGACCGGACGCGCTGCAGCGCCGTATCAACGACCTGCGGGCCATGGTGGCCGGTCATCCGCTGGTCACCCAGCTGGCCGGGCAGGTGCAGCTCGGCGCAGCAGTGCTGGAGGATCTCGAGCGCCATGGAGCCTCGGGCCCACTGTGGACGCCCCTGTCCGGACCGGACGAGCTGCGCTCGTGGATGGATCTGTAGGCGCTGATGAAGAAGCTGCGTAGCCGGCCGCCGCGGTTCGTGGCGTTGGACAACAGGGCCGTCGACGATGTGCGGCTGAGCGTCTTGGACGTCGGGCTGCTCGCCGTGGCGCTGCGCTATCCGGACGGCGCGGACTTCACCGTCGCCTCGCTGGCGGCAAGGCGCAGGCCTGGACGTGAGGCGTTGACCAAGGCGATGCGGAACCTGGTGGCCTGCGGCTACATCGTCAAGCTGAAGATCCAGACGGCCAGCGGAACGTGGCGCACCGAGTTCCACGTGGCGGATCTGCCCTTCACCCGCGATGACGTCGATGGGCTGCTCGCCGAAGTGCCGGATGCGCGGGCGGTGCGGGTGGAACCCGTGTGGCTCGACCCTCGCAGCGCCACGGCGCAGTCGCCGGGTGATCACGGAGGGGACGAGTCGGCCGTTGGAGGGGAGAACCGAGTGACGGGATCCCGTCACTCGGTGGTGACCAGCCAAAACGACGAAGATCACCAGGTGGGACCGAGTGACGGGTTTCCGGCGGTCGGTGAGCCGACGGTCGGCGGCCCGTCGGTCAAAGAACTAAGACTTCATGTACAAGACGGGAGTGACTTCTCTCTCCTCTCGATCGGGTGGCACCGCAGCGGCGGTGCCGGAGAGAGACCGGGAGCCTGCCAGGAAGGCGCGAACTCTCGGCGGTGCCCATGCCGTCCTCACCGGGCCTCGAAGTGGAGAGCTCGAGCCAGCGGACCGGTAGGTAGGCAGCAGGTCCCGTTCTGGTGAACCCCAGGGCAGCCGGGGATCGCGTGGCCGAGGCGTGGGCGGAAGCTCGGCGTCGCAGGGGGCACCCGGTTCCGGTCCTGGGACACAAGCGGGTGGCCCGCGTCGCTGCGCGGCTTGCTGCGGCCGGCACGGCGGAGGAGCTCCTGGTGCAGGCGGCCGTCGACATGGCCCGGGAGCCGACGTGGCTGGACTTGGAACGGCACCTGGAGCACTGGTCACCGCCCGCGGCGCCCGCCGGACCGGTGACGTACTGCGGGAGCTGTGACTACGGCTGGGTCACCGGTGAGGACGGCCGGGCCAGCAAGTGCCCCTGCCGGACCGGCGGGACGCCGCGACCCGGCCTCGATTTCACTCACTGAAATCAGTGGTGACGTGCCGTGAAAATTCACCGTCCCGCATACAAGGACAAAGGCGCATGGAGCGGGTCAGTATGCTCATGATCCCCATTGGAGGCGGTGAGTTGGCGCCGTACGGTGCGTCGTATGTCGCACCGCGGCACCCTTCGCATGATGCACTGCTGTCCCGGGAGCACCGTCCCGGTGAGTGCGCGTCAGCGTCGGGCGTCGCCCAAGGTTTCGCAGCCGATGTCAGGGGGGCCGTCCCGTGCCGAGCACCACCGACCAGCGTCATCGTCAGACCCGCCGGGCCTTGCGGGGTGCAGCAGTGGTGGCCACCGCGTTCGTGGGGATGCTCGTGCTGGCCGCCTGCGGCGGCGACAAGGATTCCGCCGAGCCGACCGCGGCATCGAGCACCGCCTCCGCCAAGTCGACCGTGTCAAAGGCGGCCGCGGCCTCAGCGGACCCGACGGCAGCGGCCAAGGACCGGGTCGTTGCCGCGTTCCAGGGCCTGGTCAACGCGGAGACCGCCGGGTTCGCGAAGGCCACGTTCGAGGGCACCGGCATCGAACACTACGCCTCCGGTCAGGTCCTCGCTGACGACAAGAAGACGCTGCTGATCAACCGGGCCAACGACGTCGTCACCAAGGGCAAGCCCGCCTTCTCCGTCATCAAGACCACCGTGGACCTATCGGTGACCCCGCACCGCGCCGCGCTGACGGCGTGCTGGGACGACACGAAGTGGACGCCGGTGAAGAAGACGACCGGCAAGAGCGTCGCCGCGCCGAACCAGGCCAAGCGGTACGTGGTGAACTCCAAGCTTCGCACGATCGGGACCCGGTGGGTGGTCACCGACAGCACTGCCGCCCGGGACCAGTCGTGCTGAGGCGGCCGCTGACCGCTCTCGCCATCGCGGGCGGTCTTGCGATCGCGGCAGTGAGCCCTGCTGTCGCGGACACCGGGGTCGTGTGCCCGTCGCGCGGGTCCTGCCAGGTGGGGGTGACCGTGCCCGGCGAGTCCGGCAGCACCACGCCCGGCGGTCAGCGCTCCGGCGGGCATTCATCCCGGCGGTGCGTGGACACGCTGCAGGACGTAAAGGTGCCCTGCTATCTGAAGGACATCGGGTGGTGGAGCGCGAACTGCTACTTCAAGGTCATGGAGCCGCAGCCGCCAGCCAGGGATCCGGCCTGGCAGGGTCACAAGCCCGGTGACGGCGCCGTTTACGACGCGTACTGTCCCGATGAGGGGCCGCCGGTGCAGTGGCGGGCCGCCCCGCCGCCGGGAATGGACGGCGGTGTCGACCCGGCCCAGCTCGCCGCCGAGGCCGTCAAGCGGCTGCCGATCGACGGTCCGGACATCGGGATCGTGCCCGAGCCCGGCAAGACGGGTGTGGTCGGGATGCCGGTGTGGCTGTGGAACCGCACCAGCCCTCGTACCTGGGGCCCGGCGGTGGAGTCGGTGACCGCGGGCGGCGTGACGGTGACGGCGACCGCGCAGGTCTCGCAGATCGTGTGGGACATGGGTGACGGTCACACCGTCACCTGCGGTGCCGGCACGCCGTACAAGAAGTCGGCTGGGGCGCAGGAATCCCCGGACTGCGGCTATCGCTACGCCACGGCGTCCGACGGTGGTAAGGGCGATGTGTTCTGGGTGACCGCGACCGCCACGTGGGACGTGCACTGGGCCGGCGGCGGCCAGCGCGGCGACCTGACCACGACCCGCTCTTCCCAGGTCCAGCTGCGCGTCGGCGAAGTTCAGGTCCTCGGCCAGTGACCCGCTGACCTCCCCACACAGGAGGCACCCTCATGAGCAGCACCACTCGATCCGTCTCCCAGCACTCCGCGGCCGCGGCCGCGCCGACAACCCCAGCGGGGCCGTCGACCGGGCCGGTCGCTGCACCGCGGATGGTTCGGCAACGCCGGCGCCGCCCCGGCCTGATTGCCCTGTCGGTCGCGCTGATCGCCGCCGGGGGCCTCTCCGGGGCGGTGCTGTACTCCAGCTCCGGTCACCGCACCGCGGTCGTCGTGGTCGCGCGCGATGTGCCGGTCGGCTCCCGCATCACCGAGGCCGACCTCGCCACGGCGTCGATCGCCCTGGATCCGGCCGTGCAGTCGGTGAACGCCTCCCGCACCCGTGCCCTGGTCGGTCAGCGCGCCGCCAGCGACTTGAAGGCGGGATCGCTGCTCGCGCCGTCCCAGGTCACGGACCGGTCGCTGATCGGGCCCGGTGAGCAGCTGGTCGGGGTGAGCGTGAAGCCATCCCAGCTTCCGGCGACGCCATTGGTGCCCGGGGAGAAGGTGCTAATCGTGTCCACCCCCGATCCCAACGCCGCACCAGGCCGAAGCGCGACCAACGGCGCCGGGGCGGAAAGCGGCACGTCACCGGTGACGTTGTCGGCGAAGGTCGTCGCGGTCGGGCGGCCCGCAGCCGCCACGGGTGCTGTGGTGGTCGATGTGGCCGTGCCTGCCACCGACGGGCCCGCGCTGGCCGCGCAGACCGCCACGGGGAACGTCGCCCTGGTCGTGGTCGCCCGGGACGGTTCGTGATGGCGGTCATCGCGCTGGCCGGAGGCCTCGGCGCGCCCGGAGCGACCACCATGGCGATGGCGCTGCTGCTGACCTGGCCGCTGGAGGTGGGGCATCGGGTGGTGCTGGCGGAGTGCGACCCGGACGGCGGGGCGATCCTGCCCGGAGCGTTGCAAGGGACCCTCGGTGGTGCGCACGGACTGCGGAACCTCGCGCTCGCGGCACGTCAGGGTCAGCTTGGTGAGGCGTTCTGGCGGCAGTTGGTCGATGTCACCGACGCCGGTACCCGGGACCGGCTGGTCCTGCCGGGCCTGTACGACCCGGCACACGCCTCCTCGATGGGCCCCGTGTGGAAGCCGCTGTCGGCGATGTTCGCCGGGATTGAAGCCCACGCCCATGATGTGCTGGTCGATCTCGGTCGGCGGGGCGCTTTCGGCCCCTCGCAGGTCCTCGCGCAGCGCGCCGACGTGGTGCTGCTCGTCGCCCGGAACACCCTGCGCGGGCTGCAGAGCGCCGAAGTCCGTCTCGCCGCGCTGCGCGAACAGCTCGGCACCACGGCCGAGGTGCGTCTGCTGCTGGTCGACGGCGGTCCTTTCCCCGCCGGCGAAGTCCAGCGACAACTGGGTGTGGAGGCCGTCGCCACCTTGCCGTGGCGGCCGCGGGAAGCCGCGGTGCTGTCCGACGGCGTCGAGCAGCCACGGAAGTTCGAGGTGTTGGAGCTGATGCGGGCGGCCCGCTCGGCGACTACGCGGATCCGGCAGTTGGTCGCCACCCGGCGGGCCCGCCTGTCCGTCCCGGCGCGGGGTTCCCTCGAGGGAGGGGCGGTGACCAGTGCGCGCTGAACCTGTGCATCACCAGCCCGGTCCGTTGTCGGACGGTCCCGCCGCTGGGGTGCGTCCGCTACGTCCGGCACCGCGGGGTCCCATGCCCCGGCCTCCGGGCATAGTCGACTACGCCGCGGTGCGGCTGATCAAGAAGGAGGTCGGTGAGCGGCTCGGTGAGCTCCTGCGTGCCCGTCCCGGGATGGCCGCGGCCGCGCAGGAGCAGCAGGGCCGGGCGCTGGTCAATGAGCAGGTCGCGATCTGGTCGGACGCCGAAGCGGTGAAGAGGGGTCTGGCGACGTCGCCGACGGAGGACGCAGCTATCGCCCAGGCAGTGTTCGATCTGCAGTTCCGCGCCGGCCGCCTCCAAGCCCATCTGGACAACCCGGCGGTGGAGAACATCTTCATCAACGGCTACCGCACCGTGGTGCTGGACTTCACCGACGGCCGCCGCGCCCACGTCGCGCCGGTCGCCGACTCCGACGAAGAGCTCCGCGAGCTCCTGCGCGATCTCGCGCGCCGCACCACCGGCCAGTCGGAGCGCAGCCTGTCGACCGCGGACCCGTTCCTCGCGCTGCGGCTGGCCGACGGATCGCGGCTGCAGGCGGTCATCGACGTCACTCCGGGGACCTATGTGACGATCCGCCGGCACTCCATGCGCCACGCCGACCTGACCGAACTTGTCCAGCGCGGCATGCTCGACACCACGCTGCAGGCCTTCCTGTCCGCATCTGTGCGGGCGGAGAAGAACGTCATGGTCGTGGGCGGCCAGGCCGCCGGGAAGACCACGCTGCTGAGGGCCCTGCTCAAGGAGATCGACCCGCAAGAGCGGTTCGCCACGTTGGAGACGGAGTACGAGCTGTTCGCGCACGAGAACGGCTTCCACCAGCAGGTCGTGCCGATGGAGGCTCGGGAGTCCAACGGTGAGCGGGTCGACGGCCGGAGCGCGGGTGAGATCACGTTGATGGACCTGATGTACCGGGCGCTGCGCATGTCGCTGGCGCGGATCGTGGTCGGTGAGGTTCGCGGGCCGGAGATCGTGGCGATGCTGCAGGCCATGACCAACGGGCAGGGTGGCAACCTCAGCACCTTGCACGCGATCCACCCGGGCGTGGTGTTCGACCGGATCGCCGAGCTGTATCTCCTGGCGCAGGCGAACATGAGCGAGGCTCTGGCGTACCGGCAGGCCGCGAACGGGCTGGACTTCATCGTCTTCGTCGCGTCCATCGATGAGACCCGCATCGGCGGGCACCGGCACCGGTTCGTCTCCCACGTGCTGGAGGTCACCGGCATCGGTGAGGGCGGCCGACCGGACACGAACCTCGTCTTCGGCCCGCGCCAGGAGTGGGACGAGCCCCGGGCCCTGCCACTGAGGCACCCGCGGTGCATCGACGATCTGCGGCGTGCCGGCTTCGACCCGGGGCTCCTGGACGAGTCGGCCGGCACCTGGCCTGCCCAGCTGCAGTTGCTCATACGGGATGCCTCATGAACGGCACAGGGCTGCTGCTGTGGGGCATCACCGGTGCCGCATTGGTCGCCGGGCTGGTCGGCATCGTCGTCGGTGTGACCGGCACCGAGGCCCCCGCGGGCCTGTCACTGTGGTCCCGGCTGCGGGCCGCGAGTTCCGCGGGTGTCGGGCGCCGGGCGCTGGAGCAGCGCCGGACCCGGCTCGTTGTCGGGGCCGCTGCGGGCACCGGGGTGTGGGCAGTGACCGGGGTGTTCGTGGCCGGCGTTCTGGTGCTCCTGGCGGTGCCCGGGGTGCCGTGGCTGCTGGCCCCTACCAAGGGCGCGAGCCTTCGGATCGGCCGGCTGGAGGCGCTCGGGGACTGGACACAGCGGCTGTCGAACGTGCTGCGACTGGGCCGCGGCCTGGACGAAGCCCTCGCTCTGTCCGGGAGGGGCGTGCCGGAGCCGATCGCGGGCGAGGTCGGCGACCTGGTCGACCGGCTCGCTGTCGGCTGGCGGCCGGGCGACGCGCTGCGCGTCTTCGGTGACGCGCTGGACGATGTCACCGCGGACAAGGTCGTCGCCGCCCTGGTCCTGTCCGCCGCCGATCGCGGGCCTGGGCTGGCGCAGGCCTTGGACGACCTGGCGGCGTCGGTGCACGAGGAGGTCGCCAAGCGGCGGCAGATCGAAGCGGACCGGGCCAAGCCTCGCACCGCCGTACGGTGGTTGACCCTGATCACCCTCGGTGTGGTCGTCTTCGGGTTCCTCATCCCCGGCTACACCGCCCCCTACCGTTCCCTGCTCGGCCAGTTGGTGCTGGCACTGCTGGCCGCGGGGTTCGTGGCGGTGCTGGTGTGGATGCGGCAGCTCGCCGACCACCACCCGGTGCCGCGCTTCCTGATCGCCGACCCCCGCAGCCGCGTCACCGCCCCGGCGCTGACGCTCCCTCTCCCTTCGTACCGTGAGGTGGAGCCCAGGCACCGCCTGTCCAGGTCGGCCGGTATGGAGGCGTGGTGATCCCGGTGGGTGCGCTGCTGGCCGGCGCCACGGTCGGCGCCGGGATGGCGCTGCTGGTCAAGGAACTCCTCAAGCCCGCGCCCGCGTTGGGCCCGGCGCTGCAGCGTATGAACCACCCCGCTCCCCCGGCCCCCGAGCTGGAGTCGGCCAACCGGGACGAGCGGTGGGGCGCGTGGCTGGTCGACCACCTCGGCACGGTTCCCGGGGTGCGGATTCCCCGGCGGGATCTTGCGCTCGTGGGGACGTCGCCGGGACGGTTTCTGCTCACCAAGACCGCGCTCGCCGCCGCTGGGCTGCTGGTGCCCCCGCTGGCGGGGGTTCCGCTGCTGCTGCTCGGACTCCCCTTCTACCTGCCGGCCGTGGTCGGCGTGCTGTTCGCCGCGGTGCTGTGGTTCGCGCCCGATCTCGCCTTGCGCGACCGGGCACGGCGGGCGCGGGAGGAGTTCGCGCATGCCATGGCCGCCTACCTGGACCTGGTCGCGTTGCGCCGGGCCGGGAACGTTTCCGCCGAGCAGGCCTTGGAGCAGGCCGCGCAGGTTGGACAGGGGTGGGCGTTCGCCCGGATTCAGCAGGCGTTGATGCAGTCCCGAGTGGACAAGGTCCCGCACTGGGAGAGCCTGACCCGGCTCACCGCCGAACTGGACCTGCCGGCGTTGGCGGATCTCGCGGCGATCATGCGGCAGTCCACCGACGACGGTGCCGCCGTCTACGCCACGCTGCGGGCCCGCGCGCGGAACCTGCGTACGGAGCTTCTCGCCGCGCAGGCCGCGGAGGCGAATACCAACAGCGAGAAGATGACCGCCCCCGGCGCGCTGCTGGCGGTGCTGGTCATGCTCCTCATCGCCTTCCCCGCGGTCATCCGCATCCTCACGACCTGACCACACGCCGAAGGAGCGCCCGACGATGAATCCCCTCACTCGCGCTGCCACCACCGCTGTGCTGTGGGTGCGCGGCCGCCTCGAGCAGGGTCGTGCCCGCGGCAGCGACCGCGGCGACATCTCCATCACCACCGTCATCATCTGGGTCGCCGCCGTCGGCGGCGCCCTGGCCATCGCCGGCACGATCGGCATCATCGTCAGCAAGTACAACGGCTTGCTCACTGGGATCTGACAAGCCGATGGCCAGGACAACGGGAACGAGCAGCAGCACGGTACATACTGCACGACGGATGGCGGCCGCGGCCAAGCGCGGTGGTGACCTGGGCGAGGCGTCGATTCAGATGGCGATCGTGTTCCCGTTCGTCATCCTGCTCACGCTCGCCGTGGTACAGGCCGGCATGTGGTTCCACGCCCGCAACATCGCCTTGGCCGCCGCCCGCGAAGGCGTCACCGCCGCCCGTACCTACCGGGCCACCGACACCGACGGCGCCCCCCGAGCACGCGAGGCCCTCCGCCGGATCGCCGGGGACAGCCTCCGTGACCCGTCCGTCAGCACGGCCGGCAGCGGCACGGAGTCCGTACGGGTCACCGTGACGGGCACCGCCCCGTCGCTGCTGCCCGGCATCGCAGGCCTGCGCGTCACCCAGTCCGCCACCAGCCCACGCGAACGCTGGACTACACCATGACCTGGACTTCCGTGTGGGGCACGCTGCGGGCCGGAGCACGGGTGCAGGGTGACCGGGGCAGTGAGGCGATCCAGGCCGCGATCGTCACGCCGCTGCTGATCGCGTTTCTGTGCCTGGCCATCGCCGCCGGACGCCTCACCGTCTCCGGCGGAAAAGCCGACGCGGCCGCCGAGGACGCCGCCCGCGCCGCGTCGCTGGAACGCACCCAACTCGCCGCGCAGTCCGCGGCCGCCGACGCTGCCACCCGCTCGTTGGAAGACCAAGGCGTCCACTGCGCCAGCACCGACGTGGACGTCGACGCCTCGGGCCTGTCTGTGCCAGTCGGCCAGGTCGGCTACGTCACCGTCACTGTCCGCTGCACCGTGGACCTGTCGGATCTGCTGCTGCCGGGAGCTCCCGGAACCAAGACGCTGACCAGCTCGTTCACCAGCGTCGTGGATGCTTTCCGCGCCAGGCAGGACGCATGACGCGGGCCATGCTCGGATCAGCTGGGCGCCGCCTGCGGCGGGGAGACCAGGGCGGGGTCGCGGTATTCGTCGCGATCTGCACCGTGGCGCTTCTCGCGATCGCCGGGCTGGTCCTGGACGGCGGCGGAAAGCTGCGTGCCACCGAACGCGCCGACGCCCTCGCGCTGGAAGCCGCCCGCGCCGGCGGCCAAGCCCTCGATCCCGCCGACGCTGTCACCGGCACCGCCATCCGCGTCGACCCCGCAGCCGCCGAGGCCGCCGCTTCGGAGTACCTGCGGCAGGCAGGCGTCCACGGCACCGTGACCGTCTCGCCGGACCGCAGCGAGCTGACCGTCGTCGTCGACACCACTTACCCCACCCGGTTCCTGCCCGTGATCGGCATCGGCTCCATGGATGTCAACGGCCACGGCACCGCGACGCTACTACACGGCGTCGACCAGCCCGAATAGCCCACGAGAAGGGCCACCCGCCATGCCGCAGAGCCCCGCTGTCCGTCCATCGCGCAGGCCACCCACTCGCCACGGTGCCGCCGCCGGGACGGTCCTGCGCGTGACCGGGAGTGTTCTGCTGCTCGCCACGCTCCTGCTCGGCCTGCCGATGCTGCTGTGGTGGGGCAGCACCATCGTCGCCACGCCCGGCATCCAAGCTCTGGGCAATCTGCTGTCCACGCAGGACTCCGGACAGGTCTTCCTGCTCGCCCTCGCGGTGGCCGGCTGGGCAGGGTGGGCAGGCTTCGCAGCCGCCGTCGCCATCGAGATCCCAGCTCAACTGCGCGGCCGGACCACACCTAGGCTGCGACTGCTGGTAGGCCAGCGCGCAGCCGCCGCTCTGGTCGGTGCCATCCTGGTCGCGCTTCCCACCAACACGGCCCTGGCCTCCCCCACCCCCGCGCACGCCGTCACCGTCACCCCGGCCGCCACGCAGACCCCGGCACACGGCGTTCATGACCGTTCCAGACTCGACGCCCCCGCCCCGGTGGAGCGCGCCGGCGCTGTCACCCATACGGTGCGGGCGGTCCGACCGGCAGAGAGTCTGTGGTCGATCGCGAACGACCGGCTCGGCGACGGCTACCGGTGGGACGAGATTGCCCACCTCAACGATGGCCGCACCATGACCGACGGCACCGTCTTCCGTGCCGAGGATCCGATCCGACCCGGCTGGGTGCTGCTCCTGCCCGGCGACGCCGCGCCCGCCAGTCCGCATGCGCAGGGCGGCCGCTGGAGCGCCGTCGAGAAAGACGGGCCTGCCCCGTACACGGTGCGGTCGGGCGACACTTTGTCGCAGATCGCCGAAGCCGAGCTCGGTGACGCCGACCGCTACCCGGCCATCTTCCGCATCAACCGGGGCGAAGCCCAGCCCGGCGGCCGCCACTTCACCGACCCCGACCTCATCTACCCCGGCCAGCACCTCGACCTCCCCGCCTCGGACCAGGACGCTGCCGCTGGCCCGCAGCACGACGACCGTAACCAGTCCCGTGACCGCACCCCGCCGCGAAACGACGACCGCGCTCCGAGCAAGCACGACCGCCTGGCGACCCCCTCCACGACACCGCAGGCGGCACCCTCCACCGCTACCGAGACGCCGTCGCCGGTCACGAAGAAGGAGCTGCCGACAAGCCCGCCAGGGGAGGCAGATCCGTTGCAACCGGACCAGACCACAGCCCCCGAAAGAACTGCTGGCCACGCACGGCCGACACGTACCACCAGCGCAGCAGCCACACCGACCGCCGCCCCCACGTATGAGGCGCCGCCGTCCGATGCTCCGTCCGCGGCAACGGCGTCTGCCGCCTCGCCCACGTCCCCGTCCTTGCCGTCGTCCTCGGCGTCAGCAGGGCTGGCCCCGGCAGTGCGAACTGGCACCGCGCAGGAGTCCAATAGTGAGCGGCCGGTCGTGCTGGCGGCCGGGGTCGGGGCGCTGCTCGCTGCGCTGCTGACAGGTGCTCTGGGGGTGCGGCGGATTCTGCAGCAGCGCTGGCGCCGGGCGGGCGAGACCATCGCGATCGACGACGACCCGACCCGGACCGAGCAGGTCCTGCAGGCCACCGGCGAGCCGGCCAGTGTCGCACTGCTGGACACCGTGCTGCGTACCTTGGCTCACCATGCGGCCGAGGGCGGCCACCAGTTGCCTACGGTGCAGGGCGCACGGGTCACGGCGGCTGGCGCGGTACACCTGGTCGTCGACGACCCCGAGGCCGATCCCATTTCGCCGTTCACCCCGAGCTCCACAACTGGGGTGTGGGTGCTCGACGGGCGCCTGCCGCTGCTGCTGGCGGAACAGGCCCGACAGGTTCCGGCACCGTATCCGGGGCTGATCACCATCGGCGCCGCCGCATCAGGCGACCTGGTCCTCATCAACCTCTTCCACGCCGGTGGGCTACTCCTGGACGGGACGCCAGGCGACGTACTGGCCGTAGCCCGGGCGCTGGCCTTGGAGGCGGGCACCAGTGCGTGGAGCGACCACACCGAGGTCCTCACCGTGGGCCTGGGAAGCCGCCTCGCCGGACTGTTGCCGAAGGGACGGCTGCGGGCGATGCCGCATTTGCCGTCGGTGGTCTCCGACCTCGGGGCACTGCTGGTGGAGGTGTATCAGCACGGCCAGGACCAGGCCGTGGAGCCGCTGCCGTGGATCCTGGTCTGCGCACCTGACGTCGAGCCCGAGCAGGTCTGGCAGCTCGCCGACGCGATCGCCGCCGCGCGGCACCTGCCCGTCACCGTGGTCCTGCCCGAGACCCCGGCGACCCGGCAGGCCTTCCCAGGTGCCGGCACCGTTCCTGCCGCCCTGGACACCGCGGTAGCGCTACCGCATCTGTCCGCTGAGTCTGTCGAGGTACAGCGTCTGTCAGAACAGCAGTACCGAGAACTCGTCCACACTCTCAACGTCGCCGACCGGCCCGCGACCCGCGCGACGGGGGCGTGGCAGCTCGCCGAGGACCACGACCACACTGCAGCAACGCCGCGGTCGGCGCCGCACCCGGTTCTGCTGCACCCGATCGCTGACACCAGTACGGACACCGCGGCAGCCAGCCCGTTCCCGGCCCTGCTCGCCACCGCCAACCCCGGCCGGATCCGTCTGGTCAAGGCAACCGGGCCACTCGCCGCAGGCTCCGCTGCGGAGTACGCGAACCTCGACGGCACCCTCGCCACAGGCGGCCTGGCGGGCACAGGTCAAGGGGCCGAGGATGCGCGACCGCCGGCTCCTGAGATCAAGGTCCTCGGCTCGCTTCAGGTGTCCGGCATCACCGGCTCCGGACACGGCCCGCGGCTGGAGGCCCTCGCCGCGCTGATCTACCTCAAGCCCGGCCGGAACGCGGACGCACTGTGCAGGGCCATGGACCCGGCCTCGCCATGGACGACCCACACCTTGCAGTCCCGGCTGTCGGAAATCCGGGCCCGCCTCGGCTCGACACCGCAGGGAGAGCCGTACCTGCCCCGGCCCAAGGGCGGGTACTCCTTCCACCCGTCGGTCCGCTCGGACTGGGCCACCTTCCAGGACCTCGCCACCCAGGGCCTGGTCGCCGGGCCCCAGGCAGGCATGGCAAATCTGGAGGCCGCGCTCGCACTGGTACGAGGCCGCCCGTTCGACGGCCAGGAGTACCCGTGGGCGGTATCGGTGCAGCAGGAGATGCTGTCCCGCATCGTCGACGTCGCACACACGCTCACCGCTTGGCACACCACCGGCGCAGCGCCGGACTGGGACGCGGCCCGGGGCGCGGTACTGCGAGGCCTGGATATCGATGAGACCGCTGAGATCCTCTACCGCGACTGGATGGCAATCGAGCAGGCCGTCGGCAACCACGCAGGGGCCCGGAAAGCAGTGGCCCGGGTCACCGATGTCACCCGGGCCTACGACATCACCATTGACGCCCGCACCGAACACGCCATCGCCGCGGTACTGGCAGAGTCCGGGGGCCTGGCGGCCACACCTGGGAGCGCCTGACCAGAACGCAGAGCGGGTATCGACCGCGACGGGGGAACGCGGCCGACACCCACTGACGATCAGCATAGCTCCGGAGCAGGGAGGAAAGTGACGGTCGCCGCACTGCGGCTTGAAGTCACCGGAGTGCTCCAGCCCATCGAGCTCCCCGAGGACTACACACGACAGCGCCAGGTTCTGCGGGGCTTACTCGATGGCACCGTCGATGGCACCGTCGATGGCGCGGTCTACCACCGGCGTGCTCTCGTCCACGTTCACGGCTCCGGGACCTGCCCGACCGTCTCACGGGGGCTATTGCTCGACCGCGGGTCGGCAGCGTGGGCAGCGTTCGTGGCGGCCGAGGTCGGTGACGATGGTCCCCCATCCGCGGCAGTGTTCGCAGTCGCGGGCCAAGGCGGCGTTGACGCGGGGAGCAGGGCTTGCCCCGTCGCTACACAACACTTACCCCGATGTGTCCGTCATGCCCCCGCGAGCGGCCACACCACACCCGCCAAGGCGTGTTCGACGATCAGGCGTCGCTCAGCATCTGGTCGGCCGCGAGTGCAGCACGGCGGCGTGGGAAGTCCGCCACGAACGACTCGAGTTTGCCGGGCGTGTAGATAGCGCCGTACTGAGCGACGATCCCGCGCGCGGTGAGCAGTTGCGCCAGGAGGTACTCGTCCGGGGCGACGCCTTCGCCCTCCAGGTGGTCGAGCCAAACGGCGTAGATCCGGAACGCGGGCAGGTAGCGGCGCAGGGTAGAAGGGCTGACCGGGGCACCGCCGCGGCCTGTCATCCCGAGAGTGGCGAGGTGAGCTGACAGCACCTTGTCGGTCAGTTGTTTGTCGTCGGTGATGGCCAGGCCGTGTGCGCGCCGATATTCATCCCAGACGCGGTAGTAACGGTCGACCATCGTGAGCTGCGGGAGCGAGCCCTTGGCGGGCGCCGGTTCCTTCGCTGTGGGCAGCGGCGCAGGGCCGGGCGCTTCCGGCTCCGGCTCCGGACTGGCTTCGGGGACAGCGACAGTGATGGTGACTCGGCGGGTCGGTGCCTCGTTGGCGGCTGCGGTCTGCGCCGGCACGATCCGCTCGGGAACTGGCTCCGCTTCAGGCCGCAGCTGCCGTACGACCGATTCCCCGATCGCCTCGGGCGTGGCCGACTCGATGGCTGTGCGCTCCAGCACGGCGGGGAGTTCGATGCCGGCTGCGGCCAGGCCTGCAGGGCCGGTCTCGGTCAGGGGGATGCCGTAACGGGTGAACCGCAGCGGCATCAGGGACTCGACCGGGGCCTTGCGGCGCCAGGCGCGGCCGTAGCGGGCCCGCAGGCGCGCCCGGTACACGAGACGTTCCTGCTCGACCCGGATGACCTCGTCGTAGGAGCGCAGCTCCCACAGCTTCATACGCCGCCACAGGCGGAAGGTCGCGAAGGGGGC